>CANBJR010000039.1 GCA_947369085.1 uncultured Clostridia bacterium | reverse complement strand
TTGATATCTTTAAGATAACAAAGCGACGGAATTTCAATTTTAGCGACCTTTGCCGCCTGTAAAATAGTGTAATTGCTCGGCACCTCAACAGGGATACCGTTTATTTTAAGATGTACCATATCCATAATACCCCTCCTTAATGTGTGTAGATTGCGCCGAACTTACAATTCTTCATACAAAGTCCGCACTTGATACACTTATCCTGATTAATAACGTGAGGCTGTTTAACCGTACCTGAAATTGCGCCAACGGGGCAGTTTCTTGCACAGAGCGTACAGCCCTTGCACTTTGCAGGGATAATTTCATATTTCATCAATGCCTTGCAGACACCTGCAGGACATGTTTTATCCTTAATATGGGCGATATACTCGTCCTTAAAGTAGTTCATTGTTGACAAAACAGGGTTTGGAGCAGTCTGACCGAGCGCACAAAGCGAAGAAGTCTGCATATGGCGTGCAAGTTCGTCAATCTTTTCCAAATCCTCCATTTCGCCCTTGCCCGAAGTGATTTTGTCGAGGAACTGCAGAAGTCTGCGAGTACCTACACGGCAGGGTGTACATTTACCGCAGCTTTCATCAACGGTAAATTCAAGGTAGAACTTAGCGATGTCAACCATACAGGTATCCTCGTCAAGAATAATCATACCGCCTGAACCCATCATTGAACCAAGAGCAAGCAAGCTGTCGTAGTCAATCGGAGTATCAATATGGAGTGCAGGAATACAACCGCCCGAAGGTCCGCCTGTCTGAGCAGCCTTAAACTTCTTGCCGTTGGGGATTCCTCCGCCGATTTCTTCAACAATTTCACGCAGGGTCGTACCCATAGGAATTTCAACAAGACCAACGTTTGTAATCTTGCCGCCGAGTGCAAATACCTTTGTACCGGGGCTCTTGGGAGTTCCCATAGAGGTAAACCACTTACTGCCGTTTAATATAATCTGCGCAATGTTAGCGTATGTTTCAACGTTATTGAGTACGGTAGGCTTACCGAAAAGTCCCTTAACAGCAGGGAACGGAGGACGGGGACGAGGTTCGCCGCGGTTGCCCTCGATTGAAGTCATAAGAGCAGTTTCTTCGCCGCAAACGAATGCGCCTGCACCGAGTCTGATTTCCATATCAAAGTCAAAGCCTGAACCGAAAATATTTTTACCTAAGAAGCCGTACTCCTTAGCCTGGTCAATAGCCTTTTGCAGTCTTTGTACAGCAATAGGATATTCTGCCCTGATATATACAAAGCCGTGATGAGCGCCGATTGCGTAACCTGCAATAATCATAGCCTCAATAATACACTGCGGATCGCCCTCAAGAATTGAACGGTCCATAAATGCACCTGGGTCGCCCTCGTCGGCATTACAGCATACATATTTAACATCATTAACACTTGCTTTTGCAAACGACCATTTTCTGCCTGTCGGGAAACCGCCGCCGCCTCTGCCTCGAAGTCCCGAAGCAGTAATTTCATTGATAACGTCATCGGGAGTCATCTTCGTAAGCACCTTTGCAAGTGCCTGATAACCGTCAACTGCTATGTATTCATCAATATTTTCAGGGTCAATTACACCGCAGTTGCGAAGTGCAACTCTGAGCTGCTTTTTGTAGAAAGCTGTTTCTGAAAGCGAGATAATTGAGCCATCCTCATGAACTGTTTCCTCATACAAGAGTTCCTTAACAATTTTACCCTCTTTAAGGTGCTCTTTAACGATTCTCTCTACACCCTCGGGAGTAGCCTGTGAATAGAATGCGCCCTCGGGATATACAATCATAATCGGACCAAGCGAGCAAAGACCAAAGCAGCCTGTTCTTACAACAAGGATTTCCTTTTCCAATCCGTTAGCTTTCAATGATTTTTCAAGAGCTTCTATTACCTTTTTACTACCCGAAGAAGTACAGCCTGTACCTCCGCACACAAGCACCTGCTTGCGGTAGCCTGTCTTTTTGGCAAGTTTCTCACCCTCTGAGGCAACAATCTTTCTTACCTTTACAATCTGTTCATGTTCTTTTTTTATCTTGTTGAGTTCTTCAAGTTTCACGGCTTATTTGCCCCCTTTCTTAATGTACTTGTCAAGAATTTTGTCAACCTGATCGGGAGTCATTTTTCCGTAAACCTCATCGTCAACCATCATTACGGGAGCAAGTCCACAAGCACCTACGCAACGGCAGGAATCAATTGAGAACAGTCCGTCCGGAGTACACTCGCCGCTTTTAATACCGAGCTTTTCCTCAATGGCAGCAAGGATTTTGTCTGCACCCTTTACATAGCACGCCGTACCAAGGCAAACGCTGATTCTGTGCTCACCCTTTGGAGTAAGACTGAACTGCGAATAGAAAGTAGCAACGCCGTAAACCTCGCTCAATGAGATTCCAAGGCCGTCTGCAACCATCTGCTGCACCTCAATCGGCAGATAACCGTAAATGTCCTGCGCCTCCTGTAAAACGGGAAGCAATGCACCCGGCATATCCTTGTGCTTTGCGATTACATCTTTCAGCTTCCTTTCCTGGGCGATAGTGCCCTTGAAGGCGTTAAGAGATGATTCTGTCATTAATATAACCTCCAATACTATTTTTCATAATATCCGTAAAAATAACATTATATACGTTATTATACTATATTGCTTGAAATTTTACAAGTATTTTTAATAATTATATGCATTATTAAAAGATTTTTTGCAACATTAACATATTATCTCCTATTATTTGTTTATTTCGCTTTTAATTATGTTAATTATATCTAACTATAATTTTATAAATTGTAGCTTTTAACCAAAGAAAATATATGCAGTGCTTAATTCTGATATAAACGATAGTAAAATATATTTTTTAATTTTTACAGTAAAATTAACTTATACCGGTATCCGACTAAATAATAGTGATGATTTATAAATTATCCGTCTTAATTCGATAATTATCACTAAAATTCAACAAAATATAAAATTACACATATTTTCGTATTGTAATTTTACAAAAGCTGATATATAATAAAGCTAACAACTAAATAGCAATCTTATCAAGAGTGACTGAGGGTCAGGCCCTGTGACGTCCGGCAACCTGCAATTGCAAGGTGCTAAATCCTGCGGTTTTACCGAAAGATGAGTAAACTAAGCGCCTTTCGGTTGAAAGGCGCTGTTTTTGTGCACTACATTAAGAAAAGGAGTTTTTATAATGGCAAAACATTTATTCACATCAGAATCAGTTACCGAAGGACATCCAGACAAGGTATGCGACCAAATTTCTGACGCTGTTCTTGACAATATTCTTGAACAGGATAAAAATGCTCACGTTGCCTGCGAGGTTACAACCACAACCGGTCTTGTTCACGTTATGGGTGAAATTTCAACTGACTGCTACGTTGACATAACCTCAATTGCAAGAAATGTTATAAACGACATAGGATACGACAATCCCAAATGCGGATTTGACGGCACAACCTGCGCAGTTTTAACCTCAATTGATTCTCAGTCACCCGACATTGCAATGGGTGTAAACGAAAGCTATGAGATTAAGGACGGCAAAAACGACCTTAACAATCAGATTGGCGCAGGCGACCAGGGTATGATGTTCGGCTATGCGTGCGACGAAACACCCGAGCTTATGCCTCTTCCCGTTTCACTTGCCCACAAGCTTGCAAAACAGCTTACAAAGGTAAGAAAAGACGGCACGTTAAGCTATCTGCGCCCCGATGGAAAAACTCAGGTTACTGTTGAGTATGACGATGATAAGGTTGTGAGAATTGACACTGTTGTTGTTTCCACCCAGCACGATGAGAACGTCACGCTTGAGCAAATCCGCAAAGATTTAATTAGGTACGTTATCAAAGAGATTATCCCCGAAAATCTCCTTGATGATCAAACAAAGATTTTTGTAAACCCCACAGGCAGATTTGTTATCGGCGGTCCTGTAGGCGACTCGGGACTTACAGGCAGAAAGATTATTGTTGACACCTACGGCGGATTTTCACGTCACGGCGGCGGCTGCTTCAGCGGTAAGGACCCAACAAAGGTTGACCGCAGTGCCGCATACTACAGCCGCTACATTGCAAAAAATATTGTAGCCGCTAAACTTGCAAAGAAGTGTGAAATTCAGCTTGCTTACGCAATCGGCGTTGCTAAGCCTGTTTCAATAATGGTTGACGCTTTTGGCACATCAGAGTATTCAAACGAACAACTTGCTGCTGCCGTTGAAAAGGTATTTGACTGCCGTCCGAACTCAATTATTGAGCAGTTAAAGCTGAGAGAAACCAAGTATCTCCCCCTTGCCGCATACGGTCATATGGGCAGAGAAGAGCTCGGTGTTCGTTGGGAGGATACCGACAAGGTTGACGAGCTGAAAGCCGCAATTGCATAAAATTCCACATATAATCAACGGACGTTTCAATCTTCTGAAACGTCCGTTTTTTATTCGAATTCTCATGTACATTTCTTCAAAATAAAATTTATCCTTTTAAATGCAAAAATCCCATTGAAATCAAAGTTGCCCAGAATGCAATAAAAACAATCATTGCCGCCCCTGTTATTATATTAATTTTTGTCCTCATCCCTTTGCGATAACTCACTATTCCGAATACAAGCGACATAAGCGGAAATACAATTGTGCAAAACGGTGAAATTTGTGAAAAAACTTTCTCAAAACCGTTAAGTACATTCACAGTTTGACCCGCCGAGAGGAAAATTGACGGAAGTCCCGCCGCAAATATAAATGATGAAAAGGAGAGAACTAAAAGAAAACCTGAAAGTGTTTTGTTTTTATACACTTTTCGGCTGTCAATATTACAACTGCAATCAAGGGAAAGAATTGATGCATATTTAAAACGACCGATTAAAGAAGCGTTTTGCGTAAGCCTTGCTCCGTCACCTGAAAGTGTAGCTTTATCGGCGACAAATATTTTGCCGTATATAAAAGTAAATATATAACAACTTTCAAGCTCTTTTAAACTGCATAATTCTGTATTTTTAAACGTTGTAACAGTTTCAATTCCGCCGCAATTTTCTATAATTTCATATTTATCGTCAAATGCAAAAATAATCATTGACTTTCCGCTTTGCGAATCATAAATAGACTTTGCTCTTTTTTTAATATTCCTTGACATAATAAGCCTGATTATAAAACAAACTACACAGACAAAAACGAACCTTACTGCATTAAAAACAGCGAGTATCAACTCAGTGCTGATTTTTGTTTTGTTAAAGAATATTACTGACTTTGCAATAAATAATACCGATAACCCCAAAAAGACAAAAGCTAAAGCAATGACTCCGATATGCAAAAGATATTTCTCACTTTTCAAAGTTTCGAGAATTTTCTTTTCATCGTTGGTTACTTCGACACTTGCAAAAGGTGTTTTTATTTCCGACGGAGTATCCCGTTGCAAAAGCTCTTCAACAGGCACTCCGAAAAGCGAGGATATTTCCGAGATTTCATTTGACTGAGGCATTGCCCTGTCACTTTCCCAAAGGACAACTCTCTGCTCCGTAACCTTAATTAGCTTTGCAAACTGAATTTGCGAAAGTCCATTTTCCTCACGAAGTTGTTTTAAACGTTGTCCGAAACTCATATTCTCACCCTATTTCTAATTTTTATATTTATATCATAACATATTCGCTATATTTCATCTACATTTTATAGACAACTTCTCGATATTTATATAACTTGACAAAGCGTTGTATTTAATATAAAATATTATTTACTGTGAATAATATGTCGCTATAGCTCAGCTGGATAGAGCGACCGCCTCCTAAGCGGTAGGCCGGAGGTTCGAATCCTCTTAGCGACGCCAAAAACAAAAAAGACAGGGGTTCCTGTCTTTTTTGTTTTTTATAATCTGTTTTAACCTTTTACTGCATACTTTCATCATACTCAGCTATAAAGGGCAGATTTCGGTAATACTCACCGCAATCCAAGCCATAGCCTATTACGAAATAATCATCAATTGTAAACAAAGAAATATCAGATTTTAAATTAACAACCCGCCGTGACGGCTTATCAAGCAGCGTTACAATTTTCAGCGACAGCGGATTTCTTGATTTAAGAAGCTCGGCAATATAATTAAGCGTTCTTCCCGTATCAATAATGTCCTCAACAATTATAACGTGATATTTGCTTATGTCACGGTCAAGGTCCATTGTGATTTTTACCTCACCCGAAGAAACCGTTCCCGAAAAATAACTTTGTGCACACATAAATCCGATTTCGCACGGCACTGTTATTGCCCTGCACAAATCCGCCAAAAATACAAACGAGCCTTTTAGAATACTGACAAGCAATAACGGCGCTCCGTCGTATGAATCGCTGATTTGTTTGCCAACTGTTTTAATCTTTTCATCTATTTGATCCTTGGTAAATATTGTTCGTTTTATTCTTTTTTGGAAATTTTCAATGTTTTCGGTTTTATTCACTTAAAGTGCTCCTTATATTTTTGTTATGACAACAAGCCGTATTTTACTTTCACTCTGTCAAGCTTTTCAAGCATAGGCTCTGCACCGAAAAACAGAAACGCAACTGTTGAAAGTCCGTTTACTATGTCAAACGGAAATCCGAGTGCAAGGTAGGTTATAATAGTTTCAAAATTCATCGGAACCCGAGCCATAACAGCCGTTGAAATGTTCATTATTACGCCGTAAATTACAACTGTCACAACAAATCCGAACACACAAAGCGATATTCTGCTTCGGCTTAAAAGCCCCTTTCTAAACAGCACACCGGCAAAAAATCCGATTAGCCCTGCCGCAAACATCTGCCACGGAGTCCATGGACCTTGCTGAAACATCATATTTGACAATAGCATTGTAAGCGAGCCGACAAGAAATCCGCTCTCTCCGCCGAAAGCAATTCCGGAAATTATTACAATTGCAATAACGGGCTTAAACTGCGGCAAAAAGTAGAATGCCATTCTGCCTGCAACTGCAATTGCGCATAACACCGCAATAATTACAAGCTCTCTTGCCTGCGGTTTTCTGCCCTCAAAAACAAGAAAAAACGGGAGCATACATTCAAGCATAACAAGAAGCGATATAAACAGATGCTTTTTGTCTTGAAGATATGTTACACCGATAAAAATTGTCAGAGGAACTGCAAGGAGGATCATAACAGCCGCCGCTAAGGTGCGTTTTGGTATTTTTTGCTTTCGCCTGTCAAGTCTTACCTCGTCAAGCGGACGTTTTGACTTTGAGCCAAACGATACCATAAGCAAAATAACAGGTATTGCAACTATTAAAAAATTCGCCCAGGTCGGCAACGCTTTTGAGTTTATATTTGGTAAGTAATCGAGATTTACTATCAGCGAAAACACAAACGCAACAGCGGAAAACAGACCGAGAAGTTTTTTCCAAAGCGGAAGTTTTTGCATTTGCTTTTTCTGTGGTTTTGTAAATTCATCTGAGTCGTATTTGTAAAGGTCTGTATAATTTACAAAATTTCTTTGCTCTTTTTTGCCTGTAAAACAGTAAATTACATCCTCTGCCGTTACAGCGTTTTCAATAATACCACGTGAAATTCTGTTTGCGCCGGTTGTATAAAATGAATTTGAAGCAAAAAATTCTCTCGGAGTTGCCTGTGAAACAATATCGCCGTTAAAAAACATCATACATCTGTGCGGATACTTTGCGCAGAACTCAACGTCGTGACTGACCATAACAACTGTTACGCCCGACTGCGTAAGCGTGTTTATTATGTCGGCAAGCACCGCTTTAAATTCTGCGTCTACCCCCTTTGTCGGTTCGTCAAGGAGCAAAACTTTCGGTCCTGAAAGCAAAACCTTTGCAAGCGCCGCCCTCTGCTGCTCACCGCCCGAAAGGTCATAGGGATGTCTTTTCAGCAGATTTTCAAGTCTGCAAAGCGATACAACCGAACCAATCAGCTTTTCCTTTTCCTCGGTTTCAATTTTCACTCCGTCAAAAATTTCTTCCAAATCTTCGGCTACCGTCTTTTTAACAAAAAGAGCCTGTGGGTTTTGCGGCAGGGTGGCAACCTTTAATAAGCCTGACTGCTTAACTTCATTTACATTTTTACCAAACAGTCTTACTTCTCCTCTGTACGGTGCGTTAAGTCCGTTTATAAGCGAAAGTGCAGTTGTTTTTCCTGCTCCGTTTCCGCCGAGTATAGCTGCAAATTCGCCTTCGAATATCTTGAATTTCAAACCCTTTAACACGTCAGGGGAGTTCTTTTCATATCGAAACCAAACGTCCTTAAACTCAAGGGCAATACTTTCATTATGCTTTGGTATTTTCTCATCATATAACGGATAAAGCGTGTGGGTTTGCGAGTACTTTTCAAGCCATTCTCTGCCTTGTGCAACCGTTACAGGACAGCGTGAGCTGTCAACGTCAGCCTTGTCCCATATTTGCATTGGCGACGGAAGGGAGAGAAATGTTTTGCTGTTTATTTTTTTCAGATTTGTGCCTGTTTTAACGGGTGTGTCATCAGAAACGATTTCGCCGTTTTCAAGCACAAGTACTCTGTCGCTCAGAGGGAAAATTTCGTCAAGCCTGTGTTCTGTAATGATAACAGTTGTGCCAAGCTCCCGATTGATTTTTGAAACACAGGATAGAAACTCGGAGGACGCAATCGGGTCAAGCTGGCTTGTAGGTTCGTCAAGGATAAGCGTTGACGGTTGCAGCGCCATAATTGAGGCTAAATTTAAAATTTGCTTCTGTCCGCCCGAAAGTGTTGAAACACTCTTGTCAAATATGCCCTCTATTCCGAAAAATCCTGCCGTTTCGGCTACACGTCTGCGTATTGTTGCGTTGTCATACCCCAGGCTTTCAAGACCGAACGCAAGCTCGTGCCAAACCTTATCGGTAACAATCTGATTGTCGGGCGACTGCATTACAAAGCCGATTTTCTGACTTAAATCACGCTGCGAAAGTATGGAAATTTCATTGTTTTCAAATAAGATTTCACCGCTTTTTACACCAAACGGAGCAAGGGTGGGTTTTAAATGCCGCAAAAGGGTGCTTTTTCCGCACCCCGAAGGTCCGCAAAGCGTAATAAATTCACCGCTGTTTACGGTGAAGCTGACATTTTTTAAAACATCTTCGCCTGTTTCGGGATAGCGAAACGTCAGATTACTGACCTTAAACGCTTCCATTTAATCCCCTCCCCTATATTTAAAATTGTCGGAATCAGCATTAATATTCCGTATAGAAAAAACACAATAAGTGACGGCACATCTGTTAAACTGCCTTTTATTGACGGATAGTAGGTAAAATCAATAACACCCATTATTGCCGAAACGCTCACCGAAACACCGAGCAATGCAACAATAATCAGCATAACTAAATCTCGTCTGTCAAATTTGTAGATTGAATAAGCTGTTCTGCCTTTTAAACCGAACCCTCGGCTTTTCATTGAATCGGCAGTTTCGATCGCATTTTCCATTGACCACGAAAGCATAATTGAAATGATTCTTATTCCGTTTTTTATACGACTCACAGCCGAACCATCGGAAACATCCCTGCCGATGCACCTTTGAGCGTTTCTCACGTTTTTAAGCTGAGCCGAAAATTTCGGTACAAAGCGAAGTGACATTGACAGCACAAGACTAAGTGACGGTATTATTTTGCCGAAAAGATAGACAATCTTATCGGAGGTTATTACGCTGTTGAACACCGAAAACCATAATACTACCGCTGACAGCAATGCTGATGACGCTGCTCCGTAAACGATTGACTCAAGCGTCAGCGGATTGTCCCATGGGAAATACGCAATAATTGTTACGCCCTGATGATTGAACACGGGATTTATCAATATTATAAGCAGTGAAATTGGCAAAATAAATTTTAAACAGAGCTTTACAGTTTTTATTCCGTTTAAATACACCGCATTCACAAAAGCGCAGACAAGCGACAGCGCAAGACATATCGGGTTCATAATGAACATTGACAGCGCAAGTACAAACGCAAAAAATAAGAAATTTACGGTAGGGTGCAATTTTGAAAATGCATCAGTCATATTTTACTCACCTGATATGTTATTTCCTCCGATGTCCTCGCCTAAATTGCAAGAATACTGAAACTCGATAACGTCGCCGTTTTTCACTTCATATCTTGAACAGCCGTAATTCGGGAACCAGTCGTTCACCTCATACATCCAGCCCGAAAGGCTTCCGCAGTCAAACTCGTAGAGGTTGTTAATTCCTTCAATATATGCCGAATTGTAAAGTGGCGTAAGGGAGAATTCAAGCTGAATTTTATTGTCCTTACAAGCTTTCTTTAGCACATCAAACGCAGATTCTCCTTCGTTAAAGGTGACGGTAATGGGTTTTAAAATCCAGCCGTCATCGGGAATAATCTCTCTTTGGGATTTGTCAAGCATATCCATATTATCAAGCACTGTCACACAGGAAATTGAAAAAGTGCATTTAAGCGTGTTGTCACTTACTTCCTTATCCTGCGGTTCAACAGGCTGTGGTTTTCCCTCGGGAACAGGGTCTGTTTTATACTTATCCTGCTTTACGTTTGATGATGTTTGTTTATTATTAGAGCTTTGTTTTGATGATGAATTTAACGATGAAACCGCTGATTTTTCGGCAGAATTGCTGTTTTGAGCCGATGACTCATTTTTCACCTGAGTAGTGCTTGTCGGAGCAGTCGTTTGCTGATTTGATTTATCTTTATCGGGCTTTTTTGTCTGCTTTTTGGTAGGTGCTGTGCTTTCACACGACTTGCTCGAATCAAGTGCATTTGTGGCAGTTTGTGAGAAATCGGCAGATGATGACTTTACAGTTACAGGGGCGTTATCACCGATTTTTCCGCCGATTAAAAAAGCTCCCGTTAAAACTGCCAAGGTACATACTGCGGCTAAAATTTTGTATTTGTGTTTTTTAAAAAAATTAATCATAATAGTTCTAAATTATTCTGCAATTATTTTTTGCAACTTTGTTGCGTCCATTACATTAACAACACCGTCATTATTACAGTCAGCTTTTTTAAGCTGTTCATCTGTAAGTTCTGCAAGCGATGCCGAATATTTCTGAATAAGAGTGCAGTCGTTGATGTTTATAACTCCGTCACCGTTTACGTCATATCTTTGCTTTTTAACATCAGACATATCATAAAGAGAGGTTTTGCCGTTTTTAACTCGATTGTAGGACACAAGTGCATAGTATGCCTGCTCGGTTGCCATTTGGTTATACTTTCCGCCAATAATGTGAGCAAAGCCGTTTTCAACTGAGAAATTCATAATTGCATCAACAGGCGTATTTCCGTTTTTGATGAATCTTTCGTCTGTATCAACATCAACTCCAAGGCTTGCAAGTGCAGTAAGCACCTGTGCGCAGCTTTCGACATTTACAGTACCTGATGAAGCAAATCCGCCATTGTCCTGCTGAGCAGATGATAACACATCAAGAGCCTTGTCAACGGCTGATTTAACGTCAGGATTTTTGTTGTAGTATGGCGCAAGAGCTTGAATTGCCATACCTGTTATATCTAAGTCAGCAGTACTGCCAAATAAAGTCCAGCCGCCGTTTTCAAGCTGTTTTTCCAAAATATAATTAATCAAATTTTTGCGTGTTGTCTGCATTGCTCCGTCAATTGCAGTCGGGATTTCATAATTATATGTATCAAGTGCAATCAAAGCGAATACTGCTCCGTTAAGTCCTTGACGGGTTACAAAGTCATAGTCGGCAAGCGGCTCAATGAGGTTATAACCTGCAACATTAGTTGCATCCTTGCCTATTGCAGAAAGCGCAATAATTGCTCTTGAATTTTCCGTTGATTTTCTTGCATCAAGCTTACCGCTGCCGTTAGCTTCAACATAGCTTACAAGGTTTTCATAATATCCGTCAGCAAGCTCACTTGTAATTTTTTCTGCTCTTGCAAGTCCAAGCATACGCCATTCATTGCCGATGGAAACTGTTGTAGACTCTCCGAGTAACAGTAAATAATTACCTGTACTTTCAATTTTTTCCGAAACCTTGTCGTTAACCTTTATATTGACTGTGTAAACATTCGCACTTTCGCTTTCATTCATTGAACGCCAAGCAGGGTCGCCGACTGCAACATAAAGTGTATCGCCGTCTTTTACGCTGATTGAATCCGAGCGCTTATATTCCGAACCGTCAACATCAGGTGTATACTCGTTCTTGTAGGTTCTCACCTGATAGTTTTTATTAACGGCTGTAGGAGTAACAACCACGCTCGTTTCGCCGTCAAGAGTAAGTGTGTACTCATTCACTGAAGAAGAAAACTCGGGCGAAAGTGTTCCGTCGCTGACCGCAAGAGAGGCAAGCGAAGTGTCGCTGTTACCCCAAAGACTTCCTACGTCAGCCCCCCAAGCATTTGAGTAAACAAAGCACAGTTCATCTCCGCTTTCAAGCGTACCGTTTGCAACGCTGAACGCATCGCATCCTTCGTCAGCAAACCAATCATTTATCGTACTCATCCAGCCGCTCATATAGCCTGCATCGCCTGCTTTAAGTCCGTTAATTTCAGTGATATAGTTATTCTCTGCACCTGTTTGTGTATAGTTCTTGCTGTCAAGAACAGAAACAAGCACGCTCATCATTGTTGACGATTCGTCCATACTCACCCATTCGTCAATCAGCGTTCCGTCCCATACAGCACCGTCAGCAGTTGAATACACTTCGTTTTTAACCGTTACTCTCACCTTGTCGTTATCAGCGGCACTTACTGTGAGTGAAACCGTAAAGAGTGATGACACCATAATTGCCGCAATTAACAGAGCGGTTAGTCTTTTGATTCTTTCTTTCATTTTATTCACCTTTCCTGTATATATTCGGAGGACTTTGCATTAAACATTAAAATTTCCAAAATACAAAAAGTGCCCTCCTCTAAAGGAAAGCACACCAAAAGATCTGGCAAAGTGTAAAACACAAATACCAAATTAAAATCGGCTGCTTTTCTCCTTTGTCCGAGATTGCAAAACCAAGGAAACGGGATGCGATCTGACTTATGACAAGCAACAAAGGTGCTTGCCAAACACAGTAATGACTGTTGTTTCGGATTCTCACCGAATTCTCAATTATCCGAGTAAATGTCGGAACCGTTTCCTGACGGAATTTTACCGTCTAAATTGTAAACATTACTTTTATATCAGGGCGGCAGCTGAGTGCCGCCCCGACACTAATTCAAAATTATTCAAAATGCCACTTGATACCGTCTTTTGTATCTTCAACAACAACCTTCATTTCTTTGAGTTTATCTCTGATTGCATCTGCTGTTGCCCAGTCTTTTTCGGCACGAGCCTTTGTTCTTTGAGCAATCAGCGACTCAATCTCCGCGTTTGCTTCGTTATTGCTTTCATCAGTTTTTTCTTCGTTATCTGCACCGATAAGTCCGAGTGAAAGTACCTTGTCAAACTCCGAAATAACATAGAGCTTTGTAGCGTCATTCGTATCAGCCTTTAAAACATCGTAAACACAGGTAAGACCTAATGATGTGTTTAAATCATTGTCAAGAGCAGTCTTGAACGATTTGATAAGCTCATCTGCCATTGCATTGTCAACCTCGCCGTTTTTGTCAAGCGAAGAAATTCTCTTGACAAGCTTATCATAAGCCTTTGCGGTATTGTCAAGGCTGTCATACGAAAACGTAAGAGGCTTGCGGTAGTGACTCTGCAAACAGAACATTCTGTAAACAAGCGGATTGTAACCCTTGCTTTCAAGAAGCGAAACTGTGAGAAAATCGCCTTTTGATTTACTCATTTTACCTCTTGCGTCGTTCAAATGAAGAACGTGGAACCAGTAATTGCACCATTTATGACCAAGAAAGGCTTCACTCTGGGCAATTTCATTTGTGTGGTGAGGGAATGCGTTGTCGATTCCGCCGCAATGAATATCAAGGTACTCGCCGTTGTGCTTATAGCTTATGCACGAGCACTCAATATGCC
>CANBJR010000038.1 GCA_947369085.1 uncultured Clostridia bacterium | reverse complement strand
CTATTTTTAATTCATTATTCTAATTTGGAATTATATTTTTTTATTCAGTGCTTCCATAACTACGATAGCCAAGATATAAACAGCTCGTCAAACGAGCTTGCACCTTTCAAAAATCTGTTTAACGAATGGTTTGCAAGAGATACAAGCAAAAAGATCAGGGCGGTTATCAAGTCTAAAGCAGAACGAGGAGAAAGAATCGGTTCTCATATTCCCTACGGATACAAGAAGGCTCCCGACAGAAAAGGACATTTGATTATCAATGAAGAAACAGCTAAAAATGTGAAACTGATATTTCAACTCTGTGCCACAGGAATGGGACCGAGAAATATAGCAAAGGTTCTTGCTGAAAAGAAAATTCCAAGGCCGTCGGTGTACCGCTATGAAAATGACGGAGTTATCATTCAGAAAACTGACATTACAGACCGATACAGCTGGGCGACAAAAACTATTGTCGGTATGCTTGAAAATGAGGTGTATCTCGGGCATACGGTGAATTGCAAAACTACAACCTTGTCCTACAAGGATAGGAAAAAGAAGCTTGTTCCTGTAGAAAATCAATTCAGATTCGAAAACACTCACGAAGCTATAATCGACAAGGAAACCTGGGACATTGTTCAAAAAGTTCGTGAGGGCAGAAAGAGAATTACGAAGTCGGGTAATATCAATAAGTACAGCGGAATTCTTTACTGTGCAGATTGCGGAGCAAGGCTTACCTACAACAGCGGAAACAAGCCAAAGCCAAAAAGCTATTACTTTATGTGCAGTTCCTACCGCAGACACAAGGACGGCGATTGTGTATTGCCGCACCGAATTCGAGAGATTGTATTAGATGAAATTGTGAGGGAAGAAATCAATCAGGCAATTTACTATGCAGTCAATGAAAAGGACAAATTTGTTGAGTGCATCAGTAAAAGAAGTTTGTCGGAAAGCCGAAAAAAACTCAGTCAGAAGATAACCGAGCTTGACAGGCTGAATAACCGTAAAAACGAGTTGAATGTAATATTCAGAAAGCTGTATGAAGATAACGCACTCGGCAAAATTCCCGATGACCAGTACAGACTTCTGTCCGACAGCTATACAGCTGAACTGCATGAATTGAAAGCAAAGATACCCGAACTGCAAAATCAGATAAATACAATTAAAACTGAGGAAAGCAATGTCGACAGATTCATAGCTCTGGCAAACAAATACATCTACATTGAAGAGCTTACACCTGAAATACTGAGAACTTTCGTAAGCAAAATCACCATACACGAAAATGTCAAAGACACTACCGGAACAAAATATGAGATTGACATATTTCTGACACATATAGGGAAATTCTGGTGAGAGATATTCAATAGCAAAATCACAGCAAAAAACAGAGCAGATAGCGAAAACTACCTGCTCTGTAAAAAAATTAAGTTATATGTTCCTTATGGGAAGTCAGCTGACTTGAACCCTCAGCACGCGGTTTTGGAGCGACTGTTGAAAGCTCAAAACCGCATAGATAAGCCACTTTTTAAGCCAAAGTCAGAGCATCAAAATTGCGTTTTTGTAATTTTGATGCTTTATTGATGCTATTGGAATTTTTACGCTTACAATATAATAGTTGATGACTTTTTGATGCTATAGAAATTTCAAATGCTGACGGTCTGCTAAAATAACATCCCTTATTGCAATGTATGGTAACATGCTAAAAACAATCTGTCAATCAATTCAGCACTCAAATTTTGCGTCGCAATAAACAAAGAATAAGCCGAAATTTTACTTTTACATTCAGTACACAGAAAAATATGTCTGTGTATGAAAAGTTGGATTTATATTTTACAAAATTTTCTTGTAAATTTATATTGATATTTCGTTAAAAAAAGTATATACTTTTTTTAACGAGGTGAGATCGTGGAGCGTTCAAATTACTTAAATGAAATACGGCAAAAAATTTTAGAATCAGAAAAAGGAACCGTGTTTGTGGCGAGTGATTTTGCGGATATATCTGATAATATGAAAGTTGGAGTCTGCCTTTCAAGATTAGAAAACGAAAAACTTTTGCGCCGCATTATGCGTGGAGTATATGACAAGCCCGAATACAACAGCTTTTTGCAGGAATATCTTGAACCTGCCCCTGATAAAGTAGCTAATGCGATAGCACGGAACTATGGCTGGACCATTGTTCCGTGCGGCGACACAGCGTTGAATTTGCTGGGATTATCAACGCAGGTTCCTGCAATTTGGCTTTATGTCAGCGATGGCCCGTACAAGGAATATTCATTCAATAATATTACAATTAAGTTTAAGCATACTGCAAATAAAGAAATTTCAAAGCTTTCATACAAAACATCTCTCGTAATTCAGGCACTCAAGGCTCTTGGTAAAGAGAATATTGATAATAATGTCATCGTTAAGCTCTCAAAAGCGTTAACCGATGATGAAAAGAAAAAAATGCTCAATGAAGCCAAAAGCACAACATCGTGGATTTACGAATATATAAAGTCCATTGCAAGGAGTAGCGAAAATGAATAATATTGCAAAAATAAACAGTAACGATCGAAAGGCATTGTTTCAGAATACAGCCGCAAAAATGGGTTTGACCGAGGCTATTGTTGAAAAAGATTATTGGGTATGTTTTATGCTTGACTATTTATTTCATCGTTGCAAGTGGAAAGACAGCATTGCGTTCAAAGGCGGTACGAGTTTATCAAAAGCCTATGGTCTGATAGAACGATTTTCCGAAGATATTGATTTGATTCTCGATTGGCGAGTTTTAGGATATGAAAAGGACGAGCCTTGGGAAAACAGAAGCAATACAAAGCAGGATTTATTTAACAAAGAAGCCAACAGGCGGACGGAAATTTTTCTGAAAGATACTTTTATGCCGAGTATTGCAGAAGATTTGAGCAAAGAAACGACCGCACCGTTTGAATGTTACATAGATGAAACAGATCCTCAGACTGTGGTGTTTGCATATCAGAGAGATTTCAGTGACACAGCAATATTGCCCGTCATCAGACTTGAAATCGGAGCTTTAGCGGCATGGACTCCTGCCGAAATCAGAGAAATCACACCTTATGCAGCTATTCAATATCCAAGATTATTCAGTCAGCCGACAACAGAAATTCTGACTGTTTTACCGGAAAGAACATTCTGGGAAAAGGTAACCATTTTACATAGAGAAGCGAACAGACCGGAGGGGAAGACCTTTCCAACGAGATATTCAAGACATTATTATGACTTGTATTGTATGATGAACTCACCTGTAAAGGATGCAGCATTGAAAAATATTGAGTTACTCAAAAAGGTGGTTGAATTCAAAGAAAAGTTTTATCGCTGTCCATGGGCAAAATACGAAGAAGCCAAAATCGGTACAATGAAATTAATGCCGTCTGAAAGTAATATGCAGGCTCTAGAGGATGACTATGAGCATATGCAGAATATGATATTTGGAAATAAACCTGAATTTCAAGAAATAATGGCAGGTATTCAAGAACTTGAGAATGAGATTAATATGATCTAATAAAGAAAACACTAAATATCAAAATAATAGAACAACAAAGTACGGAGGAAAATAACAATTGGAAAAACAAAAACTACAAAGTCAATTGAACCTAACATAGCTGATTTGGCTAACGGTTGGCTTAAATCATATAAATTAGACTATAAATTAGAACAGGAATCATTAAATACTGAAATTGACAAGGCGCTTGATGACTATTTTTCAAAAAATGGAGGAACAGGCGGAAACAGACCTGATGCTAAATTACTTCTGCAAGATAAATATAATAATTTTTATCCTGTACTTATTGAATATAAGGGATATAAGGATAAGCTTGTAAAACTTGACAGCAACGGACAAGTCGATAATAAAACGACTAAAAATGAACCAAACTTTAAAAACATAAATGCATATGCTGTAAACGGAGCAGTACATTACGCAAACGCTTTATTACATTTTACAAATTACACTGATATAATATCCATAGGTATGACTGGATTTAAGAATGACGATGATAAAATCGAATACTCCATTGGTGTTTATTATGTTTCTAAGACTAACTTTGGTATAGGTCAAAAAGTTGATGATTATACTGATTTTTCATTCCTCAAAAAGGAGAATTTTGATGAATTTATTGAAAAAGTCAAAAATCTGCAATTGTCACAGGAGGAAATTGAAAAGTTAAAAGAAAAGCGAGAAAGAGAAATAGACGCAAGCCTTGTAAAGCTGAACAATGATATATATCAAAATGAAAAAGGCTTAGGCGAAGATGACCGTGTCTATCTTGTTGCGGCGTCTATCATTGCCACTATCGGAATACCCGGAAAGGTTAAACCTCTTGAGAAATCAGATTTGAAATCATCTACAGAAAAAGGCGACACTGACGGAGATATTATTGTCAGAAAAATTAGGGCTTTTTTAAATGAGAAAAAATTGCCGGAAGAGAAAAAAGAGTTAATCATAAGAACATTACAAAACACTCTTACGACCGATAACATTAATAAGGTTGAAAACGGAGAAAGTCAGCTAAAAAGGGTCTTTACAAAAATTGTCGATGATTTGGGAATTTACTATAAAATCGGACTGACTACTGATTTTACTGGAAAGCTTTTTAATGAAATGTATAGATGGCTGGGATTTTCTCAAGATAAATTGAATGATGTTGTTTTAACTCCATTTTATGTTGCTACCCTTTTAGTTAAACTCGCGAGAGTTAACAAGGATTCTTATGTATGGGATTTTGCAACAGGTTCAGCCTGTTTGCTTGTTGCCGCAATGAACGAAATGCTGATAGACGCTAAAGAAACAATTAAATCTCCTGATGAATTAGCAAGAACATCAGCCGATATCAAAGCGAATCATTTGCTCGGTCTTGAGATTCTTCCAGGTGTGTATATGCTTGCTATTCTGAATATGATTTTAATGGGTGATGGATGCTCAAATATTTTGAATAAAGACTCGTTGAAAGACTTTAACGGTAATTACGGCTTTGGAAAAACCGATGAAAAATTCCCTGCAGATGCTTTTGTTTTGAGCCCTCCCTATTCAGCAAAAGGCAACGGTATGATTTTTGTTGAAAAGGCGCTCTCTATGATGAATAAAGGATATGCCGCTATTATTATTCAAAATTCTGCAGGTAGTGGTAAAGCAACCGAATACAACAAGAAAATATTAAAACACAGTACTCTATTGGCAAGTATCAAAATGCCAATAGATTTGTTTGTGGGTAAATCAAGCGTTCAGACAAATATTTATGTTTTCCGTGTTGGTGAGGCTCACCAAAAAGATGATATTGTAAAGTTTATAGATTTTTCAAATGACGGGTACACTCGTTCTGATCGCAAAAAGGCAAGCAAGAATTTGTTTGACACCGACAGAGCCAAAGAGCGTTATCAGGAAGTTGTTGATTTGGTTCGATTTGGAAAATCGAAACTTAACATTTTAACCGAAAAAGAATATTATGAGGGATATATTGATCCTGAAAACGGAGCAGATTGGAATCAAACAGCTCCTATCGACACAAAACCCACCTTGGAAGATTTTAAGAAGACCGTTGGTGATTATCTTGCTTGGGAAGTGTCAACAATTCTGAAAAATCAAACTTTGGAGGATGACCGCCTGGGAAAATAGACACCTCACTTAATAATAAATTACAAGCGGTTAAGTGGGGCGAATATATGCTTGGTGATCTATTTGAGATTGACAATACTTTGAGTTTTAATGCTGACAGACTTATTTCAGGAAATGATTATGATTATGTTACAAGAACATCATTAAATCAAGGTGTTTTTCGAACTACTGGTTTTGTTAATAAGGAGAATATCAATCCTGCTGGAACTTGGAGTTTAGGACTTTTACAAATGGATTTCTTTTATCGAAAAAAGCCTTGGTATGCGGGACAGTTTGTTAGAAAAATCACTCCTAAAATCAAGATAAAAGAGTCAGCTATTTTGTTTTTCTCTACATTACTTAATAAGCAGAAGCCGAAATTATTATCGGTTCTTGTTCGTGATGTTGATAATGTTTTCCGATCGGCAAAAATTCAACTTCCTACCCAAAACGGTGATATTGACTTTGATTTTATGGAATCGTTTATAGCTGAGCTATCCGCTTACTTAAAAGTAAGCGGATTCGACAATTATGAATTGTCGGCTGAAGAGCTTGATGCTCTTCAAAAATTTGCCAATCTTGATAATGATAATTGGGGTACATACAAGGTGGGAAATCTGTTTGAAAAAGTTGTCACAAAGAAATTGCCTTATAAGGCAAAGGAACTGGCAAAACAGCCTGTTGACGATTATGTGCTTCCCTGCCTGACATCCAGTTTCCAAAATCAAGGTTTGAATTATTATGCGCCAAAAGCAGGAGCAACTATTTTAAACAATGTAATCTCTATACCCTCTAACAGCGATGTTTACAGACATATTATCAAACAAGAGATTTTACTGTCCTTTCCGATGCATACGCTATTCGTTGGAAAATAGAAGGATCCATACTATCGCCTAACCAGTATTTGTTTATGGTTATGTGTATTAACAAAGTGACAGATTTACCAGTCAATTCTTATAAGAATAAATTGGGTGGTTGGAATGTTGTAAAAGAAAAATATATCCGATTACCCGAAATAGACGGCAAAATTGATTTTGCATTTATGGAAGCATTTATATCTGCAATGAAAAAATTTGCAATTAAAGATGTAGTCGATTACAGTAATGCAAAAATAAGAGCAACTAAAAAAGTTGTATCTTGTGAGAGGTGATTACTGTGAATACACATAGACAAAACTCAGGATTTTTCGATTTTACAGCGAGAAGGAAATCACTTAGAATCATTATTCCAGTTGCTTTAGCACTGATAGCATATTTCATACTCGATTACGTGAATGTGCCTACACTAATAGGGTTAACACCTTCAAACATCAATGTTGATATGTTTGGTATCCTTTTTAACTCGGTTATTGTGCTTGTTTTATATGTTGTATCGTTTTATTACATTGAAAACAAACAAAACGAAAAATATGCTAATGCAATAGACACAGTTGATGCTTTACTCAAAAAGACCTACCAGGAATGCTTGGACAATTTGAAGCTTCTTGATAACAAAGAAATGATTGAAGAATACATCATGCCAAAGGTAGATGGCAACAAATCATTTTCAGAGAATAAGGTAATACATAATTTGCAAACATTACCTTTTTCATCTTTTGATGCAGTAATAGAATTAGCCGTTAATGGTTATGTTGAAAAGGAAAAACTTGACAACTATCTGGATATTAAAAAAGAGTATCAATATTTAGTAAGTGTCAAAATTACATTCTTTGACTTGGTTAATCCAAAAACTGACGGCCAAAAGGCAATGTATAACGATATCCGAACAAGAGATAATGTCATAAAACGAAAGATAAATGGATTTTTGAACAAAACATATTAAGCTATAACATCAAATAGAGGCCTATTGCAGAGTAAAATAAAATTTTATTTTACTGGACTTTCTTAAAGTTATGTGGTTGTGGCTGGCAAACGATTATGCGCTAATATCTTCAAATATGTAGCCGTTAAAAACCGAAAAAAGCCGTTAAATGTGGTTAATCGGCATTAGAAAGGCGTTAATATACCGATATAAAATGAAACAATATGCATAAATACCGTTACGCACGCCCAAAACCCGGTGCTAAACTACCTTGTTGGTAGTCGAGCAGTGTCTGAATTTTGGACGGCGGTTTTAAGGGTGTCACATTCTGCTACTCCCTCCGTCCTATCCAGTCTTAAAAATATACCGCCCTTGCACTGATTATCAATTCAATGCAAGGGCAGTTGTATATATAAAAAGGAGAATGTGGGCGTTATTTTATGCGTTTGATTTAGCTTGTAGCCGTTTCATCAGCGGCGTAACTCGAATTGACAGAAACATAAATTCCGTCTTTTTTGTTGTTCAGAACGAAAGCATCATAATAAATTCTACCTTCGCAAAGCCAACCGGAAAGCCCCGGCGGGTTTTCGTGCTGTAAGTATTCCGAAAGCTTGAGCGGTGAAATAAGTGCAGTTTTATAAACGATTATGTAATTAACGCCCTCCGGGAAATAGTCAGAAGGTGCTACTACAACTTCGGTGTTGTCAATCTTTCCAACTACTCCGTTGGTTGCGATTTCCTGCGCCTTATCGCCGTATGAAGTGAAACGCTTATCAAGCTTCAGATATGTATAATAAAGCGGTGTAACGAAAACTACACGGTTATTAATCGGAACTTTCTTATCTACCATAGCAGCAGAAGCAAGAAGAAAACTTTCATAAGCATTGTCTTTTGTAATGTCCTGTTTTGCAACCGTTCCGGCATTATTTGCCATAACATTGATACGGTACTTGTCAATAGTCGGAATAACAACCTCGTCCATCTCACGGTTAAGGGCAAGCCCTGCGCTGTTCGCCATCATAGTATCATCACGGTTTTTTCTGTCAATGGTAAATGTAAAAGACTTATCCTGCGTGAGCGTCAAGCTCTGAATATCGTTGCCCAGCTCTTTGGGCTGTCCGTATCTGTTCGCCGCTGCATTAATGTCATAATCATTAAGCGGAACGGTTTCGATAGAATAAACATTTACTTTGTTTACTCCGTCAAATTCGTATTGCGTGTTTAAAATTGAATCTGTCAACGCTCCCTGTTTAAAGCGTTCATCAATGACATCTGAATATTTTTCAGCATAATTTACAGCCATTGTTTTATCCTCCTAAGAAATTATTTTTTACTCCGGAAACAAAAGCATCACGTTCTTTTGGTGTTCTTGACTTCATTCCCTGAGTTGAACCGCCTAAGTTTAATATCGGACCTTTGTTTTCTGCCTTAACAAACTGCGGATACTTTTCTACAACCTTGTTTAAAGCCTGTGTAAAGTCGCATTCGCTGTTCACCATACTGTCAGCCAATAAAACGGCGTCTTCTCTGAACTCCTCTGAAATATTGAGTTTAAGAACGGCGTTTTCTTTTTTCAGCTTAGTATTTTCCGCTGCCAGTTCTTCGGCGTTGAGCTGTTCGCCGTTTTCTGTGTCGTCGCTGTTCTCGGTGTTGGTGTTCTCTTCCTGAGTCGGTGCAGCTTCTTCGGTCGGTTCTTTTGCGTTTTCGCTTCCGGGTTCCTGATTAATAGGTACGCCGTTCTCATTCTCCTTGTTGGGCAAATCCAGATTAATTTCGTTGTTTAAATTCTGTTTCATTTTTTACCTCCAAATAAAATTGTTCTTATGTATCTTTCAGTTAATCCATATTTTTGGGATAACTGTTTATATGAAAGCCCTTTTTGAAAATAATCTTCTTTAATATCTTCATTCCGTTCAATCTTAAGCAATTTATCAATTTTGGGTATGAATATATTATCTCCGCCATACGCTTTTATTAAGTGATAAACTGTTTTCGTATCAACTACATTTAGTAATAGTTGTATTGACTCTGAAGGGCTGTTTTCAATGATTTTAAGTATTCTGCTATTTGGGTTATCCATAAAATCCCTCCTAATACTTCTATTTTGATTTATTTTATGGAAATGTTACACCCTTATTTGTTCACTTTTTGATTCCACCGCTGACGACTTAAGAATTTAATACCTTTAAGCGTAATTTTCAAAATGACATTACAGCTTAAGTTCTTAATTCTTTTGAAAGAAGTGTTGTTCTGAGGGTCTGTGATATAGATATAATCCTTGTTACAAAGGTGATTTATAATGTTTACAAGCTCTTCATCAGCAAGTACGAACTCAAATTCTTTCTTGATTTCGTCAATATGGGTGTATCTGAAACGGTTTATCCAGATGAAGCTTAAAACCCTTTCTGCGTTCCTGTAAAATTTAACCTTTTCATTCATTTGGAACACCTCTCAGATTATAACCCTTGTAGCCTTCGTTAAACAGCATTAAAGCTAATTTAAAGCCAAATATAAAGCGTTCTGTTTCAATCTTTGAAGTTATGCTACTGTTTTCCCAGTACATTTCATCATATAAATCCATTTGCTGTGGCGTAAGTGATTTCAAAAATTTATCTTGTGCTATGTTCTCGTTCATTAGCGTTTGAACTTCATCCGAATTGTTGCCCAATTCATCATTAAGAAATGTGTGGAACAGCGCCGACAATACCGGGTTGTTTCTCTCTGTGTATTCGTTCGGGTCTAATAATTTAAGTTCAGAAACTTTTAAATTTAAATCTTTCATATCAATTTATATCCTTTCATTTCAAATAGTCTGAAACAGCGTTTAAAACCCCTTTAATTTCGTTTAATTTGCATTTAATTGAATTATCGGTGTAACTTTACCTTTTCAGGAAAACAAGCCACACAAGGCATTTAAACGCTGTTTTTGCTTTACAGTCTTGAAAAGAGTGAAATTAAGTGATATAATAAAAATACTTCAGGAGTAAAGAAGTATTTTTACAAAGGTGGTTGTTATTGGCGTAACAACTGCCTTTTCACTTTTCTTCATTCTTTGCCTCATAACATTCTTTTTTATCACAGTAACCGAATATATACGCTCTTTGGAATAAAGCCTTTAATAACTCAAATAAATCAAAATCGGGTATCATTCCTTTTGCTTTAATCAATGCTTCGTAATGTCCTATTTCTTCAACCTGGTAAGGAGAGAGAAAATCATCAGAAGCCTTTTTATTAACGCTTTTTACATATCTCTTATATAGTACGTTAGGGTCTAACGTACATCTAAACTCAAGAAATTCCAAACCTCTGACCTCCTATACTCATTCGCCTTGCAGCTTCTTCAAGGTGTTCAACCGTCAAGCTCTGTCCGAATGCAGCGGCAATATTTGCGGCATTTTTATACTGCTTTATCATCAGTCGTAAGCCGCCTTTGTTCTGTGCAACCTTCTTCAGATACTTGATACAGTCTTCTGAAACATCAAGACCGCTGAAAATACTTCTTATATCTTCAAGGCTGTATTTATTAACAAGCTCGCAATGTAAACCTATGCGGCTGTAAAGCTGGTCAAATTCCTGTTCACGTCTGCCGTACATCTGCTTTAATATTCCGGGATTGCCCGAATACACTAAGCCTATGCCGATTTTATCGTTAATTGCCCTTATAGTATCAAAAGAGCGTTCCGTTAAATGCTGGGCTTCGTCAATGATAATTAATCGGTTTGTACCTCTTAATATATTCAATATACTTTTCATCACCTGAGTTGTAGAGCCTATAGGCTGACCGCCTATGCTTTCAAGCAAGGTTAATAATATCGCTCTGGGCGTTCCTGTTGTTGCATCAGCTTCAATGTATGTAACCCCGTTGTTAGTTTCGGCATAGTGTTTCAAGGCTGTTGTCTTGCCGCATCCTGCCGGACCGTATAACAAAAGAATTTCATTTGAAGCGTGTGCCATTTGCAAGCATTCTGTTATTTTTCTTGTGTTTAAGAGGTTTTCGCAGTAATTCGGGTCAGGCGTTAATGTTCTTCTGACTGCTCCGATATGTAAATACTGCCTGACCTTTTCGGCAACTTTTTTGTTGTCGCCTGTGTAGCTGTCTGCAAGGAATAAAGATAAAACTGTATCAGATACGTCTAATTCTCTTGCAAGCTGCTTTTGAGTTATTCCCGTTTCTGAAATATGCTGCTTTAACAGTGTTCGCATTTCGTCAACGGTTTCGTTTAATTCATAATTAAACGGCATTTAAATTCCTCCTGCCTGTTTGTAAAATTCCGCTATGCGTTCATCAGCTTCACGGGTGTTAAACATATTCTTCTTTTGCGGCTCTTTATTTTCCGCTGCTGTGTTGTCGTTTTCATCTTCCTGTTTCATCTGTTCAGCCTGAACGTATGTAACGGGGGTCATCTGAATAATGTTACCCTTTGCGCTGACATCTTCAAAGCGGTCAGATTTCTTATTAACATATTCGTCAACTGTTGGAATAGTAATATCGGTATCAAGCTGTTCTCTGATAAATTTATTCTTTGCTTTCTTTTTGCGTTGAAGTTCTCTGATATATTCCATAGTAACCGGGGATTTATGCGTTGAAATTTCAACCGATTTTGCACTACATATTAAATTGTTGTTTTCATCAAACACATAAACTGTTCTTACATCATCAGCGTTGTAACGGGCATAAACTTCTTTACCGATATATTCCGCAAGTCTTGTATCATCATAGTAGTAACCAATTGCCGGAACTCTGATACCGTTTCGGCTTACCTTTATGGGCTTTGAAGTCCTCATAAAGAACGCATTTAAAACATCTTCATTAGCTACATAACGCATTGGTTTAGTAAAACCGCTTTTATATGCTTCGATAGGTGTTTTCTTAATTGCTGAATGATAGCTTGAATTATATGTTTTAATCATATTATCAACGAATTTTAAAAACTCGTTATACGGCATAGCCTTATCTTTTAGCTTTTTATTCAGCTTTCGCATATCCTCCGGACGGTTATGCGGTGAGTTGCCTATATATGAATCAAGGAATTTACAATATTTTTCTTCAAGTGTTTTGAATAAGCGTTCAATAGGTTTTGCTTTTGCATTGAACGGTATTGCATTTGTAACAGCAATGTTCATTGTATTGCAAATTGATAATGCGAACTTAGTATTAAAAAGGTCATAGGTTTTATAATCCTTACCGTTGTCTATTTTTATTTCGTCCGGGATACCGTGTAAATAACAACCCCTTGCAAAGCTGTCCAGTACAATATCAGAATTCGGAGCAATACGGTTTACAACATATCCCACAATCATTCTTGAATGTAAATCCTCCCACGCACTCAGCCACGGGCGGAACACGTTGCCTTCATCATCCTTTACAAGAACATCAAAAATATGATGGTCGCCTATCCATAATTCATTAGAATATGTTTCAGAATAATCTTGCGGTATATAGGGCAAATATTTATCTTCATAGTATTTTTTACCCTTGCGGTAACGAGCTATTACTATTTCGGGAATTTTTCTAACCCGAATTTTAAATGATGAATAACTGGGAATTGTTATACCTTTTTCTGCAAAGTGTTCTTGCGTTATTTCGTAGCAAGCCATTATTGATGGTCGGCTCTCACGCAGATATAAATTTTTGAAAACATTCCACATTTCATCAGTTATGTTTGTTTTACCCTCTTGACCGCCCCGGTTGTCTGCAAGGGCTAAAAGTCCGCCGTCCTTATAACATTTGCACCAATATTCAAGTTGTCTTTTAGTTATAGGGTTATCAGGGTTACTATCATTGTGTTCTGCAATAAATGCTTGTTGTTTACCTTTGAAGTGGTGTTCTTTTTTATACCTTAAATATGCAAGAACCGTGTTGTATTTATCTACAGCTTTATCACGCTTCTTTCCTAATCGTTTGTATGCTTCGTTGTCACTAAGCTGCTTACTGTCTTCGATTCCGTGGTATTTGTCCTGTGCCGACTTTGGAAGACTCTCTAATAGTATTTCATACTGCTTTCCGCCTCTGCCTTTTCCTTTAACGCAGCGGAAAGCGTATTTATTTTTTTCGCAAAAGTCTATAATATGGCGTTGAACTGTCCTTTCAGAAACATCAAGTAATTCAGCTGTTTCTTTTACCGTCAACCACATTTTTGCACCTCAGTCAACATACGATTTTTTTCGGTTTTTTTAACCCCCAGCATAATGCAGAATAATTCTACATATAGCGGTCTTGGAACTGTTAAGTTGTGTTCTATCAAACTTATGTAGCTTTGTGTAACGTGCATTTTGTCTGCTAATTGCTTTTGAGTAAGGTTATTTTTTAACCTTATTTCTCTCATTTTGTCGCCTAATTTCATTACTTTGCCTCCTATTTATTGATTTTTTTCGTACTCGTGATATAATATATTTAATAATAATACCAGTACATTAATTATTATAATTTAGCTTTTCTAAATTGTCAATAGTATTTTCTAAATTGCAGGAGGTTTTTTATGGCATCATCTACAGTCGGAGAAAGAATAAAAGAGTTAAGGCTTGAGCACCATTTAACACAAAAAGCTTTTGGAGAAATAATAAATGTGTCTTATGGTCATATTTCTAATATAGAAAAAGGTAAAGATATACCTTCAGAAAGGCTATTAAATTCAATACTATTAAAATTCCCGGTAAGTGAAGAGTGGTTGAAGTATGGTGAAGGAGATTTAAATAACTTACCTCTTTACTCAAAAATAGAACGATTAACCGCTGAAGATAAAAATACTCTTCAAAAAATTTTTGGAATTAATGATATTAGTGATAAACATTTTAATTTATTTAAGATTGTAATTGAAATGTTAAATAAAAAGAATATACAAGAAAATAGTGATATATATTTTTTTGAATCTCTAAAAACCTTACTTACTTGTATAGATAGTTATTTAAAGTTAGCTTCTGAAACAGAAAATATAATGACCGAGGAAAGCCCTTTCAAGTCATTTAAAACAGCTATGGAAAACGAGATAATAAAAGACTTAAAAGCTACAGCTTCAGCTTTTTTTGTAAGTGATTTGAATAAAAACGATAATGAATAAAAATTCATTTATTTGCATAATTATTCATTCGTTTTGATGATTCCATTATATTTCTATATTAGAATTAATGTGTATAATTAACGTCAAAATCTGTCGTTAGTCGTAAAAAATAAAAACACTTGAAAAATCCCTTTAAATAGCGGATTTCAAGTGTTTTTTCTTATATAGTGCGAAAAATATTTAATTTTAAAAATGTCAATTAAATATGTTGTTTATTTTAATAAAACGGCTTAAATACTAAAAAATATGACCTTTTCAGACTAACGACAAAACAACAGTTTCAATATCCGTTAACAGTGGTATATGTTTGTGCTGCGAAAGGTGGCATAAACTATGGATACACTCGAAGATTTATACTATGGAAACTTATTCCCTCACGAAAAATGCGCTAAACTTGATGATGAAATGAAAGAACTGTTCGGGTTGCTTAACAGAAATGAAGAAAAACTCACAGCAACTCTTTCTGACGAGCAGAAAGAAATCTTTGAAAAATACAAAGACTGCAATCGAGAAATTTCTGAAATCAGTGAACGTCAATCCTTTATCACAGGATTTAAGATTGGTGCAAAAATTGTAATTGAATCAATGACCTGAAAGAACAAAAGCAAGCAGGAAGATCACGTAAAATGTGGTCTCCTGCTTTTGCAAGTTACATATTCAAAATTTGCATAACTATAAACAAAGATAAGCTGTTTTCGTATATCGGCATAATACTGTCCAAATTTTACCTCTCCCGCAATCGCTTTATCCCTCAAACTTGGCGCAAACCGTGACCATTTCTCGAATATGGAAATGGTCAACACACCTGAATTTATTGATAACATCAGCAAGAATCATCATCAACAGCAAATTTATGTTTTTTATTTATGTAAACATAATTGTTCCTGTAATAAGCTTTGAACCCAAACATATTTCCTCCGGATAATTTGTAAAAACAGATAATCGTTTTGGAAAATAGAGAATATTTAATAGTTATATAATATCTATTGTTCTTCTGCAATGACTTTGCTAAAATATTTGTCAGATAATAGAATTATCAATTAAAAATCGGAAGTATAAATGAAAGAATCAAATTACAAATCATATGATGAGTTACCGTTGTTTCTGAATGCGAATATAGTTTCAAAGGTGCCGGGGATATCTTCTTCAAGCGAATATGAGTTGATGCACTCGTAGGATTTCTCTGTTCTAAAAATAGGCTCAAGGCTTGTTGTACCAGAGGGAAAATTTCGTGAAAGGGTAGATCAGAACACAGGAGTCCTGCAAATAAAAGTCAAGACCTAAAATGAAAAAAGTTAAAATT
>CANBJR010000037.1 GCA_947369085.1 uncultured Clostridia bacterium | reverse complement strand
GGGACTGAACTTCAAGATAGTAATCCTCACCAAATCGGTTCTTGTATATTTGAGCGACCTTATATGCACCTGCAATGTCAGCAGCCATTATATGTTTGCTAACTTCCCCTGCAAGGCAAGCACTCATAATAATAAGACCGTCACCATATTGAGAGAGAAGATTGAAATCTATTCGAGGCTTATAATATTTATTAGTTGGATTTTCAGAAAGGCTGATTAAAGTATTCATATTAATCCTACCTGTTTCGTTCTTACACAATGCAACAAGGTGATAATATTTAGAATTCTTATCTTTGACTCTTAAATCATCACAGACATAAAATTCAACCCCATGAATATACTCAATACCAGCATTTGTGAGAGCTTTATATAAAGCAACACCGCCGAGACTGCCTCCGTGGTCTGTGATTGCCACTTTATTCTGACCTATTTCTTTAAGTCTTTTTATAAGGTCGTCCGGTTTAATAATACTATCCCTGAGTGAGAACATAGAATGTGTGTGTAAATGTATCAAGCCACTGATATCCTCCTTTCATATAGTCTCTTAAATGTTTCATACCCCTTGTCTACTGGACTATCTTTTTCATTAAGCAAATCTTCTGTATCTTTTATATATTCAATAGTTGCATAGCTTTTTAATCTTCCAATGTTATGGTCATCTTTTATATTCACATCTTTATCTAATGCAAATACAATACGACACCCCAATTTCACAAGTAGTTTGAACTGATTTGGCGAAAGGTGAGATGTTAAAATTGCCACACAATTTTTAATCCCCCAAGTATCAGCCATCAGAACACTTTTACAACCTTCAAAGATGATAACTTCGTGAGCTTGCTGAATATATTTAAGATTTTCAAAAAGTCCATAAATCGTATTCATCGAACCACCCCATGGAAAAAAATAAGTATATTTTCGTTGCTTTTTTTCTTTCCATTGTGGATCAAGTGTTCTTCCTCCGATATTTACAATTTTCCCATCAGCACTTAGTATTGGATATACAAGTCTGTCAGAAAAACTATCATAATAAACTTGAAACCTATTCAACGATTCATCAGATATCCCTTCTTGCTTCCAGACAGCAAGTTTATCTTCTCGTTTTTCATAACGTTCCATATAGTTGTCTGGCAGGATTATTGGATTAGATTCCATAACAGGCGACGCTTTTACACTAAACCTTTTAGCAATCTTTGTTGCTCCAAGACGACCAATAGATTTTGTTGTATCGTCCGTTATGCCAGCATATTTTTTCAAAATGTTGACTGCTTCAACAAAACCACAATTGTTATATTTCCTTATGAAATGAATTAAATTTCCGCCTATGCCAGAACTGAAATCATAGAACCTTTGTTTTTCCGTATTAACTGAGAACGATGGTGTCTTTTCTTCCTTAAAAGGAGATAGAGTCCAGTACTCACCATTCTTTTTCTCAAAATCGCAGTATTGAGATATGTATTCTAAAATATCAACCTGTTCTAAGATATCATCAACTTCCATGTCAGACACCTCTACATTACTAATTATTGCGTAATCTCCATTGAAGTATGTTTTCGTGATGGGATTGTTAGTGCATCTGCAATATTCCAACCAGCGTTTAGTCTATAAATTAGACAAGAATACGCAATGCCCGTTTCATCACTCCACTCTTTCAACGATTGAGATTTGCCATTATATTCAATTCTGCGATTGTCAGTACGATTTAGTGCTTGTTTTTTAGTTGTTACCCACCTACAATTATGCGGAGAATATTCACCATTAACATTGATTCTATCTAATGTCATATTTGTGTTATACCCATTATTTATAGCCCATTGATAGAATATCTCAAAACTATCCAACCATTCTCTACAGATCGTAATATGCTTACCACCATAATACTGATAATTATATTGCTCTTTATTGTAACACCTATTTTTCATACCTTGCCAAATACTATAAATGCGAGTTTGGCATTTATTGTGCGATAGCTTTAGAGCTTTGGTTGTTTCTCTACGAAGACAACCACAACTACGGGTATGCGAATTATTTAAATCAGACGCAATAACTGATATCTTATTGCCACAATCACATTGACATAACCATTTTATTTTCCTTTTTCCGCTTGGAAAAACATGATAACCATCTTGTTTCATTACAGTTAACCTACCGAATCGCTTATTTGTTAAATCTGTCAATATGGCACCTCCGGTATATGTTGTTTTGCTTCCGAATACATGATGTGATTTCCATCAAAAAACATATCTATATATTCGCCCGGAGCCTGTTGAGCTCCATTCCTGTTTAAAACAACTCTCAACTTTTTATTTCCGCATTCAACACCGTCTGCTTCAATTTCCTCTGGTGTTTTATCCTGTAAAATGCAAATTGTGCTTGCATTTCTACCAATCTTTGCTGAATCCGCTACTTTTCCGGTCGAAGTCGCCTGTGCTGCACCTATAGCTGCGATTCCCATTTCACCAGCAACCTGATTCTTAATCATATCAACAAATCTTCCGAGTTCCGCATACGATGCCCAAGCATCGCCATCTCCCGACGATTTGAAATAATCGACTACAAGAACATCAATTCCGTCTTGGGTATGCTGAACCTTTTTGATCGCAGTATAAATACTCTGTAAGTCAAAGCAAGGTATGTATATATGAGTGAACTTTCTGGTTTTCATCCACTTAATCGCCTTATTAATCTTTTCTGCTTCCTCTTCACTATAAGCACCTGATACAAGTCTTCTGTATTCTATTCCAGAAAGATGAGCCAGTACTCTCGCCGTAAACAGTCTTGTGTTAAGCTCACTGTCAAGATATAATACTGATTTATTCTGTTTTAGTAAGTCTATAGCACAGTTTAGGAGGAACATACTTTTTCCTTGTTTTGCTTCTGCCGCAAAAATCACAAGCTCACCTTTTTCAATAGTGACATACTCATTGAGTGTCTTAAACTTAAATGGTATGCCCGAATATCCTGTGCTTTGTCTATTTTGAATTTCTTTCCAGCAATCATCTATTTTTTCTGAATATGGGGGTATATCGTCTGTAGACGCATAAGATGTCATCACATCGTCTATTACAGAATATATTTTCTGTTCTATACCAGCTTCTGAACTGTTAAAGCACAATCGTTCACACTCAACGAGTTTGTTATATGTATCTCTTCTGAAAGCAGCATCTAAAACATTTGTAACTAACATCTTATATTCTTCAACAGATTCTCTTGCAATATCCTTTGCAATCTCGATAAGATCATTCAAAGCCTGTATAGTAATAACTTCTGTTTGTTTTTTGGTAGCCTCTTTCATATTTAAAATGTTTGTAATATTGTAAGCGTCCACCTTTTTTATTCCGCGCTTTGCAAGTTCACGTACAGCATAATAGATATAAGCGTTCTGTGAGTCGGAAAAATGGTTCGGCTTTAGTTGCTCTGAATAAAATGTAAGCTCTGGTTTCATTACAATTGAAGCAATGATACCTGCTTCACTTTCAATATTCTTAATATCACATACATTCAATCAAGCATCACCTCCGATACTTTTGCAATTTAAAATCATTTTTCATCTCCAAACATTTGATAGTATTCGCACTCTTTGCACATATCACATAAATGCCGACATCGGAACCACTCGATATTGGGTTTCCAACTTTCTTCTTGTGAGATTTTTTCGATTACATCTAAAGCCCATTTTTTCGTACTTTCAAAAGCATCCTTATCAAATAGTTCAACTATATTAGCCTGCGTTCTAAAGCAGTTAAAGCACAGCTGTTTTGGATACTCGTGAAATTCGTTTTCAATTGGTATAGAATAGATATAAAGTTGTCTTAAATACTTATCAAGTTCCCTGTCTGTTTTTGTAGGTTTCTTTTGATTTGATCGTGGTTTCAAAGCTCTCGATTTATGATCTATAATATAGATACCGTCGTTTCTTGAAACCACATCAATGTAGCCAATGAAGTCTTTCCCATTCAGCTTAAAAGAAACCTCTTTTTCGACACCGATAATCTCGCCGTCGGGCATTTGAATGCTTTTCAAATACTCTAAACCCTGTTGAAAATAATTCTGAAATATGCTTTGGCTCGGAGCTTTGCCGACTACATTCCTACGGAAATTCATAAGATAGTAGCCGACAAGCTCTTCTTTTTTTAATTCACCAGTTAAAAACTTTTGAATAATGAGGTGCATAAAGGAGCCATAATCCGAGAAGAAGTGTTTTACTCCTTTGATTTTTTTTATGTATTTTAAGTAAAAGCAATATGGGCAATCTTCGTATGTGGTAATGCGAGAGTAGCTCCAAGTCCACGACTTATCATTGATTATGTGAGAAAAATTACTCATCTTATCCACCTTATCTGTAAAAATATGGACTTATACTGCTTTGCAATAATTAGAATGGCAAATTGTCATCCATATCACCGTCTTCAACCACATCTTCAAGACCAGAAGACTTTTTAGCATTCTTAGTGCTATTTGTAGATTTGTCAGGTGCATCGGAGCCGCCTGAACCATTTGAGGTTTCAAAATCGAACACCTTATAAGTGACATACTCGGTGCCTTTTTCTTTGTTGTACCAAGTGGTAACATCAACGTCACCAAGCTTGATTCTATCCTTTGGCTTCAGCTTTTCAGCCTTGACCTTTGCTATACCGATGAATGTACAAAAGCCCGAGAAGTCCTGCTCATATTCATCTGAATCTTTCTTCTTTCGGCTCGTTGAAATACGAACCTTCATTGTGTTACCTCTACCCTCTTCAACACTCCAAACAGAAGCCCAGCTATTTTTTCTAAAACCCATATGTATTATTTCTCCTTGTCTATTTTGATAAATTTATCAGTAACATCTTCTAATAGTTTGCTTGCGACAACAGGATCTTCAATGTCGTAGTAGTTGGCGCTTGCTCTTCCACTCTTTGTCCTTGCGTACTTCTTTACAAGGGCTACGACTGCCTGCTTGTCTTCAGGGTGTGACTCTAAATAAGACGTTACAAGTTGATGAATTTGCTCAACAATCTTTTCGGCAATTGCTCTATCTTCAGCGTTTTCAGCTTCTTTTTGAGCACTTCTCCAATTATCGGGATCATCGTCGGATGTTGCTACATTGAAGTACTTGAGCATAAAGTATCTGGATGCGTATGACAAACCAGAGCCAAATGCTTGGCTTGCATCAGATTGCTGTCCTACCATAGCCCAAGGAACAACCACTCTGTCGTCAGGATTTTCGTTGTTAACCCAATGCCATTCCATATCGCAACTTACAAGAATCTCATTAACTCTCTCCTCGTAAATATCTCCGTTCTTTGTGGACTTTGTTTTGGTATAGCCATAAGGTTCAACTTTCATTGTCCCCTTAGTAATGTTGGGTACTAACGAAACGCCAAGTTTGCCCATAAGACCTGTGATTTTAGAAAGAATAACATCCTCAGTTACATACTTATAGCCATAGCCTGACTTGTTCTTTTGCAAAACCTCTACCGGTTTACGAATTTTGGCAAGTTTCTGATAAATGTTCATAGTCTCTGCCATGAAACCCTCCTTATTATTCTTTATATTTGCATTGAGTGCAAAAAAATTTTTACTATTCTTTAATTAAAACTACATTATTTAAAAAAGTGTAATAAACTTTACCATCAATTTCTACTTGAATAGCATCTGAGTCTTCGTAATCCTTCCAAGACTCGACTCTGCCTTTGACTACTGTACCGTCAGGCATAGAGATCATTGCTTTGTCAAAACTGTATGTAGTATCAATAACAGACATGTTGCAACCTGCAAAACAAATCGTTATTAGAATAAACACTATAGTCAAAAGCAAACAAATAATTTTCTTTTTCATAATTACTCCTTTGTAGCCTCAATAAGATAAGTTGCTTCCATATCGGCAAGATGTAACATTGGTGCGAGAGGACACATTTCGTAAGCTTTACTCATTCCGAAATCTCCACCTTTTACAATAGCGTCAAAACCACCCATATGATAACGTATTGCAAGAAGCTCATCTGTGGTTAAGCGTTTTAAAAACCACTGAATAATTATGCAGCTTTTTTCACCGTGACCAATCGGAAATCTTTCATCAATCTCGTAAACCTCTTTCTTATACCACTGCCCAGTGTCGTCATCTTTAGTATTGCGATAACCGACCTTATAGAAGTTAGCCTTACACAAGTCATGGAATAGTGCACAAATAGCAACTGTCTCATCACTAATGTTAAACTCAGGATGCTTTTCAACAATTTGTTTTAAGCATTTATAAACGTTTAGTGAGTGCTCTACTAAACCACCTTTATACGAGCCATGATATTTAGAGCTTGCCGGCGCAATAAAAAAATCACTTGATTCAATCCAATCAAGCAATTCATTAATTCCGTCTCTATGAATGGTAGTTCTACAAATATCCATAAACTCTGTTTTCATCTCTTGAATATTCACATTCAAATACCTCCTTTTGTTCTAAGATATCTATGTAAACCCTTGCGAGGGATTTTAAATAAAATCTCGTAGCACTTTAGCCAAATCTTTTGATACCATTTCAACTTAATATTGAAGAACTTTTCGCTAAAAGCCACATGGTTTTTAGATTCTTTATATATATCTTTATATTTGTTAGTGCATTCAGCGCATACCATTAACCCTTCGGGTATAATGTTGCCACAACAAACGCATCTATCCACATTTTCCATACCGTCACCTCATATGATTAGTAAGTTAAGAGTATTTGACTAAGCTGTGGAAATAATGGATATTTCGCCACTATTAACCACTGCTTAAATCGAAATTTATAAAACTAAATCATAAATTTTACCAATCTCGTAACTATAGTCTTGTATCTTTTGTCTTTTATAAAAATCACAATACAGTAACCCGTCATCAGCTACAACATATTCGATCCCTTTGGTTCTTGATGAAGTATCAATAACGCCTTCTAAAAAGAAAACTCTAAACCCATCGAATCTTCTTAGCCTGCACCAGTGCGAATCAGGGGTATTTTCGTAAGTAATCACTTTAAACTGATCTTCAGACATAGACTCATACATATAATTTTCAAATAATGATTTATCATTCCAGAATGTATCACACCTAAATCTTAGACCAATAAATCCTATCCTTATACACCACTCAATAAACATATCTCTCCATTGAGCAAAATCATCAATACTTTCATAAATTACACTAACGGCTGATGTATTTATTCCAATAGTTTTTAGCAAAGAAACTATCATCTTATATTCGTTGTCAGGAATACTATATCCCATAATATTTTGTCGGTGAGTAATCCTAAAATCATGAACCGAAATATTGACATAGTCAATTACGCCTTTAAAATAAGGTATCACTTCTTTCAAGTGATAACCATTGGTAGTAATTGTAACACGTGATACTTTGTCGTGTATATTTGCCCTTTTGAGAATAGTTAAAACCTCTTTTAATAGTCCAACATCAAATGTAGGCTCATTCCCTGTTATATCTAATGATATTGGGCTTTTATCGCCTATACTTTCTATTATGTATAATATTGATGTAATAAAATTGTCTAAAAATATCTGATGGTCGTACTGCATATTATGTTTGTAATCATTCATATAACAGAAAACACATCTTGCATTACATCCGCTTGGTATTACCAATTTTACAGATATAACATTATTATATTCTTTTCTCTCAATAAATTTTTTCGTGCAAGAAAAAGTACTATTGAGCGAGTTTTGAATATCATTCAAAGATAATCACTCCCTCCTGTATATCGACTATACGTTCAATTCTTCCATAATTATTTGTTTTGGCAAGAAGTTCCAGCAATAATAGCTACTGCTAAATGTAATTTTGTTCTGTATCTCGCCATTATTCATAAACTTCATTCTCTTATCAAACATAAGCAACTGTAAGTCTCTATCTTTAAATAATTGTTTGGGAGCCGAATCATTAAGCCAAGTATTACTCATAATTAAAGCGAATGGTTTATTAAAACTTAATGCGCGTTCAAATATTCTTCTCTTATTCGTGAATGGTGGGTTACTTACAATGCAGTCCCACGGCTCGCTTGGCTCATATGTATAAAAATCATTTCCCCACATTATATGAGAAAATATTACCTTATTCCCATTTGCTCTAATCTACTTTACAAACTCGCTCTGTTCAGTATCAAATGGGCACCATACAGTCCAATCTTTATTTAAATACTTTATTATTGGCTTAACTGCATATGGTAATGTAATACACTCGTCATTAGCTCCTTTGCTATATAAGATTTCGCTACTCTTTATTACTATCACCTCATTAAATGTTAATCCTCAATAATCAAGCAATTAACTAACCCAGAATGAGCTGTGCACGCATCAATTGCGATGATATTCTTGCCATAGTATGGAGAAAAATCTGCGTCATCTTCAAACTCACTACCTTTATTTTCAAATCTGGAATGACCATATGAAGTATGCCAATGTCCGCATACGATTTTCTTGCCTTGTTCAACAATATCGTACAATCCCGCTAACTTCATTCCGTTAAACCACCTTGCGTTATCCCAATCTTGCTTTCCGGAATTTCTCCAATCTGGATTGAATTCAAAGTGGCGATTACCACAATACCATACTGGAATATCCTCTGTAAAACAGGGAATCCAACCGTGAACAAAGATGTAGTTTTCGGTTTCAAAGTAATCTACGCTTGCAGGAATTAGCTCTTTGTAGAAATCTGATTCCTTAGTTTTATTTATAAACTCCTGCGTGTTATGTAGAGCGCTTAATTCATCCATACGACTAAGTTGTAAAGCGGTGCCCCAAGTACCGTTGCTATTATGATGAGAAAACCCTAGAGAAATTCCCTCACGGTAGTCCTCGAACCTATCCAACATATCAATCATTAAGTCTTCGTGATTACCTCTAATAAAAATCAATTCGTTATTATGCAATAAATTAATCATAAACTCTTGCATCTCAAGAGCTTCTTTGCCTCTGTCAAGCATATCTCCGCATAGGATTAACTTGTGAGGCTCCTTATCATCAAAGAAACCTTTTTCTTGTAGAGCTTGCTTCATCAAAGAAAAGTAGCCGTGAACATCTGATACAACATAATATCTCATTTTGTTATCCCTTTCTATATTTAAGAATAAGTGCAACAAGAACGCTTTGAACGAGCAAAGACATTGTGTTAGTTACTAAATACATCGAGCCATTTCCACCAAGTGCTAAATTGACTGCATAAATCTCCATAAAGAAAATTCCAATCCACACCATTACAAATGTTTTTATATTAAAATCTAATGCTGACTTAGTTTTAATAAGCTTGATAATCTGTGGAATATATCCTACCGAAAGAATAATTCCCCCTAAAAGTTGAAGAAAATCAAACATTTAAAACACCCACCTATCAATGTAATCTCTGTTTTGTGTAAAAATAGGAATATCAGTATCAACAATCCAATGGGAACGAGTAGTATCACTCTCTTGGTATTGTTCCTTTATAATACAAGAACCTCGCTTGTAAACAGTATCATAATCATTCCAATTGATATTGTGTTCTTGGAACATTAACTCCTGTAACTGGTCACATTTCTTATTCTGTAATTGTTTATGTGAAAATAACGACTGTGCAACCATTTGAATAGAATTTCGTGAAGCATCCTGCTGTCGCCAAATAAAATAGTTACAAACCTCTTCTTTAGGTAAAATAAATGCTCGTGCATCAAACATAGCTTTATCAAAATGTTTAGTATAAACTATGATCTTCTCTATATCATCACACTGTGTAGAAATAGTTATTTCTTTAAAACATTTATTAAATGCCATTGTTGCCATACTTGCAGCAACACTAACTATCTTTTGCAGATTATTTTCAAACCAAGGTTGCGTTTCGTTTCGTTCATAGTCAATCAACAGCAGACTGATCTCATCAGACTGAGTGTAAGCCAATTTACAACCCATAATATTTTTACATAGGTATTTAGCCGTTTCCTGCATTGCTTTAATTAAAATTTCATCAAATGGTCTTTGAAAACCCTTAGTGAAACTATGGAATGCTTTGCCGTCAATACGAATAATGACTGGTAATCGTTTTGTAAGGTAGATTCTCGATATATTTTCATAGCTCTTCATACGGTCTCCGAGACTATCATTTTTATTGCCCATTAATTTCCTCCTAAGTTTTATGTGATCCAAAAAGTTGTCACTGCTATAATTTCTGGAACTTGATATTGTACATAGTCGTTCCAAGCGTTCAAAATATCACCAAAGAACCTTCGTGCTCCTTCTACTGTACCCCAGCCGTTTTTAGCTTCATACTGTTTATATCTTTCCGGGTGCGCGCATAGTTCGTCATACCCTTTTTGAATATGTGGAATTACCTCAACGCATAGTCCATTGTTTTCTTCATTTATCCACGGAAGACCAGTTGACAGTTCGATAATTTTACGAACATTCCAAGTGATATTAGCTTCACAATTACCAACATCTATGTACTTATCAGTATCCGCTACTCTTACTTTAAATGTAATATCATAACTCATCTTCACACCCATATTCTTCTTGCGATTTAGAGAAGATATCTTGATCACATTCAAAATACTCAAGACGTATTTCTCCAAGTCTGACATATTTAATTGCATTAGAAAGATCTTCGTCAATAATCTCCCTCATACCGAGTAGCCATTCTCCATTGCCTAAGTCCACAGCCTCTTCAATCCTGCATAATGTATAGTTACCTCCGTTTTCATATTCAGTTTCATCTATATACTTTTGAAACTCTTCGTAAGGGGCAAACATTCTTCTGTATATTGTGTATCTAAATATGCGATTTTCATTATCAATAAGCCATGTAGTCATATCCGTTATTTCTCTACACATTTATATCGCCCCTTTTGTTCTCAATCATATTTTTAACAATCTCCTCAAAACTTACAGGCTCGTAATTATGAACCATTGTACCAACATTAAACATATTACAGGAAATATCAAGCTGTTGAAGTTCATACTTATAATTTTCAGTCATTTGCCACTCATGAGAATTGTGTACATGCCCATAGAACATAAATGCACCGTAGTGATGTCTATTAAAGAATACAATTGGATAGTGACATAAGGTAATATGCTTACCATCAAGAGTGATTTCCTTGTAGTCGGTAATTTCCTCAAAATAGTTCTTAATATTACCGTGCACTCTGTCGTGATTACCCTTGATAAGAATCTTACGACCGTTTAATCTGGAGAAAATCTCACAAGTCTTTTCATCATTGTACCAACTTATATCACCTAAAATATAAACTAAATCATCATTATTGACTTTCTTATTCCAGTTACAAATTAGTGTGTCGTCCATTTCCTCAACACTTTTAAAGGGGCGATTATCAAATCTGATGATATTCTTGTGCCCAAAATGCAAATCGCTTGTAAAATATACATTCATATCTAAACCTCCAAATCTAAAATAAAAGACTTTTTCAGTACGTTAATAAGAACTTTATTCATCAGTTCTTCAACAAACTTGTTGACTACTAAAGGGTTGCTTTTCATATATTCGTCCTTACGACGAACAGTATCATCAAGTGTTGACTTGGCAATCTGACGAGCTTCTTCCAAGGTATGACAACCTCGCTTAATATCAATGAGATACTCAGCTTTCTTTGAGGTAAGACAGTCCTTGTAAGACTCTCCTGCAATGTACCTAATCATAAATTCGTTAATTCTTACAATGTGATGTAACTGTTTGGGGTCGTATCCATACTTTTCAATTTTCTCAACCAAAGTAGGATACGGGTGTTCAAGAGCCTTATATTTTTCCATACACATACCAGCCATACAGTTGATAAAAGCATAGTTGTTATATTTTGCAATAACCTCTGCGTTTTCAAGCATAGGCATATATAGCTCTTCAAATTCAGGATTGAGTTTTCTGTATTGAGTAAACAGAATCTCCACGAAGTTCACATTCTGTTTTTTAAAACAATCAAACATTAAACGAATATCTTTTAAGTCAATGTGCTCATTTGAGGGAAGAATCAGTGTTGTACTTGTAGGTTTCTTATTTAAACAAAAATCTTCAAACGAAGGGAGTACGATACATTTGGTGTCTATATCGCTCCCTTCGTAGGCTAAGCCATAATTTTGAGAGCCTTGTAAAAAGACACCCAAAACCTTGTATCCAAGGCTTTCAACATATTTATAATCACTTTCTATACGCTGTTGTATCATAATCTCACTCCTCTCTGACAAGTTGTCCACTTAAATAAAGAGACTGTTTGTAACGACGATGTTCTCTTGTCGCTTTAGTTCTTTGTTCTTTTGTTGGCTGAAACTCTCGCCAATTTTCTTTGCAGTATTTCTTGGCTTTATCAGCACTAACTGGATTGACAATAAGTAATATTGTTTTCTTACTTACTCCAAACTCTTTACCAAGTTTACTTAAACTCCAGTTTCCGGTTGCATACATTTCTTTAATTTCTTTTTTCTGACCGTCTGTTAACTTACGCCGACGATCTTGAAGACCTTGTAACCTTATTGATTCTGATATGTATGGCAAATTTCCTTCTCCTTTCGCTCGCTTTTCAAACCCCAATAACAAATTGTGTATATATCTCGGATTTTCTAAACTCCTAACCAAAACTTTGTTTCAGATGGTTTAAAATGTTTAGCCGACATCCACTTCCATTGATTGTCTTTATAAATCAAGAAATTCGGATAACCACATCTATCATTTTTTATCTCATAAACCTCAAATATTTTGCCAGTCTTTTTATGTTTTACAATCATTCATTCTTACGCCTCACTTTCGAGCCAATGCTTTACATTTTCCGTTGCAGCCTGTTGTGATATATATATTTTCTCTGTTGGTATGGATTGATATAATTTACAAGGATCAAACTTTAAAATATCTAAATGCAAGTCAACATATTCAAGAGTCAACAGATTTGCCAGTTCATCAATACTCATCTGTTTAATGCGTTCAAAATTCGTCATAACTGTTCACTCCTTAATTTCCCGTTAATCATACCTAATAAAGCTCTTGTTTCTTTATACACTCCTAGTACTTACTCCTTTTTGCCCCAGCTGCAAAAATCGTTGTCGGATTCCCAATAATGCTGTTCTCCACAAATGCAAGTATAGCTCATTGCGCAATCTTCACTATTTCGTAAAATACAATCTTTACATTTAACAATCTCATTCATATTAGCCGTTGATTGTATCTGTTCAAATATAATTTCATAAATAGTAGCGTTATGATATTTTCCACACCTGTCTTTTAATGCGTCGGTCAATACTAATTTCTTACCATTATATTTTTGGCAAAATTTATCATAATGTTTTTCTACTGGATTTCCGCCTATCATTCGCCATTCGAGCCTATGAATATTATAGTCGTTGATTATTTTTTTCAATTCCCTGTAAACATCAAGACCTATTGTGACATTGTTTCTATCAAACGAAAACAGTCCAAATCCATAGGCACAAGAGGAATACCAATCAATTCGATATGTAAAATATCCTATTAATTCTTTATTATCTCTATTTCTATCGTCGACAATAGCATACTGATAAATATTTCCGTCATTATTTTCTTCAATTGAAGGCAACGAGTTACCGAGGTAGCCTGTGTAATATACCATATCCTCAGTGTAGTTATAGTTTAGCATTTTTGTAAGAATTTCTTTTTTATAAAGTATTGCGGGTAAGAGCATTATTCTTCACTCCTCTTGTTGGGTCTGTAATCGTTTTATTATTTCTTAAACTTATTTCGTATCAATGTAAAAAGTCTAAATCTCATTTTCTTATTCCAATTTTTAATTGCATTTGTTCTACCAACACACCACTCAGAATTCTTATAAGCATAATTACAATTACAATTAATTTTAAATCTATCAGTTTTAACTCCGTTTTCTCTTTCTCCAAAAAGCCAAGCTGTTTTACATTTAGGACAAATTCTTAAGTATGGCAATTTACATTTTTTATTTTCTTTTAATTTCTTTTTATTTGTTACCATTTTCATTCCTCCAATTTGTAGCATACATCCTAACTGCATTTATAAAGATAGCATTAAATCTACTATCACCAACATATTTAAGCAAGGTATCTCGTTTCCGCGCCGCAGCATAACATATTCCTTTTTTAGAATATCCTTCAGATATTAAATAGCCAGTTAGATAAGCAACTTGTCCTTTGGGCAAATGAAAATAATCGAATAATTCTTCAAGTGTATTTCCACAAGGATAGACATTTGCAATCATTTTTTCACCTCTAAATTAAAGTTTCATCTTATGTACTCTATATATCTATAGCCACAATCGGGGCATACATTTACAAATGCAGACGCACAATTACTATTTGGAGATGGAACAGTTGATTTATAACAATTCTTTAATTTTCTTTTATAAATACATCCACAATAAGGACATTCTGATTTGAAAAATCGCCTTGATTTATCTCCTCGTCTAATAATTTTGATTATAGAAATCATATTAAACTCCTTCTTCGTTCAACTACAACTATAATAAAAATTCTATTTTATTTCAGTTGATTATTTTGACTCTTTATTTCTAATAAAGGCAATTTTTCACAGCCCTCATAATAATACAACCCAAACCACGGTGAATTATAATAAGTTCTATTGGTTGTTACTTTTTGATTATACGAAATAATATCAGATGTAATTGTCGTGCTGTTATAATTTCCCGAATCAATTTGTTCTTGCAGGATTTCATATTCCATATAATCTTGTTGAAATTGATATTCAACGTATGTATGTGACATTATAACCATTGTTACACAAATGATAGCGGCAATACCACCAAGAACTGAAAGAGCTGTACCTATAAACACTAAAACGTCTTTTTGGTTCTTAAAGCTAAGATATAAAAACACTATCCCTGTCACAAGTATAATAATTGAAATAATTAAAATTAACATTTAAATAACCTCTCTTTCAAAATAAATAAAACTACTATTTTATAATTATTATTTGCTTTCATTCTTTTGACGGAAATATTCGCAAGAACCCCATCCAAGTATTGCGATTATCGCAATAAGTATATGAGACATCATTGACGAGTCGTTATTTGCAATAACTGAAATTATATCTATAATAAGAATCAACTGAATTGCGATTACTAAAATAAATGATAAATCAAATTTTATATTTTTCATATGTAACTTTATGACACACATATTCTACCATTCATATAAATTATGTGAATCATAACCCTCCTTTCACAAAATTATGTATTATTTACCAGTACGGATTTGCAAAGCGTCACTGAAAAGTTCCTTTAGAACTCTTGGCTCATAAGCTTGTTCGTCAATCTCTTTAAAAGCGTTTTCAATACCGCCATTGGCTATATCTGAATAGCTCATACCAAGCACAGAATTTGCTTTCCATAATTCATTTTTATAATATCTTCGCTTGATACGACGTTCTCTAATCATTGCATATAACTTATATCCATGTGATGCATCACACTTAAAAAATTCACAAGCGTGTTCACAGTCACAAAGTTCAGCTTCTACCTGATTAAGTTTTGAGGATAAACGCTCTTTGTATGCAATAATCTCAGAAAATGACTCAGATATATTACTTCTGACTTTTTCCCAGTCAAAGCTTTCTTCTGACATAGACGAAATATCAATATCTGCTCTAAACCTTTGAGATTTTTTATTGGAAATTTCTTCAACATTGGTAGGCTCAGTTTCGTATGCAACGACTTTCCAATCGCCTCTCTTTTTCTTAGACATTTGATTAAGCAATACTCTCCAAGCTTTACCTGAATCAGAAAATCTTGCGGCTTTTTCTCGCCGATTAGTGACGTACATTTTTCCAAGCTTATCGTACTGAATAAATTTGTTTGCATCTGAAACGCTTGCTATAATAAACCCGGGCAATATTATTCTCCTATTCTTTTTTGTATTTAAAAAAGAACAAGGAGTTGATTTTTCTCCTTGTTCTTTGTGATAAATTATTTAGTTGTCAGAAATCTAAATCATCAATAAAAGCACATTTCCATCTCTCATAGTCAGTAAGGTATTCTCTTTCAAATGCATTTGCTATTGTATTATAAGTTCTTGTATCAGAAGTTTTATATTCTTTTTTTCTCGCTAATACTCTACGTTTCATTGACATT
>CANBJR010000036.1 GCA_947369085.1 uncultured Clostridia bacterium | reverse complement strand
TGCCGTATTAACCTCATATTCTTTTGAAGTGATTTTTTCAGAAGCATAAAGGTTTTCATTAACCAGTTCTTTATCATTAATAGTGATAAGAACATTTCTCAAACCTGCATCAGCATCATTTGCCGTAATTGCAAATTTCACATCAGAGTTATACCAATCTCCTGCGGTTGCTGTGTTAGCATTTTTACCTGTTACAGCTTCAGGGAATTTCACATCAATAGTAGGTTTGATAGTTTCAATCATCAATCCGCTGTCTTTAACATTTGAATTTTCCGTATTAGGTTCAACAGCGGTTTGAGTTGTATTACCAGTATTATCGATTGCTTTTGCAGAAATAACAGCATCAAAATGCTTAGTTTCATCGGTGATAGCGTCAGTTGGGATTACAAATGTTGCTTTATCATTTTCAACATTTTTCGTCTCAAATACTTTTTCACCGGCAAAAAGGGTAATAGTTTTTACGCCAGAAGTAGCATTAGAATCAGCAGCTGTTACTGTAACCTCGACCTGATCATTAAAGAATATACCAAATGTCAAGAAGTTAAGTATTTTATCAAGTGCTTTACCACCAACTCTTGTTACTTCAAAATTGGTTATATCAGGTGCGGTTGTATCAATATAAACCTTCTGAATTTGGGTTTCGCTTCGAACGCCTGCATTGTTGGTAACAGTAACTTCAATTACATTTTCACCGTCGGCGGCATTTTGAGATGTATTTATCACAAATTTTTCGCTTGTGGTATATGTAGCAGAAAAATCTGTGTCAATTGCTTTTCCTTCGGCATCTGTCTTAAGGCTTTCACCGTTTAATTTCACCTCAACAGAGCAAATACCTGCATTGTTATCGGTAGCAACAATGTTAAGTGCGGTATTTCCATCATACCAAAGTTTACCTTCACCGTCAGTATATACAGCCTCATCAGGTTGAATAGTTGCTTCGGGTTTTGCTGTATCAATCTTTACCGTATTATTTTTAGCTTTGGTTGTTACACTCTCATCGGTAGGTTTCGTATTATTTGAAACATTACCAGCAACATCCGTTACCGTTGCAGAAATTTCCGCACCATTCTTAAATTCAGCCTCAGTCAATTTGAATGTTGCAGTATTTCCTGTTGTTGTTTTTGTTTCAAATACATCTGACCCCTTGTAAAGCGTAATTTCTTTCAAGCCAGATGTAATATCCTCATCAGAACCTGTTACAGTTACATATATCGATTTAGAAGAAACAGTTCCAAATGTAAGGAACTTAATGAAATCTTCTACAACCGATGTCTCACTTGAGCTATATGTAAAAGCAGTTATGGTTGGAGCTTTTCGGTCAATTTGTACTCTAACCTGTGTTGGATTAGATACGTTACCTAAAAGATCGTATGCCCAAATGTAATAATTACCATTATACTCGGTATCTATAGTTTCAAACTGATAAGCTTGATGTTCATTGTTCCATTTTGCATTAACAGCAGCTGAAATATCATTATTAGGTGAATATACTACTTTATCAACACCTGCATAGTCATCTGTTACAGGTACAAAAATAGAATACTTATCATTATTCCAATCCACATTTGGTGTCTTAGAAACTGTTCCGACAGTTGGGGCAGTATCATCAATACGTATTTGAATATTTACTGGGATTTCATCAGACCAACCGCCAGAATTTTTTTCAGAAACAAAGATACTATCTATTTTTTTAGACTTAGAGATAACTATAGTTTTACCTGTCTCTCCGCTTGCCCAGCTCCAATTTATATTAACTCTCTTATAAGGAGCTTTTGGAGTAATAGTGGCTGAATCTCCGTCCCTTATTATATATTCATTACCTTTAACAATCGCGGGATTGGTGAACGAAATAGTATAATACTCATTATCAATTTTATCTGTAACGTTTGCAATATTTCTCTTTGTGAATTCAACGTTTATTTCGGTATCTTGTGTTATATTTTCTAAAGCAAAAGTATAATATCCATCTTTTTCAGTTATTTTTTCTATACTTTCCGTTGAACCAACAGTCAGAGAAGTCAATTCATAGCCTATTTGAGGAGTAATTTTCAGTTCAGTATTATCACCGTAGTTCACGGTAATTTCTGATTTGCCATTAGGAAATGTAACGGAACCATTCTCCACCGCGTTAACTTTTACAGTATATGTGTTCAGTTTAAATTCAACGACAAAAGAATGGTCTTTAGTCATTTCAAACTCTTTTGTATATGACTTATCATTCTCTGAAAAAGTTTCAGGATTTCCATTATCTACAATAACTTGAGATACACGATAATTTGCTTCTGGTGTAGCAGTTAATTCAATTTTTGTAGGGTTCGCAGGATCTGTGGATTCATTAAAAATCTTTTCAATATTTACAGAACCGCCAGCAACTTCCTGAGCTGTACCATCGTTATAAGTAACCTTACCATTTTCGCTAACTGTAAATGTAATTTTATATGTCTGTCTAATAAAAGAAACATCTACTTTGTGAGCTTCGGTTATATTTGAGAAAGTATATGCATACTCTTTTTCTCCCTTGGCAGCAGACTGTTCCTGCCCATCCACTTTATAGCTCTCAATACGATATCCATCGTTTGCAACAGCCTTAACAACCTTATTTGAACCATATTCTACAGATTCAGTAGATGTAACGGTACCATTTTCACCTGCTGTTGTTGCAATAGTGAACTGCTTAACTGTAAATTTTAATGTATCGCAGGTATAGTCTTTTGTAGGATTTGTGATAGTTGTAGTTTTTTCTTCGTATTTATCTTCTTTTGCAGTAGCCTTTATTGTATAATTTTGACCCTCATAAGCTTCAAAAGAATACTCACCCGAAGCGTTTGTGGTTGTAGTTGCATTTGTATAACCTGAGATGGCAACAGATGCACCACTATATGCTACATCATTTTCATCAACTACTTTGCCACTGATTGTAATTTTACCAATAGCAGTCAATGCGACATCTGTATTGGATTCTCCGGCAGTTGGCGTTATCTCAAAATCTGCAACATTGTTGTATCCGACAATCGAATCAACAGAAACTATATATGTTTTATCTTCGTCGACAAAATTATTGAATGTTGCAACGCCGTTTTTGGTTGCTTGGGACAATACCTTTTCAACATCATTTTTGCTCTTGATTGTAATTCTTACATCATCAAGTGCAATGATGTCAGCACCATCAGTCAGGCTCACGGTATAGCTATCGATTGTAGCCGCAAATGCTGTGACGAGTGTTCCCAGAGGAATTACACTCACGAGCATCATCAGGGCTAAAAATCCAGCTAAAATTTTCGATGCCATTGTTTTGGATTTGCTAAATATCATTTTTAACCTTCCTCTTTTCCAAGTATTTTTTATATCTAAAGTTTTGCCCATTAAAAATGCAATGCAGTCTAAAAGACAAAACCAAAAGAAAAATAAGAATGTACTGAATAGTTTTTTCTCCAATGCCAATTATCATAAATAAAGCCAACAGCAAAAGAGACGCTAAGCAAACTATATCAGCTATTGCACCATATCGGTTTTTCCATATATTAATAATCCCTGGTCTCCCTCGAAATTTCCGAGTTTTACCGATATTTTCAATTTTTTTTCTAACTGCATTTGATTTCCAAATCAAAATCTGCTCTGCAATCAGTCCGAGCCAAAAAATAACAGGAAAAATTATTCCGATAATCTTATCTGAGATGTCATTCATACCAATGAATACATACGATAACAGTGCAAAGCTTGATACAAACGAACAGACAATTGCTGTATTTGTCAAATGCGTGAATTTCAAAATTAATTGTCTCATTAAATCACCTCGTCTGTATGAATAACAATCTCAGACTTGATGATTTTAAACGGAACGGGGATAACTTCGGATTCCTCTGTAAGTTCCTCTGTTTCACTTAGCACAGTTGTTCCGTTTAAAACAGTAGTTTCATTTGATAAAACTTCGGTGGCATTTTCATTTAAGACCTCAGTTGCATTTTCATTTAAAACTTCTGTTTCACCGTCACTTAACATTTCTGTCGGTTCGCTACCTTCATCCAACACATCTGTTGGATTAATTTCAAAATCATTCAATCCAACTGTGCCGCTACCACTACTATAAGTTTTTTCCTCTGGCAATTCGCCTGATTTAACATTGTCTAATCTTTTAGAAGCGTGGGCTTCAGCCATAGCTTTCTTATTGTCTTGAGAAGTTTCAACTTTTTCTGTCAAAGTACCTCGTTCAAGATTAACTTTACTCGGTCGAAATCTTCTGTCTCCGTTGGCATTGTTGAACTCTCTCATTGCCTTTATTTCACGAGCAACGGTTTTTCCTGACAAATCACCGATAACAGACGGTATATTCATCTTTACAAACATAAATATTGCAATGATTAAAGCAATTCCGGCAAGTGAAAATCCAATAATTGCTATTATCAACCACGTTGTTGCACTCATTAAATTCTCACCTACTCTCTATATGCATTTTCTATTGCACTTTCAATTGAACTAAATCGTCCCATCACATCTTTTTTCAGTGTTTCTGTTTTATCTGATGTTGTGGCAACACCAGAAACAGCCTTTTTCACTGTGTTATATAAGTCAATCATATCTGATTGTTCTACGCCATCAGCTTTAAACTTTCTGGCATAGTTTTCTATTGAATACATTGAAAGTCTATAAACTTCAAGTTCAATAATTTCACTTTCATTTTCTTTAGATGAAATCATTGAGACTAAATTTTTTATATTTTCCCAATAAGGAGCATATTTACCTTTATCAGAGGCTTCCTCAACATTCAGATTTATATCCCTGTTAAATTTACCGATATCTCTATATATCGTTGACATTAAATAATTATCAGAAGATTCGCCACCATACTCGGCAGCATCCTCAAACCACTGAATGGAACTCTTCATTCTTGTAATTTGATTGTCAGCTGCATTGCTTTTTCCGTAGTCATAATAATACCAGTATAATTTTCCAACCTCAAAAGCTAATTCTGCGTAATCTTCTTGATTTCTTAAATCAGCAATATTGGAATTTAACTTCTGCTTAAGCAAGGCTTCTTCGTCTGTCGAAAAAGCTGCATCGTCTTTAAACGCTTCAATCATTCCAATATAAGCATCACTTTCCAATGGCTTTATATCAATTGCAGTAGCATAATAGTTTGCTTTTTCTTCAGAGGATGATGCTTTCTCTGCCTGTAAAATATTTTGTGTATAGTCTGCATTATTTGTAGCAGTTCGCATTACAAGTCCAAAAACACCTACACAAAGACATATAACCATAGCAGAAACTGTAACAATAAATTTCTTTAATTTGCTTTTCTGCATTGCTCGATATGCCGCACCATATTCTTCATAATGGTGCAATGCATATAACAGTTCAGCACAAGATTGATATCTATCATCAGGATTAAGCTGAGTACACTTTTGTATAATAGCTTCAAGGCCTGCCGAAAGTTGCGGATTCCAATGTCGAATGGGATATATTTCATATGGTGGTTCACAAGGGTTTTGTCCTGTCAAAAGGTGATAGAGTGTTACACCTAAACAATAAATATCTGTTCGTGCATCTGTTTGACCTTTACCACCGAACTGTTCCGGAGCAGCATAGCCTTTTGTACCTAAACTTACCGTATCGGCTAAACTTTGATCTTTATATTCACGAGCAATACCAAAATCAATAACCTTAATATTACCGTCTGGCTTCAGCATAACATTTGCTGGTTTCATATCCCTGTATATAATCGGAGGCTTGCGTGTATGTAAATACTCCAATGCCTCGCAGATTTGCATTGCCCATTCAATAACAAGCTCTTGGGGCTGTGCTCCATTATTTTCAAGAATTGTGCCTAACGTTTCGCCTTCGATATAATCTTCGATAATATAAATAACATTACCGTTGTCAATAATGTCTACAATACGAACAATAGCAGGATGGTCAAGCTGTTTAATTAAATTGGCCTCAGCTATAGCACTTTGTATAACAATTTCATTGTTTCTATCTTTTGCTCGTTTTTCAATTTCCTTAACAGCCCACTGCTTATTCAATCGTTTATCCATTGCAAGATAAACTTTTGACATACCGCCTTGTCCTACTAACTTAAGTATTTCGTATTTATCGTCAATAACTTGTCCGATAGCTGCCACAACTACACCTCCTAAATCACTCTGATAAGAATTGCTGAAATATTATCCGTTTCTTCTCTTTCCTTATTTAATTCAATTAATCGGATAATATTTTCTTTCATTGCTTTCTCATCTGTATTTTGAGAAGGTGCGAAAGTCTCTTTTATTTCATCTGTTGATACTACGTGTCTAAACCCGTCAGAACACAACATATAGCATTCGCCTGAGGCATAATTGCCTTCTGCAAAATCAGGCTCAACAATTTTTGATGCGCCTATACATTGTAATAAAACATTTCTACGAGGATCTCTTTCCGCCTCTTCCGGGGTAAGCCTGCCCAACTTAATCTCTCTTGCAACGACAGTCTGATCCTGTGTCAACATTTCAATAACATTCTCAGTAACTCTGTATGCTCTTGAATCGCCCACGTGACCAATTAAATATTTTCCATCCTCAAAGAACAACATTGCAGTTATAGTAGAACCCAATTGAATATGATTTTTTCTTCCATAATCAGCAATATTTTGATTTTGTTTTTTTATCATTCTGCCCCAGCAATAGCGAATATCATTATAAGCATTACCCTTCGAAAGCTGGTAGGGAAGTTCTTTTTCAAACCAGTTTGAGAAAGCATTTATAATAGTAGCACTGGCAACTTCGCCTTTTTCCAAGCCACCCATTCCGTCGCAGATTACCGCAAATAATATACTGCCCTTGTCAGTTTGTGCTTCCTTAACACACATACTATCTTGATTGGTTTCTTTATGAATACCAATATCTGTATGCATTTCTACTTTGAATGGCAACCTTACTCACCGCCTTTCACATCATCAATATAGAAAACAAAATCCTCATTAGCTAAGCGCAATTTGGTTTCGTTAAAAATTTCTATTTCTTTTTCAATAGCAATAGCACGACCATCAACATATGTTTTATTTGTTGAATTCAAATCTATTATGTAATATCTTTTCCCTTTGGTAATAATATCTGCGTGACTTCTGCTAACAGCATTATTGTTAACGACAAAATAATCGCAGTATTTCTTTTCCTTACCTATTCTGAATGTCGGTTTATTAACCATTATTTTTTCATCGTTCTTACACCTAATAAGGTAGGGATAATTAGGCGTTTCTAATTCTTCAGACCCCAATACAGTTGTTCCGCCGGGATCAGCTCCCAAAACTGTTGTACCATCACTTAAACCTTGAGTATTGTCTTTTCGTGTTTTTGATTTTTCTCTTATCGGATTTTCAACTCTTTCTTGTCCTTCATTCTGCTTTAGTGGATCATATATGCCATTTCCTGTTCTGCCTGTGTTTCCAGTTACTTTGCTACCACAGTGACTACAATAACTTGTACCTTTTGAAAGTATAGTATGGCATACGGGGCATTCAATTTCTTTTGGATTTTCTGTTTTCTGTCCCATCAATTTTTTAATGTATTCTTCAAGTTCAAATTCCGAAAAGTTTATTCCATTATTGAGAATAGTAATATACTCTTTAATGTAGCTTGTATCATCACCTGGAGCAAAAGTACAAAATTGAATGATGTTCAGTAAAAAATCTCGTAAAGAATCTCCACTTTCAAATCCTTGAATAGGAACATAAACAAAATATATACTTTGCGTTGCAGGATTAACCATTACTCTGTTAAAGTCCATCAAAAGATTTTGCTGATGAAAATAAGCTTTTTTTAAAGCAAGTAAACAGTCAAGTATGCTCTGAAGCGTTTTGGCAAATGTGTCCTTTGTCAATGGGGTACGAAGAAACTCTCTAAATGAAACAAATCCGGTAACATTATAAAAAAGCTTAAAAGAATTGTTTTTTTGAACAACATCAAGATGCAGCAGCCCACGAACCTCATTATTATTGATAGAGTATACTTCGTGTTCACTTAACTGTTGTCCCTTTAAACTCTTTATCATTAACTGGCTAGTGCCCATTTTTTTTATAATCTTAACCTTGTTCATATAATTAATTACCTTCTTGCCGCATTCAACGCATTATAGCAATCATTGCGTTTTCTTTCTGCCTCTTTAATTTTTTTCATTATCTCATCCAACTTCTTTTGATAAGATGCTCTGCTTTTTGAGGAAAGATTTTTCATCAGTGTTTTTTGTAACTGATCTCTTTCTTTATAGAGATTGTCACATTCATCAACTGCTCTATTATAGTTTACTTGAGCCGCTTGAATCCGTTGTTGCTTTAATGCTCTTGCTCGTGCAGCAGCGGCGGCAGCATCATCTTCTCTTTTTATAGTAGCCGCTGTGCTTTTTATGTCTGAACTTAGGCTATTCAACTGTTTAATTACACTATCAATCTGTGCAATTGTTTGATCGATACCACGAACAATGTATGATACTTCTTGCCCTTGCCAATATGTTGAAATTGACGACTTATAACTGCTCAACTGATTTTTTGCACTTACAAGTTGATTGGCATATCCAGATAGTTGTCCTGCCTGAGCGTTTGCCACATTAACATTTATAGCCACTACTACACCTCCTTTAGTCTGTAATTCCGTCCATTGCTTTTATTCTTGGAATAAATTCAGGATCATATTTATTTTTCAACTCTTTTTGCCAAGTATTAAGAGTGTGCCATTCCTCTCCTGAAGAAGAAATAAAATATCTCGATATATCCCAGTAAGCATTTATAACAATAAGGAACTCGAAATCTTGGCAATTTTCCGCATAAATAGAATAATTACTTTCAAACTTTTTGGTATGTGTTTTTTTTGAAATTATTGCAATTAACTGGTCGTCTTTCCACACACATAAATATATTCCTTTTCGCCCAAAACCGACTTCATATGTATTATAAATTTCCCCGTTCAAAACAAATGACCAAAAGTAAATTCCGTTTAAAAAGTTACTTCCTTTTTTTCCGCAATAGAAAATGCTTCCAGTTCTGTTATCCAATGAAAAGTCTCCGCAGAGCTCTTTATATACCGCGCCTTCCTGAATGCGGTTGCCAAACTTCGAATTAATATTAAGTTGTATTTTAGTGTTCTTGAGCTGTCCCTTTAGCGAAATTGTTCCAAATGATGTTTTTTCAAAACCTATTGTCTCACAAACGGAATATGGAGTGCGTTCTAAAATATTATACTCAAAAGCACTGATGGATTTCTGAACACGATTAAATTGAATATACATAATTACGTTCTCCCAACACAAAATAAGTCAATGGAGTGAAATTAACATCATACGATGCTAAAACACGAACTGAGCAGAATTGTGTATATTTCTCGTCTTTCGTAGATACTTTTATTACACAAACACCCGTTCCTTTTCCTGTGATATTGCCATTTTTATCAACAGTTGCTACATCATTATTTGAAGAAGAAAAAATCAATGTCGAAGCATCATAACCTGTAGGCATATGATTAATCTTCAAACGATCTGTTTGTCCTTCATCAATAACCGAAAAATAGCTCGATATACCAATCGCATCGTCAATTTCAAAAATATGATTGATCAAATCCATATCTATATCATTTGAATTTTTACCCTGATCATCAATTTTTTCTGATTCCTCGTTATTATTTGCATTTTTTCTTGTACATTTTGGCACTATCGTCCCTTCCTCAATATGCCATTTCTTTTTCCAAGGGCTATTAGACGACGTCCATATAGACCAACTCTTTTTTACTCCTAATTTTCCTAATAATGTGTCATCACCTTTTTTAGTCTCAGCTCCAACAAAAATAGACAAAGGGATGTATGCGTTAACATCTACGCAGGAAACATCATCACTTGTACCAAACACTTTAGTTTTAGCAGATGCTTCTACTCCGGAATATGCTCCCAAATTTGCTATGGACAATGGACCAATTACAAATTCAGCTTTAAATTCTGGCTTAATATATGCCTTTGCTTTCAGTTCCACATCTAAATTAGAGTTTGAACCTGACGCATGGAATTTAGGCGTTCTAAGAGGTTTATATTCAACGCTTTGAGAAGTGTCAACTGACCAAACAAATGATACACTTCCTTCTAAACCTACTTTGATCGCTAAAATAAAATCGACACCCACAGTTCCCCATAATTTACAAGGTACCTTTGCAATATTAAATGTTTTTTCTATTTGACCTGAAACTGCAATACTAGACTCAATAGTGTCAGTAAGTTTTAATTCAGCTGTTTTGATTACCGGACCCCAAACATCTAAATCTACTGTTGCTTTTATATTTTTTAATTTTACGCCTCCAGAAACCGTCACTGAACTGTTCCCAGCCTTGGCCGTAGCATTTATTTTTAAATCAATATCACCTAGGCCAAATGTTTTTGCTACTGGTTCTATTTTTTCACTAGTATTAAGCTTTTTTATGTATATTGTTTGATCAGTACTATTATCCGAATAAACTTGAGGTTGTACCTCTTCACCGCCAATAGATGCTACTTCCACACCATCCATTAAAGGAACAACACCAACAATTTCAGGCTCATATGTTCCAAACATAGTTACGTGGTCATACATTTCCTCAAAAGTTGGTTCTGTATATTTTACCTTATTTCCTTCAATATTTGTGATCTTCGCATATTTACCAGTAGGGTATGTTGTACAGGGTTCAATTGAAACTATGTCTCCTACATTGTAATTTCCTTTGAGAATTGTTCCAGTCTCACCATCAGCTGAAAAAGCAATATCTGTATCCTTTGCTTCTACCACTGCACTATTCAATGAGATATCTTGAAATTGTTTTAGTTGTAAAGAAGCATACAATAGCGAAATTTCGTTTATAATATTATCAGCTGTATCTTCGTACAGATTAGAACCTTTTATATAATTCACAGAACATTTTTCATTAAAATAATCGATGATTTCCTCATCTGTTCTCAATTTTTTCCCATCAACTGATTTTTCAATTTTATCTAATCCTACAGCTTTTATTGCAGTAGATATTGCAAAAGAAACGTCTGCTCTATCATCTGGATAAAAATATTCTGTTGGTTCAACTATTTCCCATTCACAACAAGCTTGTATTGTTTGAAAATATTTATGATCAGGATTAACATCTTTAAATATCTGCTTTGAATCATAGCATTCTGACATTTCAAATGTTTTTGCTAGTTTATCAACCCATTCTCCTCTTGTTAAAATATGGACTGTTTTACTATCACAACCCGAAAAACAAGAAATAGTGCAAATTAAAGTAGTAATACTTAATATAATCGCAATGAAGCGTTTCATATTTATTCCTCCATATTTTAACTATTTTATATAAAAAGAATAATTCTTATTATTTTCAAATTTAGGCAAGTGGGTGCAAGATTACACCCACTTGCATTGGTTTGGCATTATTTAAATGCACTTGCGTTGCTCTGAATAGCACCTTCAGTTGTCTCATAATTCTGAGCAGTATTTACAAGGAATTTTGCATAAGATTCTACTACATTTTTGTATTCCTCAAAACGAGGCTTGAGAGCGTTCATTGCAGCTCTGATATCGGAAGCAGCATCACTTTTCCAAGTTGCTTCCAAGTCGTTCATATTCTTGTTGATATCAGCAAGTTTTGAATCTAATGTGGTATTGATTGTGCGAACCTTTTCTGCCGTATCAAGCAATACTTGTGTGGAAATTTGAATTCCGTCTGCCATTTTATTACCCTCCTTAATTTACTAATTTTCTTGCCTCAGAAACTACTGTATCCTGAGTGTCACGATAAGCTTTTGCGCTTTTCCTAAGGAAATCTGCATAGTTGAGCATCAGAGTATGCATCTTCTCGAAGTCATCTTTGAAGCCTGCAATCTGATCAACAAATGCGGTATTGTCCTTTCCGTTCCAAGTTGAAGCCATAGCATTTGTTTCGCTGTAAAGCTGGTCGTACTGTGTTTTGTAATCGCCAGCTAAACTTTCGATTCTGCCTGCTGCGGACTCCAACTGTTCAGGTGTTACCTGAATGTTTCTTGCCATAATAATGACCTCCTTAAAATTTTTATATTAACATCAGTTTTGAACCATTACGGATTTCAAGTTCATAAACCGATAAATTAATATTAATTATTGAACCATCTTCTCGATAGCATATTGTAGTGTTTTCATTTGCAATAAAACGACCACCAGACATTTCGACAATTGCTTTTTTTATTAGTTCTAAAACCTCAAACATAGGCGATTGTAAAGGGATAAAAATATCAAAAGAATGGTCTAATACGGGCACAAAAACTTCTACTAACACTTTATCCATCTTATTCAACCTCCTCTTCAGTTTTTGGTGAAAGAAGTTTTATAAGCGTAGGTCTGTTTCTTACGATGACATAACCGTATTCATTTCCGTTTTCATCGTAAAGATCACTTGTAATCTTGTTGATTTTAAGCATATATTGATCAGCTACACCATCGCCAATCCATAATCCATCTGCACCGGTAATTTGTCGTTTATACCAAGCATCATAAGAATATGTATTCAATTGTGTAAGTGACTCAACAATTACAAAATGTAGCTTATAAAAGCTTTCTGCCTTTTCTAATAACAAACCAAGTTTTTCTTTACCATCAGCAGTTAACTGTTCGCACATTCTCTTAAAGCCAACAAATACATATACACGCTCATCGTATTTATCAAGAGATGATATGTCCATCTTTGCATCTTTATATGTGTTATTTCTTTCTGCCATCTCAGAGAATAGATTTTGAACAAACTTCTCATAATTGCCATTCACTATAGAAACGCCAAAATTTTGCTCACTGAATAATTGTTCAACATCGACTACAATTGTCTCCGTTGTCAATGCCAATACCCGGATTAACTCTTCAGTAAAGTTCGCCGCTTCATATATTTCCTGCGCAACAACAGGAAATACGACTTTGTTTGCAAGATTAATAGAAGCAATGTTAAGAGATTTTTTGTTTACACCGACCGGTATATTTCTAATATCCTTAATTATCGGTTTAACATATTCAACATCAACTGTATTTGGTAATACCGGAATAGGTTTGGCAAATATTTCAGTTTTTTCTCGAAGCTCAAAGCAATATGTACGCAAATAATCTTGGATATCATCAACATCTTTGCAGTATGCGGTTTGGAACTCATAAACTCTATCAAGAGAAACCAAACCTCTGCCTTTATACTTTGATGGAATCAATCCATCCGTCTTTCCAACAACAAGAGAATAATCAGTGGAATCATTCAGTTGCATTGTAAGCATCATTTTAAAGTTTTGCTGAGTTTTGTAACGGACAGCATTGGTGTTACCTGCTGTCACTGCAAAATAAATACCATATTTCACACCATCTCTTGTAAGGAGGGTGAAGGATTCTTGCAAATCTTCAAATTGCTCTGAAAAGCCCGAATAATTATTTAAAAGTACAACGATATTAGGAACGGTTTTCCCGCTATTTCTGCAATACCCTGCATAGTCACCGCCAAACACAGAAAACAATCCCTTTCTTCTTTCCATTTCGCTATGAAGCATTTTCAAGAAGTTGATTGTTTTTTCTTCGTCAGAAGAAACAATAACGCCACCAACTTGAGGTGCCTTATCAAACACTTTCAATGTTTCCGAGCCAAAATCCATAATATAGATATTGACTTCTTCAGCAGTATGATTTTTGATCAAGGCATAACATAGAGTTGTCAAAAATGTTGTTTTACCGTTACCTGTGGCACCGTATATCAAGCAATTGCCTTCCTCAGAAAACGGTATTGTAAGTACCCCTTGTTTCTGATTAAACGGATCATCATATTCTCCAACTACAGGATTTAAAATCGTACCCGCTTCAATAATTGAATATTTATTTTCTACTTCGTCAACAAAAATATAGCCAGGAATTGGATCTAACCAAAGCGGTCTCACAGAAATGTTTTCTTCAGAAGCAAGATCTGACAAATACTTAACAATAGAAACGATTTGTTTTGTCTTGCTTCCACCTGAGATTTTCTTCTTACTTGGCTTAACTTTCATCATTGTTCGACCAAGATTGTCAACTACTTGAATACTATTGTCTACAGACTTTTCAACAGTCTCTGTAGGTATGTATTCAGCACCACACCAAGCTGATTGTCCAAGAGCAAACAGTTCATTAAAACCAACTTGTAAATAGAATCTACCAGTTTGTGATATTTCTGCTGCGTCAGGACATTTAATCATATCTTGGCTGTCCGCTTTTTCTTGAACTTTCAAGCAAACTCTAAATTTACTGTTACTCCAAATCTGATCATCTACAACACCGCTTGGCTTCTGCGTTGCAAGTATCAGATGCACCCCTAAGCTTCTACCAATACGAGCAGCGCTTATGAGCTGTTCCATAAATTCAGGTTGTTGAGTTTTCAATTCAGCGAATTCATCTGAAATAATGAACAAATGGGGAACCGGTTCACTGACCACCTTATCTCTGTACAGTTGCTGATACTTATATATATCCATTGTACCTTCATTGGATACTTTTCTTGCTTCGTTAAAGATTGCCTGTCTGCGTCTAAGTTCACTTTGAATTGAAATAAGAGAACGTTTAACTGCTGCACCATCTAAGTTAGTAATTGTTCCGGCAAGATGTGGCAATTTTATTCCTTTATCATCATCTTCAAAAGCTCCTGTAAGTCCGCCGCCTTTATAGTCAATCAAAATAAATGCAACTTCGTCAGGATGGAAATTAACTGCAAGTGAAAGAATATAAGTTATAATAAACTCAGACTTACCAGATCCGGTCATACCGGCGACAAGTCCATGCGGACCGTGAAACTTTTCGTGCAAATCCAAATTAAATATTCCGCCATAAGAATCCACACCAATTGGAGTTTGCAATGTGATGGTTGGATTGTTTTCTTTCCACCTTGTTAACGAGTTCAAGTGTTCAATTTTACCAACATTAAACATTTCAAGAAATGTAATCATTGATGGCAAAGAGTATCTTTGTGTACTTAAATCAAGCTCAATATTTGCTAAATCTTCTGCTATGCTATTTACTGCCGCTTCATTAACTATATCCGAAGAGAAAGGAACATCCTTACCTGTAGTATCCTCTCTGTCAAACATTTTGGAGTTTTCACCATTAGCGAAGATCACCGTTTTTGTTTCCTTCGGAAGATCCTTTAATTCGGACGCTGACAATAAAACACTGAACGCCCTGTTGTTTTTGTATTTCAACAATTGTTGCATTGATTCACATTTTTCACTTAGTATCTTACTCGTTGAAATCACAACATAATACGGAGATAACTCGGAATAATCTTGGTTTGAAACATCACCACGTGATAAAATGTTTTTTTCAATAAATGCAGAAATCTCTTTAACTTCATCTGCATTTGTAGCAAAGAAACGAATGGTTTTGTCGTTATCCCAAAAATGAGGAATAAATTTAGTGAAACTCCACTCTTTTTCATCACTCTCATCACAGATTAAAATTACTTTTAGTTCATCGTAACTATGCAAAGAAACCATCTGTAAAATAAGTGACTTAATCATATTAACAGTCTGAATATATTCACCATAAATTCCAACTGTCATATTATCCACTAAAGATACACTAATTGGTACATTAACCAACTGTTTAGGTTCCGAACCAAGTGACAACATAGCATCTTGCAAGTTATCATCATCTAAAGTGAATTTTTTCTCTGGGAACTTAACATCTGCGTCTAGTGGAATATCGCCAAGTCCAAGTCTTAACTTAAGGAAATCAGAGTGTCCAAGTGCTCTTTCCCATAAATTAGAGCTTTCTTTTGCAACACGGTCAGCACATTCTTCCAATGTAATAAGATTTTCTTGCAGTATATCACTCTGCTCTTTTGACTTTCGTTTTATTTCATCTCGAATGCTGTCCAAATAGGCTAAATATTTTTCCTGCCTTTTCTTTTCATTTTTAATTTTGTTCTTTTTCTCATATTTTTTGGTAAGTATTGGCCATAAAACTGTGCCAAGCAACATACTTACTGACATCATCAAAGTCGGCAGTGCTTGTGTTATTTCACCACCATTAGAAATAACATTGTTTAATGTTAATAGACCCGTACTTAATGATGTCATTCCCATAGTTATTGACGGACCTAACATAAGTGCCAATGGTACTGTGTCTAATTTTTGCAATTGAGGAGGTGGATCAATTTTTATTTCAGAGTGCTCAATTTCTCTGTGAAAACGAGGAGAACGGAAAAAATAATTCTTTTCAGGAATTTCTGTAGGTTCAATATCCGCATTAATATTTTGCGGATGATATTCAGAAAGGCTTACTGAGTTAATTTTTAAAAGTCCATCAGGATTATTAATTGCCAAGAAATTACATCCAACAATTATTTTTAATCCCATTATATAAATAAAATCTCCTGGAACTAAATTTAGCGAATCTACTCTATAGCCATTTACATATGTACCATTTGTGCTTCCCAAATCAACAATAGACCAGCTTTTTCCATCGTATGACATTCTTGCGTGTTTGCTTGATACGAATTTATTTTCATAGCAGAAATTATTATCGTTTGTCCTTCCGATGTTAAAAACATCTGATTTCCTTACCAAAACCTTTCTAAAGGTATGTCGTGTATCATCAATTTTTTCTGCGAAAAGCATAACACGGTCATCATCGCCAGTTATTTTTAGATTAAAAAATCCCAATGGGCGCAAAACTGTATTGCTTACAGGTTCATTATTAGAATTCAGAACAGAAACTCTCTTATTACTTTTTAAAACCCACTCACCATTAACCGCTTCAACACTAATCAAATCGCGTGGCTTACCATTTGCATCTGTGTCGCTTAACCAATATTGACCTTTAACTTTATTGGGCAATGTTAAACTAAACATTTGTTTGGCTTTTATTAGGTTTATTATCATTTGCTTTGCCCTCTCTTTTCGTAGTAATTCATATCCGATTCAAGAAGCAATAGTTGTTCAACAACATTTGGTTGCTTTTTAGCAATCGCTCTTGCTCCTTTTTTAAAATTATTGTTTGATTTAAAAAAGAAAACAATTGCCAGGAACTGTGTCCAAGTCATAGGTTGTTTGCCTCTTTCAATCAGTGAGATCATTTGTCGGCTCATTCCAACTTTTGTGGCCAATACTGTTTGTGAAACTCCAAGCTCTTTTCGCAAATAAGGCATCGCTTGTGTAAGTGTATTTATCATTTTTCTCTGACGTTCTGTCAAATCTTCCAAAAAATCACCTTTCTCTTGCGTATATTATTTTTAGAAATAAAAATAATATAAATAAGTAAGAACGCCATTACTTGCGTAGAACTACAGGTTCAGCTCAATTTGAATATAAATAGACCTTTTTAAAGG
>CANBJR010000035.1 GCA_947369085.1 uncultured Clostridia bacterium | reverse complement strand
TCTCTTTTACGATGAAACAGGAGATTACTTTGTATGTCCCAATGGCAAGAAGCTGGTGAATGAAGATGAAGCAAATATCGTTTCGGATATTTTCAAAAGCTATCTCGGCGGTATGTCCCTTCAGCAAATATCACAGCAGCTTATCAACAATCAGGTTGAGTTCATCAGCGGTATTGTCAACTGGAACAAACCCAAAGTCAAGCGAATACTTGAAAATAACTGCTATATCGGTGCAGACAATTATCCGCCGATTGTTGACAAGAGAACATTTCTTGCCATTCAGAATATAAAGAGCAACAAGAATACTCAGAAATCAACAGACAGAACAAGCGATATTTACAGGATAACAAACCTTGTGAGGTATCACGAAAACGGTTATCCTATGAAACGCATTTATGACGGCAGAAACCCTAAAAACACAAAGTGGCAATACATAGGAACTGACTGCAACTTCAATTTCAGAATTCAGGATGATGAATTGTTGGACAGAATAGTTAATATTCTTAATCGTCTGATAAAGGCTCCCGAAATCATATCGTACAATTCAGAAACCTTTGAGCCGAGTAACAACGCAAGGAAATCCGAAAATATAATCTATCATCAGCTTGATAAAGCAGTCATAAATGAAGATGAAGTTATCAGGCTGATATTTGAGAGTGCCTCAATAAAGTATTTAGAATTGCAGAATACCAAATATATTACAGAAAAGCTGAAAGCAAAGTTTGAAAAAAGAGATTTGCTTTCAGCTTTTTCTATGGAATTATTCAGTCAAACCGTAAACACCATTGAATTTCATACAGACCACACCATAAGCTTGCTTATGAAAAACAATCAAAGAGTAGGTGAATGTTAATATGACGGAAAATATGCACTTACAGAGCTTCTGATATGCGGAGAATGCGGTACGCCCTATCGCAGATGCACTTGGACTGCAAGCGGTGAGAAGAAAATTGTGTGGAGATGCATTAACCGCCTTGACTACGGTAAAAAATACTGTCATCACTCCCCTACTATTGAAGAAAGCGTATTGCAAAACGCAATCGTTACAGCCATAATGAACAACGCACAGCAAAGCTCGGATGTGCTGTCAATACTTAAAGAGCATATCCGTATAGGAATCCAAGCTGATGAAATTGAAGATAACAGCCTTGAACTTCTGATTGAAATTGCAAAGCTTGATGAGAAATACAATGAGCTGTTTAATAAAATGACAGCCGACACTGAAGATATAGAAAGTATAGAAAATCAGCTTATAGAGATTATTAATAAAAAGCATTTACTGCAGGCACGGGTTGAAGAAATCAAGAATGAACGCACAAAACGAGAAAATGCACAGTCAAGACTTGAGCAGATATACCTCATACTTGACGGCTTGAAAAACCACCCGATGACTTATAACGACACCTTGGTCAGACAGATACTTGACACAGTAGTAGCCGAATCCAAAGAGAAGATAAAAGTTGTCTTCACAGGCGGCTATGAGGCAGAACAGGAGCTTTAATAAAACCGACCGATAATAAAAAGCTGATTCAAGAGTGTTCACTGCTAAACACTTTTGAATCAGCTTGATTTATTTGAATAATCTTCGTAAATTCTCAAAGAAAAAAGTTATGAATTGCTTGATATTATGTAAAAAAAGTAATATAATTATACTGTATAAGTTTATGCAAAACAATATTTTTATATAAATTGTTTCGACATATTTTGTATTCTCTCATATGATAAATTAATAAAAAAACATAAGGAGACTACCATGAAAATCAAATTAAATAATATTGGAATCGTAAGTAATTCTACGATGTCTTTAGACGGTTTAACTATTATTACCGGTAAAAACAATTCAGGTAAGACAACCGTGGGTAAGGCACTATATTCCCTTTTAGATGCAGTTTCAAATATTTTAGTAAAATTTAGAAATGACCGAAGGCTATATATTGCCAAGAAGTTAGATGATGTTACGGAAGCGTTGGATTTATTCCGAATTTTTGTTCAGGTTTTAGGTCTTGAAGAGAATACTACAAATGAATCACCTATCAACTCATACCCTGCAATACAAGAACTTGTTAATCATGAATATCGGCACAATATGTCTCAAAGCGAAATAGAAAGCTTTGCTCATAAACTACAAGATGAGATTACGAGAGTAGATATTGATGAATTATGTAACACAAATTTCCTCAAATATTATGTTAACCATATGATAATTAATGAAGAGGATGAAAGAAATACTTCAAAAATCATTTCTGAACAACTCCGAAGGGCAAATGCAATATTAACAGAGTTATTTTCAACTCTCGAAAAAGACCCGCAATTAATTGAATATACTCGCGAAAGCATTAATCAAACCTTGAATTTAGAATTTTCCGGTCAAATCCAACCTGTTTTATTTGATGTTGGCAATTCAAAAATAGAATTGTATGATGATGACACTTGCTGTTTTAATGTTAATATTGTAAATAATAAAGTAGTCAATGATGGGAAGCCTGTATTCTTCACCTCGCCCTATAAAAAAGTATTTTTCGTTGATAATCCTTTTGTGTTAGATGAATCTGTATATTCAAGAATTTTTTTACGAAATCGTATTGATACAGATCCGGATAGTTTGCTAAATGCCAACAACATTATTTCGCATAATACTAAGTTAAGAAATACTTTACGTACAAAAAAGCAACCTACAATATTGGAACAGACAATATTAAATGAATCTTTAAAAAAAGTGAAAAATGAGATAGATTCGATTGTTCCCGGATCTTTCGAATTTTCACCAAACGGTGATTTTTATGTACAAAATGGTACTAAATTAAAAGTATCAAATTTGGCTACAGGCTCTAAAATGTTTTCTATCATAAAGATTTTAATTGAAAAAGGAGAGCTTGGAGATTCAACAATGTTAATTCTCGATGAACCAGAAGCACATCTGCATCCTTCTTGGCAAAATCATTTTGCTGAAATGATCGTTTTACTTGTTAAAGAATTGAGAGTTAACATTCTTTTGACTACACATAGCTCAAACTTTGTATTAGCTTTAGACGCTTATATGAGGAAACATGAAATAGAAGAAAAAACGAATTTTTATCGTACAGATTTTACTGATTCAGGAATGGTAAACTATGTTTGTGCAAATGATGATATCGGCTCAATTTATCAGGATTTTCTACAGTATTTTTCTGAGGTAAAAATGTTACGTAATAACTGCTTAAGAAATGTTGGTGACGAATCATGACAAATAAGAATTTGTTTGATTTTGCATGTAAAAATTGGAGTGAATTTATTGATACTGTAACAGAAGTTTCTAAAATCAACGAAGAAGAATCTTTAGTAACAAACAAATTCCCCATATATTATTTTGATAATATATGTAAATCTTTGTTTCCGAAAGGTAATATCCCATCTTCTGCCGATGGGATATTATTTAAAAAAAATAATATAGATTTAGTTGAGTTTAAATCAGGATTTAAACAAAAAATCACTAAAGAAAAATTTAATCCCGATATAGGGAAATGTCTGGAAACGAATAAAATATGTTCAGATTATTGGGATCTTTTTTGGGAGAATCAAGATCGAAAAAGAAGTGAATTAATTGAATCAATTAAGTTAAAGGCAATAGAAAGTTACATACTTTTAGAAAAACATATTTTCCCTAATTGCAAAAACAATGAAACTGAAAAGCCTACAAAACTGGTGTTTACTGTTGTTATTGATGAAGACGGTACTGACGGAATTGAAGATACACTAGCTGAACTATCCGACTCTGAACCAAATACCAATAACAGTTTAGTATCTATTAGGCAAGCATTGAAAAGATTTACGAACATGAAAGATGCTGACGGTAACTCTTATTTTTATGACGAAATAAGAGTTTTAACTGCCAATGATTTTGCAAATCAAATTAGAATGGCAATTTAACATAGAAACTAAATAAGTTATTTGTGAGTACTTGACTGTAGACTTAAATTTTAAATATGTTAAATTCAATAATAACTTCCTTTTCAAGGCCTATGTTTCAGACTGTATAATAACATACATATCTTGTTAGCCTGCAATCTAACATTTTTTAACTTCCATTGTACATATTTTATGTTTTCCTTACCTTGAAAAACGTTGGCAATATCAAATTGTTATTTTTTAAGAATCATTGCTGAACTTATTAACGTAAAAATATATTTTAATCTTAAATTTAACATATGTTTTGAAATTTTAATAGTATGTAAAACATAAATAAAGACAACTTACGAGGGTTCAAGTCTAAATACAAAATCGCTCAAAAAAATCTTTTTCAAGCAGAACCGACAAGCAAAAACGGCTTAAACACTGTGTTTAAGCCGTTTTTTGATGCAATTTTATGTACGGAGCACGATCTGATTTTTCGCTTTTGATGCTTATTTCAGGCATCAAAATGTTCAACCAGCGCTAATAATTCCAACATTTCCGTCTGCTACATCATCAAAAAAGCATCAGTATATTCTTATTTATTTTCTGTTACCCATTGTTGGACTGTTTTCTCAACCGTTCTTAAATCCACAGTCCCTCTATAACTTTTACAATTCTTTGAGTTTAGATAAAAAGCAACGCTTTTATAGAGAATGTTCTTTGGCAATCTAAATATTGCTTTAGATTCTTTCTGATACTCTATCGCTTCTAAAATTCTCTCTTCAGTTAAATAAGTTTTGTAAGTATCTCTTATTTCATACTCCACGCCTGTTCCAGTCCACTCTATCACAGAGTCGCAAAGATAAAATAATATATTCTTATTATCACACAAAGCCTTTGTTAAGTAATCACTTGCATACTCATCATCAAACGCTTGTAGCAAATGCAACGACATTCTCCACCCAGAAAAATCAAATAGATTTATCACACTTAAAATCTGCTTTATTTTTTCTACAAATATTTTCTCTATTCTTTCAAGTTCTTCTAATGTGATAACTTTTCCAAAATCACGCTCCACTCCGTTTGCTGCCAATCTTCCGTATCCTAACTCAATTATGTTAATAAAAACTGCTATCATATCTATAACATTCGAGTCAGAAATCTCTATTACTGATGATAACAGTGACACTCTTTCATCTTCGTTCACTCTTTTTAACACATCAACACAAACATGCGATACAGTAGTTACTGTGTTTAAAGACAAAAAGCCTTCCTCCTCAGTAGTATTCAATTTATATGCACAAGTTATCAACGAAGTAAAAATAATTTTTGCTCTTTCCGAAGGTAAATCGTTAAGCAGAGCCTTTATTTCTTGAATAAAAGCCATACTACTGTTATTGTCATCCTCTTTTAGTAAAAACTCATTAAACTTTTCTAAATCTAACGAATATACCGCTTCTTCTATTGATGCCCTGGTTAGACCAACCAGATTAATATCATAATTGAAATACATGTCAAACTTTTCCGTATGTGAAATAAGATTTTTTCTTCTGTATAAATCCATATTTATCGCTTCATATGTTTTTCCTATTTTGCTACCAAAGCAAGGAAATAACTGCGACAAACATTCAAGTGCCCTATCTACACACTCATCGATATTATGTATAGAAGTATCATTAGCAAAAAAACGATGCAGTTCACTTGAATAGTATTCATGCCATTCCGTAACCGTTTTATTATGCACGCTATATTCCGTCCATCCACTTTCTCCCGTCAATAAACTTTTGTGTATTTTTATCCAATCATAAAGGAGTGGCATTCCAATTTCCACCGATGAAATAGCAACCATATCACCGAAGTCAACTTCCGAGTATATTGTAGTCAGTTTAAAGATCAAGGAATTGCATAACCTGTTGACATCTCTTAAATTCTTGATAAACGGTTCAATACAAGAATTAAAAATATTCTCCCAATGCTCCTTAAAAAAGAGAAAATTTGAATGTTCGAGCATAATACTATCCAGTCGTTTGAACAATATTTCATGTAACTTCGATTTTGGGACTTCAGATATCTGAATAGGCATTTGTATGATTTTTTCTAAATACTCTTCACCTTTTTCACCTTGTACGTTCTTTAATGCTTTAACAACAATGCTTTTATCAAAAACCAATAGATATGTAGTATTAGGAAACTTTGCTACAGAAGAAACTAATTGAAAAACGCTTCTAATCTGCTCATCACTTAACCTATCAATATCATCTATAACAACTAATATCTTGCTTTTCCGCTCAGAAAGCATTTTAACTACCGATTCCTTCTTGCTTAATATATCAATTTTATCTACACTATTTTGTATTGCTCTGCCCAATTTTGTAAAACCAAACTTTGCCAACATAGCAATAAGACCACCATACGTAGGGATTAATCCTGCTAATTCAAAAGCACCGGAATACTTTTCTATTTCCTTTCCAATTTTTTGAATAGTTTTATCTTTATTTCCCTTAAATTCAGTAGATAACCTAATCAGGAATTGTGTTAGCAACTGAGTAGAATCGGTAAAATGCCACGGTTCAAAGTGTATAACAATCATTTTTTCTTTGTCTTGAGATTGAAGTTGCTCAATTTCTGCTAATGTCATATTTACAACCGATGTTTTGCCTGTTCCCCACTTACCAAACAACCCTACCGTAAAAGTATCATCATTTTTCAGTTCTACAAGAGTTTTGGCGAGTAAACTTGAGAACGACTTTCTATTTAGTAAGTCATCTTGGTTAGAAATTATCGGTTTATCAGAATAATACATATCATCACCCTTTTGTCTATACATCTCATAACGATTAAACACAAATTATGTAATCTCTATTGTTAATAGACTACCACAAATCACAACACATTACAAATCATATTCATATCTCAAATCCCTCTGTAATACCATTCAGTTTAGTTAAATCCCTTTTCACATAATACATTTCTGTAATTTCAGAAGTTGTATGTCCGAGAAGGTCTGCTACCTGTCTTGTAGTTAAGGATTTAATTGACCGTCAGGTTGCTTTACGCCGTTTACAAGGTTTGTAGCAAAGGTGTGGCGGAGTGAGTGCAAGCCTTTGGTTTCTATACCTGCGGCTTTGAGGATTCTGTAATAGCGTTTGCGGAAATTTACCGGTCGGGTGAAATTGCCGTTTTCATCGGGTATCAGCGGTGAGTCCTCTCCGAAGTTAAACTCGTTTCTCAGGTCGAGTATCATTTCTATTGCAGTATCGTTCAGTGGAACATCTCGCTTGCTTGTGGCACTTTTGAGCTTGCCGACTTTTACTTCTCGTCCTTTTTCTGCTGTGACACCGTCACACCTGAATATTTCTTTAACACCTCATTTAACGATATTTTTGATTTTTCGCCGTACATTCGTACCTGTCGTATGTAGTCCGTTCAACAGACGGAAACTTAAATACTTCAAGCCAGTTCTGCATACTGTCTTTCAGCCTTTTCTTTGTTTCTGTGACGCAAATTTTGGAAAATAATTATACATAAATTGAGAAACTCATCTTTATAATATATTATCCGATTGTTTTACTCATTATTTTTATCAAGGTACTTAATCTGTAATAATTTATAATATAGCGATTTGTTATTAAAAACTATTATTTTCATTTCATTAATCACACGCGTTATAATTTGATAAAACATACCGGGCAAGCTATAGTAACACTTTCTATACTGTAATTTTCCACTATCATCATAGCGAAAATTATCATCAATAACAAACACTACTTTTTTAAACTCTTGCCCAATAACATCATGAGCCTTGAAATCTGATAGAGAAGCTAATACATCAATAGATTCACGACTATACTGCGAGCTTGTATATGTAATGCATTTCCAGTCATCACGTTTTTCTAAATAATGTATGTATCTTTTTATGTCATTTATATTCTCGAAATATTCTATTGTAATATCGCTATAATCCAGGTAGGAATTACTTTTTCCTATTTGAATAAGATTAGTGATAAAAGAGGATATATTTTTATTAGTTCTTATTTTATTAGTTAATGACTTCTTATAGATGTTTATTTCCGGATAATTAGTTTTTATATACTCATAGATATTTTTAGACTCACCCTCACTTAAGTATTGTTTCGTATCATATGAGAATACAATTGGAATTTTCAATTCCTTCGATTTGCCGATAATCATTTCCAGTTGATCTGTTCGTATTCTTTGAGATTCATCAATAAATATCGCTTTTACTGTATCGTCTATATACCTATCAATTGTTGGTGCTTTAATATTTCTGATTGAGTATATATTCCAATCAAATTTATCTCTTAACAACTCGTGCCCTTCGTTAAGTTTTCCACAATGAATCAATATAGTTTTATTTGATTCTGAAATAGTTTTTGCAATATCATACAATAATAGAGTCTTACCGGTACCGGCATCCGCTGTAATGCAATACATCACATAATCTGAAGTAATTTTCTTAAGCAATTCATTTTTTATTTCTTCTTGACTGCCTGTTAAAAAATATTCTCCATCTAAAAATCTTTCCGTACTGTTAAATGGAGAAACCAGATAATTGCTTGGTATAAACAGCTTATCAGGATCAATATTTATATCAAAGTTTTGATTTTTCAGGATATCTATCAATTCTTCACAGCTAATTTTTTTAGTTTCATTTAATAAATTAGCATATTCATATAATCCATCGTTTTCAACATAAGTGAAAATGAAAATATTTTTTTGCAAAGCCTTGAGATAATAAAAATTTTTCGATTGCTGTTTTAAAATTTTTTCAATTTTTTCCTCATAGGAAAGATTTAGTTCTTGTTTTAATTCAATATTAATAACCAAATCTTCGCTAAAACGTAATAAATCGAATTCTTTACTTATCTGGTTAATAGAATACCCGATATAATATCCGTCAAAAACAGCAAATGGGCAATCATATTTATTAAGTAAATCACAAAACGAGCCCAATACTGTTGCTTCATTATCTGATATTTTATATGGAGCAACTACTTTTTGCTCCGAATCTTTACATTCATTAAATGCCTTGAGTCCTTGGAATGCTGAAATTAAATTCGTAGGTTTCATATTATGCCTCCTATTTTTTAATAATCATACAAATCTACTGAAAAATAATTCCCGTTATAATCATAAACATTCAAAACCGCAGTTTCGGAATTATCCAAAAAATAGATATTCTCTTCATCTGCCGTAATGAAGATTTCATTTTCGGTTTCCTTTATTTTCTTTGCACCTTTTTCGCAGACGAGATATACTCCTTCGTCCGTAACGCATACAAGGGTGTTGCCGTTAAAGCAAATTGAACTGCACGGCTTTTCAAATATCGTTTTATTGTCATTTACCGAATAAACATAGCTGTTATCAAGTAGGTTTATGTAGTAAATATCTTCATTGCCGACAGCAAAAGCTTCTGTATTATTCTCACTTAACAGCTCCTCTTTTTTACTTTTTAGATTCATTTTCATAAGCTTGCCCGAATTTATATAGAATGCATTTCCGTTTTTAATCTGAAAATTCAATATGTTTTTTCCGTCAATCAGCTTTTCTGACGTGCCGTCTGAAACATTGTAGCTTGTAATTCCGTTTCTTGAAGAAAAATAAAGCTTGTTTTCATAACCTCCGACAAGATTTTCAAGATTCTGTGCAGTCAAATCAATTGACATTCCCGAAAGGCTCGGTACTAAATCCTCCATTCCGAGGAATCCGTCAAGCTCATAGTTTTTACCGAGAACGGCAATTTCACTTTTATCAAAAGTTTTCAAATCAAGCAGGCTTACGGTATTTTTATTTTTGATAACAGCCGTATCTCCACTGATAAATCCCACCGTATTCGGAGTATCCGTGGGAAGCTCGTCAACGCTTATTATCATTTTCTCCGACTTTGAGTAAATCAGATTAGTGTCGGCTATGATAATATAATTATCGGACGCTTCTTCAAAATCGACTCCTGATGAACAGGAACACAGCGAAAAAATCATTACAGTAGACAACACTGCAAACATAGGCTTTTTTAAATGAGGAACGTAAAATCTCTTACCCGAAAGTCTGCGTGACGTAAATGCAAGCATCAGAAATGAAACTAAAATAAGAATAGAAAACACGATAATCATCTGCGGCGTTGATACCTCTCTGAAAATATATTCTTTACCTATGTCCATTTTCTGCGTACCGTTTATGTACCCTGTTGACATCATCGCACCGACAGGCATAGGAAGAAGATAACGCAGTTGTCCCTCTGTTGACGAGTTCAGAATATACATAGGCACTAAAACTGTAGCAAGCGAAAAGGTCATCGCAGGAACAGCCTTTTTAAACAGCACCGCAAAAAACATTGCAAACGCAGAAAACGAACAGTATCCGACAATTTTAGTAATTACAAGAGCTATGTAAGCCTGACCGAGAGTCAGGTTTTTTGTTGCTCCCGAAAAGCTTTTCACACTCTGCAAGGGATAGTCAAATCCGACAAGGTTATACTTTGAAGCATAGACAACGTAATGAATTATTCCGACAATAACAGTTACAACTGCAACCGAAGAGAGCACAACAAGCACCTTACTTTTGCCGAGTGTTCTTCTCCCTTTTACGCAGACGGAGTTTATCGTTATCATATCCGAATTCTGTTCAACTGCGATTGAAACCACCGAAATAATCAGCGTAAAAATCAACAGCAAGAAGTCAAAGCCGTAGGTCTGAAAAAGCTGTCCCCAGCCTGTATAATCAACAAAATAGTGATTTACGGTATCTTCTCTGACGTATTTATCACAGGAGGCGAGATATTCAACCACATTTCCCTGCGATGATAATTCGCTCAGTTCGGAAAGCCTTTTCATATATTCCTCGGACGTAATTTCACCTTCCGAATACTCTTTTTCAAGCTGTGAAAAAGAAGTGCTTATGTTGTTGTATTCAGCCTGCAAATCCGCAACGAGATGCCCTTTTTCATCTGTGTATTCGCCGCTGAGCTTTTCCATAAAGCTTTTGTAAAATTGCTGATTACTTTCATCGCTGAATACAGGGTAGACATTTGCACCAAGCCGAGTAAATAACGAGAGAATTATTACCGCAACAAAAAGCAACAGCATTTTGTTACTTATAAACAGCTTTTTAAATTCCGCATTCATCAGCCTCATAAACGCACACTCCTTCTGAAAGTAAGCTTCGGAAACCTCAACTGCATTTTAAGCAGCATTGCAAATATCACAACGCACAAAATAAATACAATGATAACGCCGACAGAAACGACAATTACGTAGCTGAATACAGGTGTACCAAAAAGATTTACTACCGAAAAATCGCAAAAATAATTGCAGGAAACAAGCAGAGAAATCGGATTGAAAAGATTAATAATCTCCCCTGCTGTGTCGGTAAAAAACGTCTTTATGAGCATAAGTGAAAAAAACAAGCAAGCACCCGTTACAAAGGGAGCAACAGAGCGTCTGAACAGCTTTGACAATAGCAAAAATACAAGGCAGATTACAGACATTCCGATTGTTCTCATTGCAAATAAAATTAAACAGAACTGCCACACCGTAATATCTGCACTGCACATTTCAAAGCCCTGAACAGCGTATAAAGACTGACCCAAGCCGTCAAGTCTTGCAAAGCACATAAACGACAAAAAATCGCATATTGAAAAGACAAGCTCAATTGCAAAAGTATATATAAGCGCAGAAATTATCTTTGCAAATGCGGTTTTTCTTCTGCCGTTTTTCGAGGTCAGCAGAACGGTATCCATATCGCATTCACATTCACTGCTGAAAATCGGTACAACTCCGAGCAAAAGCATTATTACCGACAAAACCGACGAAAGACTGTATCTAAAATAATCGGGAAGTCCGTTTGTATCGTAAATTCCGGTTATTTTTCTGCCCGAATATGTATTGTAATATAGTTTGTTTTCCGCCTCGTAATACTCGTTTTTTCCGCTGTAATACTCTGCTTTTTTCAGCGCCTCGGCAGACTTTTGCTCAATATTTTCATTAAAGCTCTGCGCTTTGTCAATGTAATCCCTGTACGTATTCCAAAGCTGTGAATCCCAGAACGCATAACCCGTAATAAATTCATTTTCGGGCTCTGTCTGATTTGCATACTTTTTGTTATAAAGCAATCCCGACACCTTTTCAGCCTGCTGATAAATCAGAGCTCTTTTATCCTCCGTAAGTTCACCGTCAAGCTGTTCACGCAGATAAAGCTGACCTGTAACAACGCAGTCATCAACGCCGTTATGAATATTATAATTGCGGTAAATATTTATAATATTCAGCAGTAAAAACACGGCAAGGGCGATAAAAATCACCCTGTTTTTAAAAATCTTCTTAAGCTCGCATTTTACAATTCTCATATTTCACCGCCGCTTTCGGATACATAACAGAGGTAAACCTCCTCAAGCGTTGCAGGCACATTCTGCGCACTTTTACACGGCTTTTCTCCTACTGTTTTAATCAGAAATCCGTCTCCCGAATACTGCACATTACTTACGATATAGCGTGATAACACATCTTCAATTTCATTGTGAGGAATCTCAAACGACCACACCCTGCCGTTTATTGATTCAATCAGATTTTCGGGAGTATCATTGCAGATTATTTTTCCTTTGTTAAGAAGAATTACATCTCTTGCAATTGACTCAACATCGGTTACTATGTGCGTTGCAAGAATAACCGTTTTATCCTCGCTGATTCTTGAAATCAGATTGCGAAAGCGTATTCTCTCCTTCGGGTCAAGACCTGCTGTCGGCTCGTCGAGAATCAGAATTTCGGGATTATTTATAAGTGCCTGCGCAATGCCGAGCCTTTGACGCATACCTCCCGAATACGCTCCTACCTTTTTATTTTTATCGTCTTGCAGATTGACAAATTCAAAAAGCTCGTCAATTCTCTGCTTCGCTTTCTTTTTTGTAAGTCCTTTTATTACGGCTATGTATTCAAGAAACTCCTGCGCCGTATAGTTTGAGTAAAAATGCGGATACTGCGGAAGATAGCCGATATCGTCATAGTAATCCGAGCCGAGAACTTTTACGGGTTTTCCGCCGAACAAAACCTCTCCGCTGTCTGCATTAAGGATATTCACTATTATGCTTATAAGCGTTGTCTTGCCTGCTCCGTTAGGTCCGAGCAAGCCGTAAACGCCCTTTTCAAAAGTGCAATTAAGATTATCAAGCACCTGTTTCTTTCCGTATGACTTACTGATTGATTTAAGCTCAAGCGTACTCATAATCACTCCTCCACCTGCACATAAAGCGGAGTGCTTATTGCAATTGTATTGTAAGGATTTTCGGTCGTACCTTTAAGCTGACAGGCATAAATCTGCACCTTGTTCATCTCGTTTAAATCATTGCTGTCCAGCTTAAAATCATAGGTATAATATGTGTTCTGCTCAACGTCAATTTCAAGATACTCACTTCCCTCAAACACAGCATACGGCTTGTCGTTTACAAGCACGCTTATTACCGTTTTCTGCGTATCATATTTAAGATATTCGCTGTAAACATTATGAACTCTTGCCGTAAGCTTAAGCGGCTCACCCCTATTTGCTTTAACAAAATACTGAAAAGACTCATCGCCGTTTTTAAGGATTTCAGCCTTTACGTTTTCGTTTTCATACTCATCGGCGTTTTGTGACGTCATAGGTTTGGTATCGTACTTTTTGCAGGTCTTGTTTTCCTGCTTTGCATCACAATTTATTTTTAATGTCGGAGGATAAATTCCGAAAATATTCGACGCTGAAATGTTGACGCTTCCGTCACTTTCGGGCAGATATGTATTGTTCACACTGCAAACAACGTCAGGATAAACCACACTCCCCTTTTCAAACATATCGGGATTGAATTTTACCGAAAAGTATCTGTTCTTATTCTCCTCACAACAGGCTTTATCAAAATTAAACTGATGAAAAATCTCGGATTTGCTCTCGTCAGACAAGGGCTGTGTAAAACTTTCATCGGAATATTCCTGCATTGAAAACGGCAGAAAATACCCCTGAACATTCAGATATACTCCCATATCGGTATCTGTAGAGTTTGATATGTTCATTCTTACGTGCATAACAATATCCTCACCGTTATATTCAATCGGAGTTGTTTCGCTGTAGGAGTAGTTGAATCCTCCCGACATAGATACGCCGTTATTTTTAGTGTCATAATCAGATACCGTACTCTGCAAATCGGAAGATATACTCTCAACGCTTGAATCACTTTTGCCTGATGAAGATATGTCATTATCATCAGAGCAACCGCAGAACATAAGTATAACTAACAGTAATATAAAAGCTGAAATCCTTTTCATAACTTTGCCTCCTGAAACATTATTACAATTCTAAATTATCACGCAAATCTGTTCCAAAGCTGTTACGGTTGAAAAAGGTGATTATTTACTGTAAAATTTATTTGTAAATTTCAGATTCACAACAGATTACTGCTGTAGAATAATATGGGGTGATTTACAATGTACAGAATTTTGCTTGTCGAGGACGACAACAGAATATGCACTATGATTCGGAATTTCTATAGTTTAAAGGGCGATGAATTTAAAATAGATTTTGCTTCTGACGGTAAGCAGGGAATCAAATCGGCGTATGAAAACACGTATGATTTACTACTTCTCGACGTTATGATGCCCGAGCTTGACGGCTTTGAGGTATGCAGAGAAGTACGGCGGTACAGCGATGTGCCGATTATGTTCATAACCGCCAAATCAGGTCAGGAGGATATTCTGACAGGCTATGCCCTCGGCTGTGACGACTACATAACAAAGCCTTTTTCCCTGCCCGTGCTTTACGAAAAATCAAAAGCGCTTGTAAAACGCTCCAAGGGATTGATTCGTTCTGATATTCTAACCGTAGGAAATATCACGCTCAATCCCAACAACGGAACGGTAACAAGCGACGGGAAGGAGATTGAGCTTAAAGCAAAGGAATACGGCGTACTGAAAATTCTTATTGAAAACAAAAACAGCGTTGTTTCCCGTGAACAGCTTTTAAACAAGGTCTGGGGTTATGACAGCCTTTTTGACGGCAGAATTCTTGACGCTCACATCAAAAACCTGCGAAAAGCACTCGGAAATAATGCAAAGCTTATTAAAACGCTCCGCCGTCGTGGTTACAAATTAGAGGACGAAAAATGAGAAAGCGACTTTATAAAGAACACAGAAAAATGTTTTGCAGGGTAATTTCGGCTTTGCTGGTACTAAGTGTGCTGATTTTTTCAGTTTTCTTTTACCTTATGTTTGAGAGTGAAAAATCACAGCTTATTAAAAATGCAGAAAACAATTTCAATGTGCTCACCTCAAATTTAAAAAATGCTTCTTTTGCAGACAAAAGCTTTGCAGATTTTCTGCTCAATTCAGGCAGAGCAAAAAACTCGGAAATCATCATAACCGACAGTAACGGAGATGAGTTTGCAAAAAGCGAAAACAAGCTTGCCCTTGATTTTTACGATGATGATTATGAGTCAGTTATGGGCTTTGTCAGTTTTGAAAATTTCAGAAGTTCTACAACTGATGAGCAGTACAAAAAAATAACAGACCTGCTGAGTAACAGGTCTGACGGGATAAGCGAATATTCACTTTTGATGACTGAGTTTTACATTTCCTCCGACGGAAAAGAAATTTACCCGAAAAAGGTTGAAATAATTCCGTCAATGCTCAAAGGCGGTGATTACAACGCAGAAAACACTGTTGAAGAATTTTATCTTGCTCCAAAGGATATTCAGAATTGTAAGCTCAAAAAATCGGGCAAAAAGTGCGACAGCATTATTTTAAGCGATTTTGTCTGCGGAGGTTATTCAACGAGCAACCTTATTAAGACAGCTAAAGACATAATAAAAATTCAACCGGCAGAAATTTCGGAAAAGAGTGTAAAGGTAAATTTATTCACATATATCTACTTCAATTCCGATAAAATATCAGACAACGGCTTAACCGTAACGTATGCCGAGCAAATCAATGTGCTTGACGAATGTTACGAGCGAATGCTTTTGATGCTGATTTATATCGCCGCTTTACTTATTATTTCCGCACCGATTATATGGATAATTTCACGCAAAAGCGTAAAGCGACAGTTATACCTTGAGAAAGAGCGAAAAAGCGTGACAAGCGCAATTGCACACGACATTAAGACTCCACTATTTATCATCGGAGGCAATGCCGAAACTATGCTTGAGCTTTCCGACAATGAGTCGCAAACCGAATGTGCAAAAAATATTTTAGACTGCTCGGAATCTGCAAACCGACTTATCGAAAATATGCTTGAACTGTCACGGCTCGATTCGGACAGCTACTCGCTTAACAAGGAAAATATTAATCTTAACGAAACATTAAACAAGATAATTAACAGGTACTATGCTGAAATAACGATTGAACAAAATGAAAATATAAATATATTTGCCGACAGGCTGTTAGTTGAAAGAATTCTGTCAAATCTGATTGACAATGCAATAAAATACACCGATGACAAAAGCAGTATAAAAATTGCTCTGTGTAAAAATCAGCTTTTAATCAGCAATCATTGCAACGGTATTGATAACAACGACCTGACTGAAATTTTTGAGCCGTATAAAAGGCTTGCAAACAAAAGCGGAAGCGGTCTGGGACTTTCAATAGTAAAATCAATCTGTGAATTGCATAATTTCGGATATTGCGCTTACATAAAAAATTCACGCATTACTTTTCAGATTGAATTTTAAAGGCAACTAAACATTCTTTATTGTATTCATAGCTTGCTCTTCTTACATCTCAAACCCATCAGTTATGCCGTTAAGTTTTGTTAAATCCCTTTTCACATAATACATTTCTGTAATTTCGGAAGTTGTATGTCCGAGCAAATCGGCAACTTGTCATGGAGTTAATGATTTGATTGAACCGTCTGGTTGCTTTATGCCGTTTACGAGGTTGGTAGCAAAGGTGTGGCGGAGTGAGTGCAAGCCTTTGGTTTCTATGCCTGCGGCTTTGAGGATTCTGTAATAGCGTTTTCTGAAGTTGACAGGTCGGGTGAAATTGTCCTTTTCATCGGGTATCAGCGGTGAGTCTTCTCCGAAGTAGAATTCATTTCTTAAATCAAGTATCATTTCTATTGCAGTATCGTTCAGCGGAACATCTCGCTTACTTGTGGCGCTTTTGAGCTTGCCGACTTTTACCTCTCTTCCCTTTTCTGCTGTGACACCGTCACGCTTTGAAATTTCCTTTACACCTCTGTTAAGGTGCATTACTCTGTTTTCAAGGTCAATGTCACTGTTGATAAGTCCGAGTACCTCGCCTGTTCTCAATCCTGTATTCAGCATAAGGATATATGTGGCGGCTTGCTGATATTTTCTCTTCCCGTTTGAAAATGTACTGAACGCTTCATCTTTAAATATTTTAATCTCTTCCGGCGTGAATACCGTTACGGTTTCGCTCGTCGGAAGATTTTCTTTGTCCTGCGCCGCCAGAAAGTTGCTCTTTTTAATCATCGGAGCACTTATCATAGGATTTCTGTCAATATACTCTTGTTGAGTAAGAT
>CANBJR010000034.1 GCA_947369085.1 uncultured Clostridia bacterium | reverse complement strand
TCTCTTTTACGATGAAACAGGAGATTACTTTGTATGTCCCAATGGCAAGAAGCTGATCTTTGCTTATGATAGCAAACGCAAAAGTCAGAATGGATATGAAACCACCAAGAGAAATTACATATGCGAGGACTGTTCAGGCTGCCCGCACCGAGAAAAATGTTACAAGGGAAAATATGAAAATCGAAAGATAGCGTTTTCTCCGACAATGGCAAGGCAAAAGAAGGAAGCTACCGAACGCATAACTACAAATGAGGGTATTATCTTAAGAATGAACCGCACAATTCAGGTAGAAGGAGCATTCGGAGTAATCAAGCAGGACTTTGCATTCAGAAGATTTTTAACGAGAGAAAAAGCAAAGACTGAAACGCAATTTTTTCTTCTTGCATTCGCCTTTAATATTCAAAAACTATGGAACCGAACAAATTCCGACCGTTTTCACAAGCCTTTATTTGAGAAAAAGCTCGCATAGCGTTAAGGTAAGTAAACAAGACGAAAAATGAGGATGGAAATTTTATCCACCCTCAGAATCAGTGCGTATGTTATTGAACATATTTTTAACATCTTAAAAAATATCACGCTTACCAAAACTTTATCAATCAAAAATTGAGGGCTGTCGCAAATCTTATTCATTTGCAACAGCCCCTTGTTTTGTATAGCAGATTTATTTTATTTAATTTCTTTAATCCAGCCTTCGGGAGCTTCAATTTTGCCCATCTGAATGCCTGTAAGCGTTTCATAAAGCTTTTTCGTTGTCGGACCCATTTCCTCCATACCGCTGGGGAAGCAGATTTCCTTGCCGTGGTCATATATCTTGCCAACAGGTGAGATAACTGCGGCTGTACCGCAAAGTCCGCATTCAGCAAAGTCCTTAACTTCATCAAAGTAAACTTCTCTCTGCTCAACCTCAAGACCGAGGTAGTGCTCTGCAACGTACATAAGCGAACGACGAGTAATTGAGGGAAGAATACTGTCAGACTTAGGAGTAACAATTTTGTTGTCTTTAGTAACAAAAATGAAGTTTGCACCGCCTGTTTCCTCAACTTTTGTACGTGTAGCGGCGTCAAGATACATATTTTCATCAAAGCCCTCTTCGTGAGCAGTAACAATAGCGTGAAGGCTCATTGCATAGTTAAGACCGGCCTTAATGTGACCTGTGCCGTGAGGAGCTGCTCTGTCAAAATCAGAAACCTTAATTGTAATAGGCTTTGCGCCGCCCTTAAAGTAAGGTCCAACCGGAGTTGCAAAAATTCTGAACTGATATTCGGTTGCGGGTTTAACGCCGATAACGGAGCCTGAACCGAACATATAGGGGCGAATATAAAGCGTAGCACCTGTGCCGTAAGGAGGTACATAATCGGAATTTGCCTTAACAACCTTGCAGACAGCCTCAACAAAATCCTCTTTCGGGAACACAGGCATCTCAAGACGCTTGCAGCTGTCTTCCATTCTCTGTGCGTTGAGGTCGGGACGGAACACAACAATTCTGCCGTCGCAGGTTGTGTAAGCTTTCATACCCTCAAAACAAGTCTGAGCATACTGCAAAACACCTGCACACTCACTTATTGTGACGGTAGTATCTTCGGTCATAATACCGTTGTCCCACTTGCCGTCCTTGTAGTTTGAAACAAATCTTTCGCCTGTAGGCATATAGCCAAAGCCAAGATTTGACCAGTCAATGTTTTGCTTTTCCATTTACATTACTTCCTTTCAAAATATATACAAAACCTATAAATGGTACAGGTTTATTTTAGCACTTTAATACGTGTGTTGTCAACGTTGAACGGATATATTTCAACCTAAAATTGAAAATTACGGCACATATTGCGCCGAATACTTGAAATAATTACAATATAGAATTAAAATTATATCTTGTAAAGTTATAATGTTTTGTGTAGAAAATGGAATTTAAGTGGGTTATCACAGGAGAAATAAGCTATGGCGGAAGTAATAAAAATAGTTCTTACGGGAGGCCCTTGCTCGGGAAAAACTACTGCGCTTGCATATGTATCAAAAAAATTAAGAAAACAGGGTATTGAAGTAATAACAATCGAAGAGCAAGCAACAAAACTGATTCTAAGCGGAAAGACTCCGCAACTCTTAGGTCGTTACGAGTTTCACAAGCTTTTGTTTGAACTTCAATTAGCAGAGGAGAACGAAAAAATCGACATTGCAAAAAAAATGTCCTGCGAGAAGGTAGTAATCCTCTTTGACAGAGGTCTGCTTGACAGCAAAGCGTTTGTTACACAGGAGGAGTTTAACCGTTATTCTTCACTTAACGGAGCAAATGAGGATATAATCCGCAATTCATACGACGCAGTTTTTCACCTTGTAACTGCAGCAGACGGCGCAGAAAGCGCTTATAATCTCACTAATAACACCGCCAGAAGTGAAACCGTTGAACAGGCAAAAATGATCGATAAAGAAATTCTTTCTGTTTGGACAGGCACACCCCACTTGCGTGTTATAGATAATTCAACTTCATTTGACAAAAAACTCGAACGCTTAATGACAGAAATTTTATCTTTTCTTGGGATACCTAAACACTTTGAAATAGAAAGAAAATTTCTTATTGAATATCCCAATTTAGATGTGCTTAATAAAATGAAAACCTGCCGCAGAATTCCGATTACACAGGCTTATCTTACAACACCCGAAGAGGGATATTTCAGAATAAGAAAGCGCGGCGAGGAAAAAAACGCAGTATATATTAAAACCGTTAAAATTAAAATCAGCGACATAAAGCGGATTGAAATTGAAAATTATATTTCTGAAAAAGAATATAATGAATATATGAATAAAAAAGAGTATATAACAGGTGTAATTTCAAAAGACAGATACTGCATTGTGTGGAACAGCTCGTATTATGAGCTTGATGTTTATCCATTTTGGAATGATAAGGCAACGATTGAAATTGAATTGTTGGCAGAAAATCAACCGTACAAACTGCCTGATTTTATAAAATTAATCAGAGAAGTTACATTTGAGCAGGAATTCAGGAATCTTGCGTTAGCACAAAGGTATGGCATAACGTGAAATTCTACACAAAACTTTTCAAATAATATAATATTTAACGCAAAATCGACATTTTAAAAAAATGTAAAAAAAGGTATTGACAAAATATACACGAATATGTATAATATAAAGGCTGACGAAAACAGCTATAGCTGTTCAGAAATGCGCCAATAGCTCAGCTGGATAGAGCAACTGCCTTCTAAGCAGTAGGTCAGGGGTTCGAGTCCCTTTTGGCGCGCCATATGGTGGGATTAGCGTAGTTGGTTAACGCGCCAGTTTGTGGCACTGGAGACCGACGGTTCGAATCCGTCATTCCACCCCATATGACTCATTAGCTCAGTTGGCAGAGCACTTGACTTTTAATCAAGGTGTCCGGAGTTCGAATCTCCGATGGGTCACCAAAAGCCGCTAAAGAGTTACTTTGGCGGCTTTAATTCTATAAAAATATTTTGGGCCGTCGCCAAGCGGTAAGGCAACGGACTTTGACTCCGTCACCCGTGGGTTCGAATCCCGCCGGCCCAGCCAGAAGTTCATCGTAATTTTAATAAAATTACGGTGGACTTTTTTTCTATGTACACTGCATTGACCGATATATTGTACTGTGATATAATAAGCGAAATAAATCGGAATTTATGGAGGTAGTCATTTTGAATATCAGACAAGAGCTGCAGTCAGATTATGATGCAGTATATCAGGTCGTAAAAGAAGCGTTTACGAATGCTGAATATACAGATGGTGATGAACAGAATTTAGTTGTTCGGTTGAGAAATAGCAAATCTTTTATTCCGGAGTTATCCCTCGTTGCTGTTGAAAACGAAAAAATTGTGGGACATATTCTTTTTACACGAGCAGTTGTCAATGGAATTGAAGTTCTTGCACTTGCACCTCTTTCTGTATTGCCGGAATATCAAAATAGAGGGATAGGACAGTCCTTGATAAAGCAAGGGCATATTATAGCGCAAAAAATGGGATACAAGTATTCTGTTGTTTTAGGTCATGCAGAATATTATCCTAAATCGGGTTATGTTCCGGCAAGTCAATATGGGATTAAAGCACCTTTCAAAGTTGAAGATGAAAGCTTTATGGCGGTATGCCTGAATGAAACCATCGGTAATCTGAATGGAATAATGGAATATGACGAGGCGTTTGGTTTATAAGACAAATTCAGGTTTATCCACTAAGCAGGGGCTCCTTACTGGGTCGCTCTGTTTTTTTACTATTTGAAAAACCAATGCACCATATTAAAATTGCCTAAAATCTTTCACAAATTATCTATTATTTTATTGTAAATTTAAAATAGATATGATAAAATATTTATAAATTTATCTTTCGTGAAAGGAAATATGCATTTTTATTTAACCGTTGACTAAACACAGTTACTAAAGAAACATTGCAAAGCTTAACGTGTTTAATAAATATAAAGTGCATGGGTAACTAATATGAAAAGAACACATATTGTTAATTTGATAACGGCATTAATATTGTCACTTGTGTTGATGTTTTCAGCTGTTTCAACAGTGTGCTTTGCCTCGGAAAACACTGTTACAATTACTTTTAATGCGACTGTTCCGTATGGTATTCCGCAAGGAACTAATGTGTCAATCGGGTCAAACCTTAACTCATGGAACCCAAAAAATAACAAGTGGTATGCAACTAAGATTGATGAAACGCATTTCAGCATTTCTGTATCGTTGGATAGTAAATATATCGGTCAGAAGATAGAGTATAAATGGACTCTTCAGTATCCTGAAAGCGCTGGAAACGGCTGGGAACACTGCGAAAATTCTTCTATTGCAGGCAGTTTGGGTAACAGAGAACATATAGTAAAAGAGGGACGTAATGTGATAAATGATACTGTATCTTTCCCCTATAAGCCGATGAGTACGTTGACCAGCGGCAAACTTGAAACAATCAAGTTGAAAATGCCTCAGTTCTCTGACGGACGCGAGCGTACAATTCGAGTATGGCTTCCCGACGAATATGAACCTAAGAACAGTGAAAAGAAATATTCCGTTTTGTATATGCATGACGGACAGAATCTTTTTGATGCAGCCACATCGTTTATAGGTGAATGGGAAGTTGATGAATCCCTAACAAAGTTGATGAGCAATGGTTATGAACCTACTATTGTAGTTGGTATTGACAACGGAGAAACAGAGCGTTTTAATGAGCTTTCTCCAAGTTGGGAACTAAGCACAGCAGGCGAAAAACATATTTTTGCTCCTGCCGGCGAGAAATATGCTGATTTTATTGTAAATACTGTAAAGCCCTACATAGACGAACATTATAACACAAAACCTCAGCGTGAGTATACAGGAATAGGCGGAAGCTCTATGGGCGGAGTTATGTCTTTTTATATGGCTATGGAGTATGCTGATGTTTTTGACTATGGTATTATTTTTTCACCTGCAATGCATGTTTATAGTGATGATGTTTTGAATAAATTTCTTGATAATTACGATTTTACGGCTATGAAAAATCTGCCTAAGCTTTATCTTTTTGCCGGTGTAAAAACAGGAAATTCGGAGCCGGGTACACCATATGATGAAGCCTGCATTACAAAATATGTTGAAATTATAAAAAATAATCTTACAAGCAGAGAATATCCTGCTGAAATAATCGGTACACGGACGGATGAAAATGGAGATCATGGCGAATATACTTGGTCAAAAGCTTTTCCGATTGCTTTGCAATGGCTTAGTGATGTCAGAGAAATTCCGGGTGATATAAACGGCAACGGCATACTTGAAATTACAGATGCAACAGCAATTCAAAAGCATATAAGTGAAATTGATTTAATATCTGCGGGAAAACAAAAATTAGCAGATTTTAACGGAGATTCATATATCGATATTTCAGACGCAACAGCCATCCAGAAAACAATAGCAGGACTTAATAGTCTTTAATGACATTAATTTTTGCATAGAATTCTGATTAAAATGTATTTTGAAGTTGATTCTCAGCTTATAAAAAAACCGCTCCTTAACGGAGCGGTAAATTTTTAAATTAGTCAGCTGTGTAAGGAAGTAATGCAAGGTGACGAGCACGCTTGATTGCTAATGTAAGCTCACGCTGATGCTTTGCACATGTGCCTGTTACACGGCGGGGAAGAATTTTTCCTCTTTCTGACATATAACGGCGAAGGTGTGCGATATCTTTGTAATCAATATGTTCAACCTTGTCAACGCAGAAACCGCAAACTTTCTTGCGAGCCTTTCTGCCACGGTTCATTGGTCTGTCAGCCATAGTGAAGTTCTCCTTTCAATGAGAATTATTTAAACTAAAGTTGTAATTAAAATGGTAAGTCGTCATCAAGGGGCATATCCTGAAAATCGGAGTTAGCACCGCTTTGATACGAAGCAGCCTGTGGTGCAGGCGCTTCCTGCTGATATGACTGATTGCCGCCGTAGGACTGGTTACCATAACTCTGGTTTCCACCGTACGACTGGTTGTATCCGCCCGTATTATCACGGCGTTCGCCTGTGAAAGATACACTGTCAGCGACAACTTCGACAACATAACGGTTACTGCCGTCTTTAGCCTGATAGGTACGGCTCTGCAATTGACCGTCAATTGCAATCATTGCACCTTTGCCAAAATAGCGGCAAACAAATTCAGCCTGACTTCTCCAACATACAATATCAAAAAAATCAGCCTTGCGTTCCTCGCCCTGCTTTACGTAGTTTCTGTCTACTGCAATTCTGAAGCTTGTAACGCTGATACCTGTTCCTGTTGTCTTTAATTCAGGGTCAGAAACAAGTCTGCCCATCAAAATAACTCTGTTTAACATTTTGTGATCCTTTCGTAATTCGGGACAAGCCCTACAATGTGATTATTCGTCTTCCTTCTTGATAATGAGTGAACGCATAACGCCGTCTGTGATTTTGTAGATACGGTCAAGCTCTGCAGGGAACTCAGCTGTGCTTTCAAAATCGAACAATACGTAATAGCCTTCGCTTTCTTTGTTGATAAGGTAAGCAAGCTTTCTCTTGCCCCATTCGTCAACATTCTTTAAAGTGGCATGCTTTTCAATGAGAGCCTTGAACTTTTCAACGATAGCCTGAATGCCTTCTTCGCCCTTTTTCATTGAAATAATCATTACTGTTTCGTAATTTGCTGTAATTGCCATTCTATTGCACCTCCTTCTGGACATTATGGCGGCTTATGCCGCAAGGATTTGTTGCACAAAGCAACAGTCTTATTATATCATAAAATGCAGGCTTGTCAACATTTTTTTCTAACTGATTAAAAATTTTCCTGCGCAATGTAGTTTAAAAACCGATTATTAAAATCTTTGTATTTTCTTTGAGAAACAGTTACCTTTACACTTTCGCCGTTATTCTTTTTAAGAATAATAAGATTTTTATCAAGCCTTTCGATATTCCGAAGATTTACTAAATAACTGTAGTGAGGCTGTGCAAAACAAGCGCATGGCAAAATGTCTTTCCACTGAGCAAGCGACCTGTCGCTTATTATTTCATCATCTACAGTAACTACAAGAGTTTTTCTTTTACTAATCGTTATAAAGAGTATATCACGCACATATACACGCTGTGACGTTGAGCCATCGGTCAGCAATACTCTTGTATTTTCATTGTAAAGCTTGATTGCAGAGTCAAGTCCGCTGAAAATTCTTTCTTTGTCAATCGGTTTCGGTAAAAATCTGAACACACGCAAATCCATTGCATTGTCAAGATAAGTGTCGTGAGATGTTATGATAAAAATTATGGTATTGCGATTTAAGGTCATCAGGTGACGTGCGATTTCAAGTCCGCTGTAACTTGGCATTTCAACATCAAGAATTGCCATATCGAAAGCTTTTTGTTCAGCCATAACTTTTGTACTGTCAGATTCGGTAATGATTTTAGAAGAAATATTATGCTTAATAAAATATTGCGAAATTATTTTATTAATTGAATCAAGTGCAATAAATTCATCATCACAAATTAAAACACGCAATATAAACACCCTTTAAACACAAAATATAAATGCTTTTCCGATTTTATAAACCGCCAAAAAACAAATTCAACATACAAATTATAACATATTTTTTATTTACTTCAACAATGAACATCAATGCAATATCAATTATGTTAATATTGCATTAATTGTTCTTAATTTTACAAAAATTTATTTAGTTCTTCATTGTATTCATAGCCGATAGCGGAGAGTTTTGATTTAATTTCATTTTCATCAACCGAAAGTGACTTTGATAATTCTTCAAGAGAAGAATAATTGTCGCGCAGTTGTGTGTTTATGTACGATAAAAGTATTGCGGGGTCTGTAGGAATTGGCATAGTTTTACTTCCTTTCAAATTTATAGTATAAAGGCAAAATGTGCGAAAAGTGAAACTTTTTGCAGTTGTGTAAAAGTAAATGTGTGATATAATAATATAGAAAACGGAGGTATGTTTTATGATAATTTTAGCATCGGCATCCCCTCGCAGACAACAGCTTTTATCACTGATTTGCGATGAATTTTCAATAGAGCCTGCTGATATTGACGAAACAATCGATAAAGAAATTGATTTTGAAAAAATGCCTGAATATCTTGCATTGAAAAAAGCAAAGCATATTCAGAAAAAGAATCATTATAACGATATTGTAATCGGGTGTGACACCGGAGTTTTTCTTGACGGAGTAATGTTAGGCAAACCAAGCTCGGCAAGCAACGCCAAAGAAATGCTTTGCAGACTGTCAGGCAGAAAACACAAGGTTGTAACAGGCTGTGCACTGCTTTACAAGGAAAAATGTATTTCTTTTTCACAAGCAACAGAGGTTGAGTTTTTTGAACTTAGCGATAAAGAGATTACAGACTACATTGCAACCGGTGAACCGATGGACAAAGCAGGTGCATACGGTATTCAGGGCAAAGGCACTGCTCTTGTCAAGGGTATAGTCGGTGATTTTTACAATGTTGTCGGATTGCCCGTTGCTATGCTCAACAAAAAAATAAAAGAAATTATGTTTACAATATAAAAAGGTTCACTGCTCATCAAAATTGCTTTCGGTATACTCTAAACTTTCACATACTATTTGCAAAGCATCACCTGAAATAACTTTGATTTCAACCGCAAAATATTCTGTTCCATCCCCGATATATGAATTTTCTATCCAATCAGGACGTTCTTCCTGTACATCAGCAATTTCCCGTATAAAATCATCAGGAATTTCAATAACATAAATAGCATATATTCGAAAAGTAAATCCCCAAAAGCCACAGCTTTGCAGCCTGTTGAATACTACATTATTGAATTTGAAATCATATATTTTTTTAAAATAATAGTTTTTGCAGGTCATTGTAATCTGACGATTTTCGTAATCATATTTGAAACCTTCAAATTCAGAATCATGTAAATAAATTTTGTCTGTTTCTTCCCTATTACTATAATTAATCATCATCAGGAAACAACCTCCTCTTATATAGTAAATTAATTGTATCATATTATGAAATATATGTCTACACATTTTAGACATCAACTTTTCAAAGCACACAAAACGGACTGCACACAGATTACCTGTATGCAGTCCGTTAATTTTTGAAAATAAGGTCAATTATACCTTCTGGCAAACAGCGTTAATTGACGCGGGAATATCCTCTTCTGACGCAGAGATGAGAAGAACGATATTTGTATTAGAAGTTTCAGAAAGTTCCTGAAGCTTCTTAGTAAAATTCTCAAGTCCTTCAAGTGCATCAGGGCAAATTTTGAATGTTGAATCAACAAGAATGTCAGTAACATCGTAATTGCCTGCGCAGATACCACTGATAAAGCCGAAAAGCATATCGTAACCCTCAACAAGATACTGCTCTGTGTCAATAAGTCTTGCCTTGTGAGTTACATCGTAAGTAAGCTTTGAACCCTTTTCAATTACAACTACGTTGCCCGAAGAAGCAGCAACAGCCTCATTTGCAAGGGAAATAAGCTTCTTTGTTTTTCCTGTTCCTTTTTTTCCGATAAGTAAAGTAACCATAATAAAATCCTCCGGTGTATTATACTTAAAAAAGAAATTATTTGAGTCTTGCTTCAAGAGCAGACTTTTGGTCTTCATATCCGGGCTTTCCGAGCAGAGCAAACATATTCTTCTTGTAGCTTTCAACGCCGGGCTGATTGAACGGATTTACTCCGAGCATATATCCCGAAATAGCACAAGCTTTTTCAAAGAAGTAAATAAGATAACCAAGCTCTGTTTCATTCATCTCGGGTACGTTGAGAACAACGTTGGGAACTCCGCCGTCATTGTGAGCGAGCACTGTGCCCTCGAACGCCTTCTGATTGACAAAGCCCATTGTCTTGCCCGAAAGGAAGTTAAGGCCGTCAACGTTTGTCGGATCTGTACCAAGAGTAACTTCTTTTTTGCATTTATCAAATAGAACAACAGTTTCAAACATTGTACGTCTGCCGTCCTGAATATACTGACCAAGTGAGTGAAGGTCTGTGGAGAAGATAACGCTTGCAGGGAAAATACCCTTGTTATCCTTACCCTCGCTCTCGGCAAAAAGCTGTTTAAACCACTCAGACATCATTGTGTAGGCAGGCTCGTATGAAACCATAACCTCCATTACCTTGCCCTTGCGGTAAAGAATGTTGCGGATTGCGGCATACTTGTAGCAATCGTTTGTCATTAAATCGTCATTGTCAAACTCTTTTTGAGCTGCTGCTGCGCCCTGCATAAGAGCATCAATATCAGCGCCTGAAACAGCAATCGGCAAAAGACCTACAGCTGTTAAAACCGAGAAACGTCCGCCGACATCGTCAGGTACTACAAATGTTTCGTAGCCCTCCTCGTCTGCAAGAGCCTTTAGTGTGCCCTTAGCCTTGTCGGTTGTACAATAAATACGCTCTCTTGCGCCATCCTTGCCGTACTTTTTCTCAAGCATTTCGCGGAACACTCTGAATGCGATAGCAGGCTCTGTTGTTGTGCCTGACTTTGAAATCATATTAACAGAAACATCCTTGCCCTCGCAAAGCTCCATAATCTCTGCAAGAGCAGAAGAACTGATGGAGTTACCTGTGAAGAAAATCTGCGGTGTGTCCTTGCAGGTAAGGTTATAATTCTGAGAATTTAAAAATTCAATTGCAGCACGAGCGCCGAGGTAAGAACCGCCGATACCGATTACGATGAAAACATCTGTGTCCTTTTTAATTTTTTCAGCGGCAGCCTTGATTCTAGCGAACTCTTCCTTGTCATAATCTGTGGGAAGATTGAGCCAGCCGAGAAAATCATTGCCAAGACCCGAACCATCATGAAGGGTTTTATGAGCAGCCTTTACTTCTGCTGCAACACCTTCATACTCGTGTTCATTGATAAATCCTCTTAAATACTTGTCTGTTAGTTTTGTTGCCATTTACAATTCCTCCAAAATTCTTATTCGGAATAATAGAATTTATATCCTCCGATATAAGTACCTTTGTTGTTTTATTATACTATAACACAAGTATTTTTGCAAGGTTAATTTGTCAATTTTTATAATGAAATTAGAGAATTAAAAATTTCTCCAAGTACTAAGCCAAAAGAAACAGCCTCCACTGAGCTTGCAGCTGTAATATCGCACGTCTTTACCGTCTTATTGTCAATGCTGTAATTAAGTGTTCCTAGCTTCTGATTTTCTTTTACCGGAGCAGTTATACTTTCGGGCAAATCTATTGATGTTTTTATTTCAACATTTTTTCCCTTATCTACAACAACTTTTGACGAACTCTCGCAATTAAGCTTAACAGTGTTTTCCATTCCTCCGTCAACTTTAAGTTCAAGCGGCATATCATCCGGCAATTTTAATTCCTTTACAGAAATATTTGCAAATCCATAGTCAAGCAGAGCTGCTGAATCGGAAAATCTCTCCTTGCCTGTTTTGCAGCCGAGAACCACTGCAACAAGCGAAACATCTCCCCTCTTTGCTGACGCAGACATACAACACCCTGCATCATTTGTTGTGCCTGTTTTAAGTCCCGTTATACCGTTATATGTTTTCAAAAGCTTATTTGTATTTACAATTTGTGTTTTGCCGTCTCTTAAATTATCAAGCCAAATTGACGTATAATCAAAAATTTTTTCGTGTTTCATAAGCTCTCGTGACATAACTGCCACGTCGTACGCAGATGTAACATGACCGTCCTCGTCGAGCCCATTGCAGTTTTTAAACACCGTATCATTCATTTTTAGTTCTTTAGCTCGTTTGTTCATCTGCTCGACAAATGCATCTTCACTGCCGCATATATGTTCTGCAAGAGCAACCGCCGCATCATTTGCCGAAGCTACAACCGTTGCTTTTATCATATCGTCGGCACTCATCGTTTCGCCCGGTTCAAGCCATATGTCACTGCCACCCATCGACGCGGCATGCTCCGAAGTTGTTATTGTGTCGTCAAGAGATAGTTTTCCGCTGTCCATTGCCTCAAATACAAGCAACAATGTCATTACCTTTGTTACAGAGGCACAGGGCCGCTGTTCGTGTGAATTTTTCTCATAAAGAATTTTACCCGTGGAAGTTTCCATGAGTACGGCTGACGGCGCCGTTATGCTTTCATCAGAAACTGCATTCACTTTTACGGGAAACACGACCGTAAGCATCAGAGCAAAACACAACGATGTTGAAACAATTACCTTCTTAAACATAAAAAACACCTCGTTCAATAATATGAACAAGGTGTAGTTTGTATGAATTATCCTATTATTTAAGGAAAGGAAGGCTGCGGACAATAGGCGCCTCAACAGACTTGTTTGAGCAGGTCTGGAAGAAGCATATAATCTGAACTACTAAAATAATTACAGAACAAACGGCTCCTGCAAAAGGAACGATACAAGTCCAACAAAGAAGAACTGTAATAATACCTATAAGCATTTGAGTAATTACAAGTTTAAGAGCCTGCTTGATGTGGAATGAAAGGTATGGCGAATTGTCAGAAGCCTTTGAAAGAAGTGCAACTACAACTCCGACAACACCCATTATGTAGCAAAGAAGCGCTAAAAGCTTATTATTGTGTACATCCTCAGGAGCAAACTCAGCTGTATGGTCATAAATATCTATAACAGGCTGTACGGGCTGAGCATAACCCTGCTGAGCGTTGTTCTGATAAACATTCTGCTGCGGGGTGGGATTAGGATTCTGAAACGAAGCACCGCAGTTTGTGCAGAACATTGCGTCATCAGAAAGCTGTGTGTTACATTTTGGACAAGTTTTCATTTTCTATAAACCTCCGATAAAATAATTGTATGTCAGTAATAATAATATTACCTTACATAAGAATTAATGACAGAAAATTCAGTCAATAAGGCAAACTGCGTGGGCAGAAATGCCCTCAAGCCTTCCTGTAAAACCGAGCTTTTCTTCAGTTGTAGCCTTTACGCTTACGGCTGATATATCAATATTGCAGACTGACGCAATATTTTCTCTCATAGAGAAGATATAATCCTTAAGCTTTGGCTTTTGTGCAATCAATGTTGAATCAATATTTACTATTTTGTAGCCGTTATCGCTTAAAACCGTGCACACCTCTTTTAAAAGGAGTATGCTGTCCGCACCCTTGTAGGCTGCGTCAGTATCGGGAAAAAGCTTTCCGATATCACCGAGAGCGGCCGCTCCGAGCAAAGAATCCATAATTGCATGAACAAGAACATCTGCATCGGAATGTCCGAGCAAACCGAGTTCAAACGGAATTTCAACTCCGCCGAGGATAAGCTTTCTGTTTTCTGTTAATTTGTGAACGTCATATCCGTGACCGATTCGCATAGATTTCACCTTATTTTCTCGATTTTAAGATACTTTCGGCAATTACAACGTCAATAGGTGTTGTGAGCTTGATATTCTCTACACTGCCCTTTACTACCTCAACTTCGCCGCCCATATTCTCAATAAGCGAGCAATCATCAGTAAAGTTTATAGCATTGTCGCCAGCATTTTCAAGGGCAAATTTGTATAATTCACATTCAAAAACCTGCGGCGTCTGGACAGCACGAAGCTGTGAACGCAAAGGAGTACTTTCAATCTTATTAAAGCCGTCAACTATCTTAATTGTGTCGGTTACAGAAGTTCCGAGAGTAGCCGCACCTGTTTCAAATGCAGCCTCAACAACACGCTCAATCTCTTCAACAGTAATCAAGGGACGCGCGCCGTCGTGAATAGCGTAGAATTTTGCATTTTTATTTGCCGCCTCAACGCCGTTGCGAACACTCTCTGCGCGTGACGCACCTCCGAGGACAAGACTGCTTACCTTTGAAAAACCGTTTTCATCAACTATAGACTGAATACGCTGTTTGTCCTGTTCACGGCATACAACAATAATTTCCTTTATAAGATAGCAATTCTGAAAAGCCTTCAGAGTATATTCAATTGCAGGGCGTGACAAAAGCGGAATAAACTGCTTACTGTCTGCAATACCCATTCTTACTGAACCGCCTGCCGCTACAATTATAGCAGAAACGTAAGCTGACATAACGTACCCTCCGTATAATTAATCAACTTAAACTTTATCAAAAGCCTGCTTTAAATCGTCAATTAAATCATCGACGTTTTCAAGTCCGACTGACAAACGAATAAGGTCGGGTGCAACACCTGCTTCAATAAGCTGTTCCTCTGTCATCTGACGATGAGTGTGGCTTGCAGGGTGCAGAAGACAAGTTTTTGCATCGGCAACGTGAGTTGCAATTGAAGCAAGCTTTAAGCTGTCCATAAACTTGATTGACTTTTCTCTTCCGCCCTTTATTCCGAATGAAAGCACGCCGCACGAGCCGTTAGGAAGATATTTCTGAGCGAGGTCGTAATACTTATCTCCTTCAAGATTCGGGTAAGAAACCCATGCAACCTTATCGTTTGATTTAAGGAATTTTGCAATAGCAAGCGCATTTTCACAGTGGCGCTGCATTCTTACGTGGAGTGACTCAAGTCCGTTCATAAGATAAAAAGCGTTCTGCGGTGACTGAATTGAACCGAGGTCACGCATTAACTGTGATGTTGCCTTTGTTATATATGCAAGTTTTCCGAATTTTTCAGCATAAACAATGCCGTGATAGGAATCATCGGGCGTAGTAAGTCCGGGATACTTGTCTGCGTGAGCAAGCCAGTCAAAGTTACCGCTGTCAACAATTGCGCCGCCGACACCGACTGCATGGCCGTCCATATATTTTGTAGTAGAATGAGTAACGATATCTGCCCCCCACTCAATCGGGCGGCAATTAACAGGAGTTGCAAAGGTGTTGTCAACAATAAGAGGAACTCCGTGAGAATGTGCAAGGCGCGCAAATTTTTCAATATCAAAAACCGAAACAGTGGGATTTGTAATTGTTTCACCGAAAACGGCTCTTGTGTTGGGCTTAAAAGCCTTTGCAAGCTCTTCTTTGGGAAGATTCTGATCGACAAATGTACATTCAATACCCATTTTCTTCATTGTAACACCGAGAAGGTTGAACGTACCTCCGTAAATTGATGATGACGCTACAATATGACTGCCTGTTTCGCAGATATTGAACAATGCAAAAAAGTTAGCTGCCTGACCGCTTGATGTGAGCATACCTGCAACGCCGCCCTCTAAATCGGCAATTTTTGCGGCTACTGCATCATTTGTAGGATTTTGCAGTCTTGTATAAAAATAGCCGTTAGCCTCAAGGTCAAAAAGCTTCCCCATCTCATCGGATGTATCATATTTGAACGTGGTGCTTTGATAAACAGGAATCTGTCTGGGTTCACCGTTTTTTGGTTCATAGCCTGAATGCAGGCATTTTGTTTCAACTTTCATAATGTATTATCTCCATTTTTTATAAAAATTTTTTAAATAAAATATTGCTTTCAGAATAAAAGTTTTATGAGAAAAGACCTTTGATAAAACCTGTAATAAAGTCTGTTCCGTATATTACCAATGCAAAAATGAGGATAAGAATTATTGCAGAAACAATGCGTACTGTTCTGCGTTTAGTACTGCTCATTTCTTCGAATTCTTCTGTTGCGGTTTTAGCGCCGTCATTTATAGGAGCAGCTTCATCTTCAAGAATTTCTTCTTCTCCCTCTTTTATTGCACCGATTCCAACGCACACTTCATAAGCCTTTTCATAACCTGCATATGGTACAATAATATCCTGATATGACGAATCATAGCCGGTTACAGCTTCAGCGGAAGTTGTATACTTCTGACGAACACCGTCACAAGGGATTCCGTTGTCCTCAAGAGCAGTTTTTATTCTTTGCAGTTCAAAACCACCTGCGGACATTAAAAATACCGGAGTATTATTATCGGTGATTTCATACAGAGTTTTTTTGCAGTCAGTACATAATTCATCGCTGTCATTGTACAGGTGTTTACATTTTTTACAATATTTCATAACAAAACCTTTCGTTAAACAAATTTACACAATATTATATTATCATAAAATCTTTGATGTATCAATACCCGAAGATGATTTTTATACTTGCAGAACACACAAAAACACTCCTCCGAAAAATCGGAGGAGCCTTATTTGTTAAAATATTAAACGGGGTGAACCATATTTTCTTTGTCAAGCTTGTCGCCGTTAATGCCGGCCTTGGCATTTCTTCTTTTTTCAAAGAAGTCGAGAGCTACCTTCGGGAACTGCGCGTATGAAAGAACGTCCTCAGGCTGTTCCATCCACTCAGAAATTTCACTTCTGAGTTTATCAAGCTCAGGCTCAAGCAAATCGGCAGGGCGGCAGTTTATAACCTTTTTGTCGCCGATAATCTTCTTCTGAAATTCAGGGTCAATGGGCATTGGAGTTGTGCCGTATTCGCCGGCTACAAGACCTTTGAACTCGTTTGTGCACATTTTGTAGCGTTCGCCTGTAATTACGTTGAACACTGCCTGTGTGCCGACAATCTGTGATGTGGGAGTTACAAGAGGCGGATAACCCGAATCCTCTCTTACTCTCGGTACTTCCTCTAATACCTTATCAAGTTCATCCTCTTTGCCAGCCTGCTTAAGCTGTGAAAGTAGATTTGAAAGCATACCGCCCGGAACTTGATAGATGAGAGCTTTTGCGTCTGTTGCAAGCATCTTGGGGTCAAGAAGCCCTGATTCAATATACTTTTCACGAAGAGTCATAAAGTACGCACGGATTTCTGCAAGCTCTTTAATATCAAGACCTGTGTCAAATTCAGTACCCTGTAATGCAGCTACCATAGATTCTGTGGGAGCATGCGATGTACCGAGTGCAAGGGGGCTTATTGCAGTGTCAATACCGTCTGCACCTGCTTCAACGCCTTTTAAAAGACACATTGACGCAAGACCTGATGTGTAGTGAGTATGAAGCTGTAAAGGCATTTCCGGAAGCGCTTCCTTGATAGCCTTAACAAGACTTTCTGTTTTTGACGGTGTTAAAAGAGCCGCCATATCCTTAATGCAGATTGAGTCAGCGCCTGCGTCTGCAATTCTCTTTGCATACTCAACATAATACTCGTCTGTGAAAACAGGACCTGTTGTGTAGCTGATTGCAACCTGAGCGTGACCGCCCTCCTTCTTGGCAGCCTTGATAGCTGTCTTAAGGTTCTTAATATCGTTAAGAGCGTCAAAAATACGGATAATGTCAATGCCGTTTGCAATTGAACGCTGAACAAGATATTCAACGCAATCATCGGCATAGTGACGGTAACCAAGCATATTCTGACCTCTGAAAAGCATCTGGAGCTTTGTATTAGGACAATGGTCCTTAATTGTACGGAGTCTTTCCCACGGGTCTTCATTTAAGAAACGAAGACAAGAGTCATATGTTGCTCCGCCCCAACACTCAAGTGAATAATAACCGATTTTGTCAAGCTTATCAAGAATGGGGAGCATTTCCTCTGTTGTCATTCTTGTAGCGATAAGTGACTGATGAGCGTCGCGCAGGGCAGTTTCGGTAATTTTAATTTTCTTTGCCATTTTGGACATCCCTTTCGTCAGTTACTAAATTAGTTAAGAGTTACTAAAACCTTGCCTGAGTCAACAGACTCGCCCTTTGCAACGTCAACTGTAGCAACAGTGCCGTCCTGAGGAGCCTTTACGGGAGTTTCCATCTTCATAGCTTCGATAAACACGAGATCATCGCCTGACTTAACAGCCTGACCAGCAGATACTACTACATTTACAACAGTACCTGGCATAGGAGCCTTAACAACAATTGAGCCTGCTGCGCCGGCGGGAGCTGCGGGCTTTGCTGCGGGAGCAGGAACTGCAGCGGGAGCAGCTGCCTGTGCTGACGAAGCAGAGGAAGCGCCGAGTTCTTCAACCTGAACGTCATAAGCTGTGCCGTTTACTGTGATTCTTAAATTCTTCATTTTAATTTCCCCTTTATTTTAACAAGTTTATAAGTAATTGATAATATCTTAGCGGCGAGCATTGCCCGCAACAACATTAAATATATCTT
>CANBJR010000033.1 GCA_947369085.1 uncultured Clostridia bacterium | reverse complement strand
CATCAACGAAATTCCTGCACCAAAGGGCGACTTGAGCGGCGGACTTCAGATTCTGGTATCTAATATTGATTCCGACAAATTTGTCGGCAGAATAGGTGTAGGCAGAATTGAAAGAGGCGTTGCCAAAAACGGACAGTCGGCAGTGCTTTGCCACACTGACGGCACCACACAAAATGTAAAAATTGCAAAGCTTTATCAGTTTGAGGGTCTAAAAAGAGTTGAATGTGACGAAGCAAAGCTTGGTGACCTTGTGTGTATCAGCGGTATTCAGGATATTAATATAGGTGAAACAATTTGTTCTCCAGATTGCATAGAACCTTTGCCGTTTGTAAAGATTGACGAGCCGACAGTTTCAATGAACTTTATCGTAAATAATTCTCCCTTTGCAGGTAGGGAGGGTAAGTACGTTACTTCCCGTAACCTGCGTGACAGACTTTTCAAGGAGATTGAAACAAACGTAGCTTTGCGTGTTGAAGAAACCGACAGCGCCGATACATTTAAGGTTTCGGGCAGAGGTGAGCTTCATCTCTCAATTCTAATTGAAACAATGCGCCGTCAGAATTATGAATTTCAGGTGTCACGTCCTCAGGTAATCACAAAGACTATTGACGGCAAGCTTTACGAACCTATAGAATTTCTTATTATTGAAGTGCCCGATTCATACGTTGGAGCAGTAATGGAGAAGCTCGGTTCACGAAAGGCTGAACTTGTAAATATGGGTACTCGTGAAGGCGGCGTAACCCACATTGAGTTCAGAATTCCTGCAAGAGGACTTATGGGCTATCGTCCGGAATTTCTTACCGATACAAACGGTAACGGCATAATGAACCATGTTTTTGACGGCTATGAGCCTTTCAAGGGTGAAATAGTAACACGTCATCAGGGTTCGCTTATTGCTTTTGAAACAGGTGAAACAGTAACCTATGGTTTGTATGCCGCACAGGAGAGAGGCAGATTGTTTATCGGTGCAGGTGTTCCCGTATACGAAGGAATGATTGTAGGCGCAAGTCCCAAGGCTGAGGATATTACCGTAAACGTCTGCAAGAAAAAGCACATTACAAACACACGTGCATCGGGTTCTGACGATGCATTAAAGCTGACTCCTCCTTCACAGATGTCACTTGAACAGTGCCTTGAATTTATCGCAGACGATGAGCTTGTAGAGGTTACTCCCGAAAATATCCGTATGCGCAAGCGTATTCTTTCAAAAGAACAGCGTATGAAGCAGGCTTTCCGTAAAAAATAATGAGCTTTGTAATACTTGATTTGGAATGGAACGGCTCATACAGCACTAACTTGCATCGATTTGTAAATGAAATAATTGAGTTCGGTGCGGTAAAGGTTGATGATGAGTTTAATATTACAGATACGTTTTCTGTACTGATAAAGCCTCAAATCGGCAAAAAGCTGTGCAGTAAGGTAAAAGAGCTTACCAAGATTACAAATGAGGAATTAAAGGAAAACGGAATCCCTTTTCTTGAAGCAGTAAATCGCTTTACCGAATTTTCGGGCGACAGCGTTTTAATGACATGGGGGACATCAGACATTCATGCCTTAATTGAAAATTACAGCTATTTTACAGGCGATTATCATTTGCCTTTTCTTAAAAGATACTGCAATTTACAGGCGTATTGCGAGGGTTGTCTTGATTTGCATAATCCATCAAGCCAGTTGGGACTTTCAAGCTGTGCCGAATTGCTTGAAATTGAATTTTCTCAGGAGGAGCAGCACCGTGCATTTTTTGATGCGGAGCTTAGCCTTAAATGTCTTGAACGACTTTCGTGCAAAAAGTCGCTCAAAGGTTTTATTTTGAATGCGGATGACAACAATTTTTATGAAAAAATGACTTTTAAATCCCGTTTCATCACCGATTTAAACAGCGATGAAATTGATAAAAGTCAGATGAAATTCAAATGTGACTGCTGCGGAAAACAGGCAAGAAGAATGACAAAGTGGAAAATTCACAATAAGAGCTTTTCAGCCGAGTTTTTTTGCAAACGCTGTAACCGCAGATTCATAGGAAGAATATCGTTTAAAAAGAAGTTTGATGAAGTAGTTGTAAAAAAGAAGATAGTTGAAAAACGTGAAAAGCAAAAAGAAAACGACGACAAAATTGTCGCCGAAAACGCATAAAAAGCTCCTGCAACAAATCACTGTTGCAGGAGCTTTTTGCTTGAAATTTATTAGGTATTAATATTATATTCCGACTATGATTCTTTGAATAGTAGTAGCGTCGCCGACTTCAATTTTTGCGTTTCTATTTATATCAGCAATTGTAATCTGTTCATCCGTAAAAGCTATAATTTCTGCACAGAATTTCTGAATCAACGTTGCATCTGCAACAGTCAGAACACCATCGCCGTTTACATCGCCGTAAAGCGGTTGTACAGTATCATTTGTATAAGCCTTAATTGTAGCGTTGCCTATTTTACATCCGGAAATTGATGTTGATGAGCTGACTTTTTTCCACGCTCCGTTTGTATAATATGACGATTCGTTGTCATTGGCTTCAATGCTTGTATAACCGCCGTATTGTGTTTCACAAGCAAGAATTGAATAGTCCTGATTGCCGCTTGTAAAGTATATGCTTACAACAACAGAGTATTTTTCGCCTTTTGAAAGCTCAACTTTTTTGTCAAGCGGAATAGTGTAGTATCCTTTGTTAGAAAAAGATTTGCTGCCTTGGGCAACAAGAGTACCGAGAGTCGGATTAACGTTGGACGTAAGATTTTTATATACTTCATAGTTTACAGTGCAGTTATCATAGAATGAAGAAACCGAAACAGCTTCAAGGGCTTCATCACCTCTTGCGGTAAAGAAATTAGCTGATTTACAGCTGTTTTTTCCGTTGTAATAAATCTGTGCGTCTGCAAATCCTAATCCGTCATATTGATAAATGTTTTCATATTCGTGTTTTGTTGTGCCGTCCGATGTATATTTTGCATTTTCTGCTTCAAAAAGAACAGGCTCATAAAAGCTTAAATCATAATATGAAAGATAAAAATATCCGTTGTTGCCCCAATTACTTCCCCAGCTGTTCTTCACAATCCATGCACCGTCATTCGGCGGAGTAGTTGTAAAGTTATCCTTTGAAAAGCTGTCGTCCCAACCGACAAGAGTAATTCCGTGATTAGGACTTTTAAAATTATCTGCACCCGAAAGCTTTGCGTTAAAGTAATAGCTTTTGTAAGTGTTGTTCCAGTATTTGTCATTTGAGGTGTTGCCGGTCATTGAGTCCGAACAGTAGTATGAAGCCGCAACAGCACCTTTTGTATATATGTTTTCTTTGATTTTCTTTATGCTTGAGGCAACAGTATTGCTGTCAAAAAGCTCTTGGTTTGTAACACTGCCGTAGTCGTCAGTTGTAAAAGATACAGTTTCAGGCAGAAATGCAGCGTTTTTAAGATAAATGTCAGCTTCATTTTTGAGTGAACTGTCAACCGTTGTACCGGTTTTAAACTCGTAAGGAGCTTTGCTTTCATCAGCCGCACCGTATCTTCTCATAAGCGTAGAAGAAGCCATATACATAGAACCGCCGAGAAGGAACGGAGAATAACCTGCAGATACAAAAGAGTCGTTGCCTGCATACAGACTTTTATCTGTGCTGCTGTCAGCTCCGTTATAGTTAAACCAGATTAAATGTTTTTCAGATAAATCAACAGAAGAGTCGGCATTTCCCGACTTAATCAAGGTTGATTCAAGAGAAGCAAGCGTAGAAAACGCCCAGCACGTACCATACGGATTCTGATTTTTCACTTTGGAAACAAGATTGCTGTCCGCAAGATTGTATTTTGAGGGAAGATAAACAGCTTTAAGTAAATTATTATCAGCTTTAATCTTATCTGCCTTAATGTCTTCGTTTTCCTCTATATACTGAAAACCGTTTTTGTTTGTTTTAAGCTTAAACAGAATCTCGGGATTACTTGATTCTGCTGAAAAAGAAACAACAGAAGCAGGCAATGCAATCAATGCACTTAAAAGCGTACAAAGCGTTGCTTTAAAAACACTTTTTTTCATAAATATATCCTCCATTAACAAAAATATTGAAGATTTCTTAATAATTATATCATATATTACCGTAAATTACAACGTAATCTTTGATATTTTTTGATTTTTCTTCACAAAATGGTATATATTATTTCATATTTATTTCAATGCGAGTTCATACAGTTTTCACTTTAGCGGATTATTATGTGTACAACATAAAAAACAGCAACAAAAGCTGATTAATAGGAGGCAAACATAATGTCTAATTATTATAATGACAACAATCATTTTGAAAACGGCGATAATCCACTTGAAAGCCAAAGTTCTAACAGCAATGATGTTTTCAGCAGTTCCGATAATACTACTAATGAATCAAAGCAAACCGAAAGCTCTTATGAGTGGAATTCAAACAGTTCGCAAAACAATTCAAGCAGTGAATACCATTACTCTTATGTAAATGGTAATAATGAAAATGCTTCTCACAATCCCAATAATTATGAAAATGCATATTCTGTTCCCAAGGCATCTCAGACAAGTGCCGATAGCTTTAATCCGCAAGGCACCGGTTATTCTGATTCATATACAAATACAGGTTACTCAAGCTCCTCATCGGGCTACGGCTCAAATACTTCATACGGAGCTTCTGGCAACTACAATTCCCAAAGTCCGTACGGCACTTATTCAAATACCACAGGACAATCTCCTTACGGACATCCGCAGAATATTCATAAGGCAAAGGTAAAAAAACCAAAAGTTAAAAAGCCTAAAAAACCTGCTTCAAGGGGTTTTGTAGCTGCAATGCTTGTAATTTCAATTCTCTGTTCGGCAGCACTTGGTTTTGGCGGCGGTTATCTTGCTAACAATATGAATTCATCAAGCTCTAACGGTGTAAACATCAATAAGGTTGAAGCCAGCAATACATCAAGATCGAGCAATGTATCTGCAAATACAACTTCCGAAGTTGTAAAGAAAACAGCTGACAGCGTAGTTGAAATAGAAACCGAGGGCGTTAAAACCGGAAGCTTCGCACAACAGTATGTTGTGCAGGGAGCAGGTTCAGGTGTAATTATTTCCGAGGATGGATATATTATCACGAACCACCATGTAATTGAAGATGCTAACAGCGTAACTGTTACTCTTCGTGACGGCAAAACAAGTTATACCGCTGCAGTAATCGGAAGCGATTCCGAAAATGACATAGCGCTTCTTAAAGTAGATGCAAAAGGTCTTACACCTGCAACATTTGGCGACAGCTCAAAGCTTGCAGTAGGCGATTATGTAGTAGCAATCGGCAATCCGCTCGGTCAACTCGGCGGAACCGTAACTGATGGAATTATCAGCGCTCTTGCAAGAGATGTTGTAATTGAAGGAAAAAATATGACTTTGCTCCAGACTAATGCCCAAATCAGCCCCGGCAACTCAGGCGGCGGACTCTTCAATGCAAACGGAGAACTTGTAGGTATTGTCAATGCAAAAGACAGCGCAACCGAGGTAGAAGGTATTGCGTTCGCAATTCCGATAAACAATGTGCTTGATATTATAGACGATCTAAAATCCTACGGTTATGTTACAGGAAAAATCGATCTTGGTATGCAGTTAACCGACATTACTTCTAATGATTCTGCATTTTATTATGGCGTAAATCAAACAGGCTGTTATGTTTTGTCTGTAACACGAGGCTCAAATGCTGAGACAGCAGGTTTTCATACAGGCGACCTCATCACTAAGGTCAATTCAACAGACATAAACACGTCGGCAGATGTTAAAAATGCGCTTAAAGATTCTAAAGTTGGCGATAAAGTCAAGTTTACTGTTTATCGTAACGGTGAAACATCAGACTTAACGCTTACACTCGCAGAGTATGTTCCAAGCGGAAACGTTCAAAATCAGTCATCAACAACACCTGCTAATGATAATTCTGATGACATTTGGTCACAGATGTTTGGCTGGTAATTGTTGTTTTTCATAAAATACCTCTCCAAAATGAAAGAACTCCCGACAAAATCGGGAGTTCTTTCTGTGTAGAATATGTTTTTCAAAAGAAAAGGTTATTTATTTTAGTAAAATAAACTATTCCTGTCCGTCCTCAATAAACTTTAATTGCTTACAAATCATATTTGCGCACATATAAACGTTGCCGCCGCCCATTGTGAGAATCAAATCGCCTTCTTTTGCATTTTTGCAAACATAATCAGTGATTTCCTCAAATGTATCAAGACATACCGAATTTGGAACCTTTGCACCAATATCAGTGGAGTAAATATTATATGTGTTAACTTCTCTTACAGGCAGAATTTCCGAGATGACAGCAACATCAGGAATTTTAAGAGCCTCTGCAAAATCATCAAGCAGTATTGCTGTTCTTGAAAACGTGTGAGGCTGGAACACAGCCCATACCTTCTTAAATCCCATATTCATTGCAGCTGTGAGTGTAGCAGTCAACTCTGTCGGGTGATGTGCAAAATCGTCGGCAACAGTAATTCCGCACGGTGTGCCGAGAATTTCAAATCTTCTGTGAACTCCGCCGAACTTGTGGAGATTTTCAGAAATTTCATTGGGAGTTGCACCGAGATAGTGAGCCGTAGCCGCTGCGGCAAGAGCATTGTAAATGTTGTGCTTACCGGGGACAATAAGCTTTATGCTTGTAAGCTTTTCGCCCTTGAAGTATAAGTCAAACTGTTCGTGAACACCCTTGTCTGCGCTGACATTTACAGCTCTGTAATCGCAATTTTCGCTAAAACCGAAGCTCAGCTTATTTATTTCAATATCCTTAACAGCGTCAAGTGTATTTTCGTCATCGCCGTTAATTATAAGAAGTCCTGTAGTCTGCTTAGAAAACTTGTTAAATGACTTTTTGATGTTGTCAAGATTTTTGAAGTAGTCGAGGTGGTCGGCGTCAATGTTCAAAATAATTGATATAAAGGGGTTAAGCTGTAAAAATGTGTCAACGTATTCGCAAGCCTCGCAGACGATAATATCGCTGTGACCTACATAGCTGTTGCCGCCGATAAATGGGAGCTTTCCTCCGATAATTGCTGATGGGTCAAAGCCGCTGCCAATTAAAATTTGTGACAGCATACCTGTGGTTGTGGTTTTTCCATGAGTACCCGAAACTGCAATACTTCTTTTGTATCTTCTTGTGACAATGCCGAGCATAACACTGCGCTCAATGCAGGGAATACCCTGTTCTTTTGCAGCCATTCTTTCGGGATTGTTTTCTTTTATTGCGGCTGAATAGACAACAAGCTCAGCTCCGTCAATATTTTCAGCATTGTGACCCATATATACAGGAATACCGTAGCTTTTAATTCTGTCAAGGGTTTCACCCTCGTTCATATCAGAACCCGAAAGCTCAAAGCCTTCGCTGCGAAGAATCTCAGCCAGCGGACACATACCGCTGCCGCCGATTCCTATAAAGTGTATTCTTTTTATTTTATCCATAAGCTTATCGTAATTCAAAACAACATACCGCCCTTTTTAATCAGAATAATATATATCCTTATTATTATAAGGCTAAAAAGCAAAAAAATAAATACCTAAAATTAAATTTATAAGAAATGATAATATATTTTACGGAAAATTTAAAAAATTAAGCCTGTTGCCAAATTTAAATAAGAATGGTAAAATATATTAAGAACAATATGGTGGTAATTATTATGATTTTAAAGAAAAATGACATTATAAATCTTACAATCACATCAGCTTCGGCAGAAGGCAGCGGAGTAGGCAGAACTTTAAACGGAATACCGGTATTTGTGCCGCTCTCTGCAATAGGTGACGAGCTTGAAGTGCGGATATTAAAGGTAAAAAAGACTTATGGTTTCGGAAAAATCGAAAGAATCATAACTCCTTCTCCGGCAAGAATAGAGCCTGACTGTGAAAATTTCTCAAAATGCGGCGGTTGTGTGTGGCGGCACATAAGCTATGAAGAGGAATGTAAAATTAAACAGCAAAAGGTAATAGACGCCGTAACCCGAATCGGCGGAATAAAGAACGCAAACTTTGCTCCGATTATTGCATGCAACAATACTCTTCGCTATCGCAATAAGGCACAGCTTCCGATAGGTCTTAACAAAGACGGCAAGGTGCAAATCGGTTTTTATGCGTTTCACAGTCACAGAATAGTTAATTGCGGCGATTGTGTTTTGCAGCCTGAAATTTTTGCAAAGGTAATTGAAATTACACGAAATTTTATTTCGCGGACAAATAACGATATTTATGACGAAAAAACTGGCAAGGGCAGGCTTCGTCATCTTTACATCAGAATAGGCGAAGTAACAAACGAGCTTATGGTTTGCTTCGTTGTAAACGGAAATGGCTTAAAGCAGGAGGACTTGCTTGTAAAAATGCTGCGTGAAAGCTTACCAAATTTAACAAGTGTAATTATAAATTCAAACCGAGAGGTCACGAATGTAATTCTCGGCGCAAAAAACAGAACAGCATACGGCAGAGATTATATTGTAGATGAATTGTGTGGACTAAAATTTAAAATATCTCCGTTTTCGTTCTGGCAGGTAAACAGAAGACAGGCTGAAAAGCTCTATAACAAAGCAAAGGAATATGCAAATCTCAAATCCAACGAAATTCTCCTTGATTTATACTGCGGAACGGGAACAATAGGACTTACAATGGCAGAAGAGTGTAAAATGCTTGTCGGTGTAGAAATTGTGCAGGACGCAATAAACGATGCAGAAGAAAATGCAAAGATGAACGGAATAAAAAATTCACGTTTTATCTGTTCTGACGCACCTAAAGCCGCTGAAGAGTTAAAAAATGCTGGATTAAAACCTGATGTAATCATTCTTGATCCGCCGAGAAAGGGCTGCGGTGAGGAACTTGTAAAGACAATTTTTGAAATGTCACCGAGCAGAGTGGTTTATGTTTCATGCGACCCGGCTACGCTTGCAAGGGATTTAAAATATTTTACCGAGGGCGATTACTCTATAAAAGAAATTACGCCTTGCGATATGTTCAGCCGAACTGCTCATATAGAGTGCGTAGTATTGATGTCAAAGAAATTGTAAGGCAAAATTTAAGGGGAATGTATATGAATATTTTAATAATTAACTGTAGTCCGGTAAAAACGGTGCAACCGCTGAAATTGTAAATATAGTCAGCCAATATTTACATAACGGTAATACAATCAAAACAATTTGTATAGATGACTTTGATATCAAGTATTGTAAAGGATGCCGAAAATGCCATACTTCAGCAGAATGTTTTCAACATGATGATGTTAAGAAGGTTATCTCATATTATGAATGGGCGGATAAGATAGTATCGGTTTCTCCATCATATTGGGCAGACATTCCCGGACAGTTCAAAGTGTTTATAGACAGATGTACTCCATGGTGCAATACGCATGAACCTTATGCAAAAATTTCCAAAGGAAAACAGGGTTATACAATTGCATTAAGAACCGGTCCAAGTGCGGCGGAATGCGAAAAAATAATCGGAAGCATAGAACATTTTTACGGACATCTTGAAATAAATGCAAGCGGTAATATGAGCTTGTGCTCGATTGAATACAAAGGTGATGTTGCGGGCAGAATTGATGAAATAAAAGTCTTTTGCAATATGATTTTAAATTCGTGATTGTAAGAGTGAATAATTTATAAAATAAATGGAATTACTTTCATATATTTTGCCTAAATTATAATTTTTTGTCTTGTAAATTTGTAAAAATATGATATAATTAAATAGCAAATAATTGTCCTTTCTAAATGATGGAATGTTATCAGTATTGACAAGGCAGTATCGTATGATGTTTACAATGTTGCATAGATTGTTTTGTCAATCATTCTTGTCATTGAAGGTATACAAACCTTGATTAAAAAGAAAAAACCACAAGAAATTATATCAAAATAATATGCTGAAAAATAGCATGTAAAATTAGTAAAATAAAAATGCGGAGCTTTCAGATAAACAGAGCTTCGCATTTTTTGCTAATATTTTTGTGATTATGCAATTATAATAGAAATAGGTGAAATTTCCTTATGGAAATAAGAAATAAAAATATAGATGGCGGTAAAGCGTTTGAATGGGGAAAAACATCGTCTGATTACGCACAATTCCGTGATATTTACCCGCAGGAATTTTACGATAAAATAATTAACCGTAATCTTTGTATCAAAGGACAAAGTGTTCTTGATATTGGAACGGGAACAGGAGTCATTCCGAGAAATATGTATCGTTACGGTGCAAAATGGACGGGAACAGATATTTCCGAAAATCAGATTGAACAGGCTAAAATTTTATCTCAAGATATGAATATAGATTATTGTGTAACTTCTGCGGAAAATATTGATTTTCCCGATAATTCATTCGATGTAATTACTGCTTGCCAATGCTTTTGGTATTTTAATCATGAACAGATTAATTCAAAGCTTTTTAAAATGCTCAAGCCTGGCGGGCGTATTCTTGTTTTATATATGGCTTGGCTGCCTTTCGAGGATAAGGTTGCAGAAGCAAGTGAAAAACTGGTGTTAAAATACAGTCCAAAGTGGAGCGGTGCAGGAGAAACTATTCATCCGATTTTTATTCCCGAGTGCTATAACAAAAATTTTAAACTTATTTATCACGAGGAATATCCTTTAAATGTGCATTTTACGCGTGAAAGCTGGAACGGCAGAATGAAAGCGTGCAGAGGCGTTGGAGCATCTCTTCCCGCTGAAGAAGTGTCAGCATGGGAAAATGAACATAGGAGAATGCTTACAGAAACAGTACCTTATGAATTTGATGTTTTACATTATGGAGCTATTGCAGAATTAAAAGTTATTAAGTAAAAATCTAAACAAATTCGCTTAAAGAAAAATCTATAAAATATGGGAGCGATAATATGAAATACCACAAGTTAGTAGAAAATGCAGAACGTCCGCAAGGCTTTTGGGGAAAGATGATGATAAAATCCATGAACAAGGGGCATTCGGAGCTAACCGATTGGGCACTTGTTCACCTCGAAATAAAGCGCAGTTACAGTGTGCTTGATGTAGGATGCGGCGGAGGAAAAACAGTTTCAAAGCTTTGCACTAAAATAGGAAACGGCAAGGTTTTCGGGATTGACTATTCCGAACTTTGTGTAGAAAAATCAAAGAAGCTCAACAAGAATAATATTATGTGCGGCAAAGCCTCAATATTACAGGCTTCTGTATCGTCGCTCCCTTTTGATGACGACAAATTTGATGCAGTTACTGCTGTTGAAACCTACTATTTCTGGCCTGATAAGCTTAATGACCTTAAAGAAATTTATCGTGTGTTAAAGCCCGGCGGCAAGCTCTTGCTTGTTTTTGAAATGGTAAAAAGCGATGAAGAACCTAATAAATGGGATAAGGTTGAAAAATTACTGGGAATTGAAGCCGTTTCAAAAGACAGCATAGCTGATATTCTTTTGCATGCGGGCTACCAGAATATAAGGACTTATTCAAAAAGCAGTACAGGCTGGTTTTGTGTAACAGCCGAAAAGGAGTAAAAATGAAAGCGCTGATAACGGGTGCAAGCTCAGGAATAGGCAGAGAAATTGCCAAATACCTTGCTTCAATGGGATACGATCTCATTGTTGTTGCAAGAAATACAGAAAAACTCAACAGGCTTCGTGATGAATTAAGCAATGTAAGCGTAAGGGTAATTACGATTGATTTGTGCAGGGAACAGGATAGCTTTGATTTGTACGAGCATCTAAAAGACGAACAGATTGATTTTCTTGTGAATAACGCAGGGTTCGGCGTGTACGGAAAATTCACGGAAGTTCCTCTTGAAAAGGAAATCGGACTTATTCACACTAATATAGTAGCCGTTCATGTGCTTACAAAGCTGTTTTTGCAGGATATGGTAAAGCGAAACAGCGGATATATTCTTAACGTCGGTTCAGCGGCAGGATTTCTTGCAGGACCTACATTTTCAAGCTACTATGCTTCAAAAAACTATGTTGTGCGTCTTACTCAGGCAATCAATGAAGAGATGCGCAGGGATAACATTGACGTTAAGGTTTCTGTACTATGTCCCGGCCCTGTTCAGACTAATTTCAATAACGTTGCAAATGTAAAATTCTGCATAAGAGGACTTACTCCCGAATACGTTGCTAAGTACGCTGTTGACAAAACCCTAAAAGGAAAGATGATAATCACACCGGGTTTTGAAATGAAGGCGACAAAGTTTTTTGAGCATTTTGTCAGCGAAAAAATGCTGACTAGGATTTCTTATAATGTTCAGAAAAAGAAAAATGGAAAATGATTTGTAATTCATATTGATAAAGGAGGCGCTATGAAAAAGTTAAGAGAATTTATGGATTCGGTAATGAAATTTATTGACAGATTTGAACCGATAACAAGTAAATGCTTGCACGACAATATTTTTGCGATAGCAGGGCAGTCAGCTTTTTTTATGATTTTATCAGCAGTGCCTCTCTCAATGTTTATTGTTTCCATATTGCAAAATCTGAATATTTCGGTAGAGCTTATCGAATCGGTTTTCAGCGGTATTTTTTCAGAGCAGATTGTAAATGAAGTGTCCTATTTTCTTACAAATGCCTACAAGAACACAGTAGGAATTTCTCTTATTACTCTGATAATAACACTTTGGTCTGCGGCGCAGGGAATACACGCAATAACAAACGGACTTAACAGAATATATGATGCTTATGAAAACAGAAACTGGTTTTTCTTGAGAATACGTGCAATGTTTTATACAATAGCATTTTTTGCTATAATTCTTGTTTCGTTCGTAATAATCGGACTCGGCTCTACAATCAACAAATTGCTGTCACCGTATTTAAAATATCTGCCTGATATTGTTGCGCTCATTTATCACCTTCGTTATATTCTGATTTTCTTATTTCTCGTTGTACTTTTTGCGCTTGTGTATCGCAATTTCCCAAATGTAAGCCGTAAACAGCACAGGGAGTACGGAATCAAATATCAGCTTCCGGGTGCCTTTCTATGCACACTCTCATGGTATGTGCTTTCACTTGGAATTTCAATTTATGTAGATAATTTCAACGGTTTTTCAATTTACGGCGGACTTGCAACGCTTGCAGGTGTTATGATATGGTTGTATTTCTGTATGGTTTGCCTTATGATTTGCGCTGAAATAAATTTTGTTTACCACGAACAGATAAAACATTTCAGCCTGCATTCTTTGGCTAATAAATTAAAAAGAAGAAAAAAACATACAAAAAAATAAATTATCTGTCTGAAAGTATTACTGCAAAATTCGAAGTGTATTTATCGGATTTTGCAGTTTTTTTACAATTTTTTCTATTTTTTATGCAACCAAAAGCATTTTTTGAGCGTATTATTAGTGAAGGGGGGAGATAATGTGGCAGAAAAACTGTTTGCAGGACTTACATACGAACAGGCTGTCAGAAAGTTTTCTGACACTGTAACAGGCGTGTGTATAATGCGTTTGCAAAATTTTGCAGATGCAGAGGACTGCTACCAGAATGTTTTTTTCAAGCTATACTATAAATCCCCCGAATTTACAAGTGATGAGCACATAAAAGCCTGGCTTATCAGAGTGGCAATTCACGAATGTACAAGCTATATGCGCAAAAACCGCCGTCATTTCTCCCTTGATGCTCTTGAAAATGAAGTGATTGTAAATGATAACGACAGCTCCGACATTTCGTGGGCGCTTATGAAAACCCATTCAAAATATCGTGACGTTCTCTATCTTCATTATTGTGAACAGTACAAGGTGCATGAAATTGCTGAAATTCTTGATATAAAGGAGAATACTGTAAAATCACTGCTCAAACGAGGAAGAGAAATTTTGAAGTCTGTTTACGGAGGTGATAACGTTTGAAAAAGGTAAACTTTAATCAGCTCAAAGACGTAAAAACCCCTGAAAACTGGATTGAAAACGCAACAAAAATTCCACAAAAGAATAAAATTAAGCCCGCTTTCCTAAACCCCTATATAATCGCTTCGGCAGCCTGCTTTATTTTCTGCTGTGCGCTGTGCGCTGTTGTCTTTTTAAAATTCGGTGTTGATATGCCGAATCCCATTGCCCCGATAAAGTCATCAGGCACATCAGTCTCGGAAGTAACCAACAGCACAAGCCCTTCTTCAAATCTGTCGGCTATTCCAACAATTCCAAATCCCATAATAAATAACATTCCAACGGCTGCAGCCACATCGCAACAGCAGACAGGCTCCGTGCAGAAATCTACAAATTCGTCTGACTTAATATACGGAACCTGTCAAGGCACTACAGGAAAGAATCCGACAAATTCTCAAGGCATTGTCACAGATCCCGAATCGCCCAAAACAACAGCAAGTTCAGGCAATACAGGCAGCACCGATGTACCTGAACCTTCGATAACAAATCCTGCTCCACCGAAAACAGATCCAATTGAAGAAATAACAACCAGCCCGTATCCATTCGAACCCGAAACCCCAACGGCTGAAGCACCGTGCGAAAGTTTTTCATCTACAATTTATTTTTATCATTCAGAGCATTCATCCGGATCATTTGAAGAGGATGTTAAATACTATTGTCATATTGAGTCTGAAAATGGCGAGTCTTATTCTCAAATGTTTTCGTCTGCCGAGATAGCTGTTGTAACTCACACATATGAGGGATTCACAGTAAAATATAATCCTGGAAGTAAAGGAATCGATCTTAATAAAGGCGTTTATTATTTAACATTCTATGATGAGCGCGGACATTCGTATAAGTACTCTGCTTATCTTGGTAATCAGTCCGTACACATTTATCTGTAAAACAAAGGAGAAGTGAAACTATGAAAAAGAATTCAATAAAAAAATTTCTTTCAATAGCTATTTGTGCAACACTCGCTGTGTCGAGTTGTATATGTGCCGGTGCAGCAGGTTTGCCGGAGAATACAAACGATATTGTTGAAGTTGTATATGACAGAACTGAAATTAATAACTGTTATACTTATGTTTGCTGTTTGCTTGATAAATTCGGCGATATGTTGACACAGGAGGACTACAATTTTTTCAACGAGATAAAAGTTGAAATACAAGGCGATTTTTTCTATCCGGATAATGAGGAAAGTTTTAACAAATCAGTTGCCGAAATTAAGCAAAGACTTCTTGATTATAAGTTAACAACACAAAATCCCGATATTTGTTCATTTGAAGATTTTTTAAAAATAAAAGAGCTTGCACAAACAAAGTTAGACAATGAAAAGCAAAATCAGTATATGGAAACAATGATAGGAATACCGATATTTAAAAACTTTGAAGGCTTCTTTATTGTTTATGCAAGATATAATATTGAAGAGCCTATGCCCATATCAGAAAGATACGGCGATTATATTATTGAAGATGTAAATCGCAGTATTCCGTCGGTCTTTGGTTATCTTGCAGTAAATCCCGAAACAGGCGATATAATAACTCTTGAAGACGGACTTGCAAACGGTAAAATTGATGAAGACAAGCTGTATGAAACTTCATTTGAAAATATGTACAAACTCGGTGATGCCGACAGCGACGGTGTGCTTACCGTTAAAGATGCCACCATAGTTCAGAAGGCAGCAGTAGGTCTGTCTGAAACCGTAAAAACTAAATACGGATTTGATACCGTATTTGACTATAATAATGACGGAATAGTAAATGTTTTGGATTCAACCTGCATTCAGAAAAAACTGGCAGATATTGATAATAAGTGACAGCGAAAAATTTATTTTAAAAAGGAGTATAGTTATGAAAAAGTTAATTTCAATATTTATTTCGTTAATTATGTTAACGAGTATTTTTGCTTGTTTTGCGGTATCGGCGACAACTGAAAATTACCATCCGCTTGAAACAGGGTCATACGGACACATAGATATTAAAAAATATCCTGTTGAATTTTCAGGCAAAACTCCTGAAAAACTTCCTTTGGATGAATTAACTGAATCACAAATAAAGGATGATTACTTTAAGGCTAATCCGTCTGCTGACTATGATTTACTTTCTGTTGAATATTACGGTACTTTGAGTGACGGCAGTATGCTTGTGTTTGTCAACAGTGGTGATTATTTTACAACTCTTGAATATATAGTTATCGGAAAATATTTGTATGTTACATCCTGTCTTGGCAATGATGTAAGATTATATAAAAATCATACCTTTACAAGAATTGTTGATGACTATAAGAACGGCATATTGTCTGACGAGCTGCTTGATGAAGCTGCAGAAATTCTTTGCTTTGCAAAGTTTGTAAACGTTGAGCCCGAGCCTGAAACTAATCCGTCTGACGTCAATACTGAGCCTTCTGTTCAGCCCGGAACAACAACTCCTGATGATACAGGCATTTATGTAAAAGGCGATGCCGACGGTGACGGTAAGCTGTCAGTTAAGGATGCTACCTGCGTTCAGCGATACTTGGCAGGATTGATTTCTGAACAGGAAATTAATTATTCTTCCGCTAAAGTTTGTGGAACCGATGAGGTTACTGTTGTTGACGCCACAATGATTCAAAAAGTTATTGCAGGTATCCTGACTGATTGGTAATATATACTTTTAATGAATGAAAACATAATTATATACGTAACACCGTTTCGGAGACAGATATTTCCGAAACGGTGTTTTCTAATATGAATGGTCGCAAAAATCAACTTTAGGAATATTATAGATTATGAAGATTAGATTATTGCGAAAAGAGGAAATTTTGTGCCAAAAGTATATTTAAGTCCCTCACTACAGGAATATAATCCATACGTTGACGGAGGAAATGAAGAGTATTATATGAATCTTATAGCTGACGCAATGGAGCCGTATCTTGCCGCAAGCGGAATTGAAGTTGACCGTAACCGACCTGATATGACTCTTTCGCAGGCAATAGCTGATTCAAATCAGGCAAATCCCGATTTGCACCTTGCGATTCATAGCAATGCCGCACCTCCGAGTGCGGCAGGCAGATATACAGGAGCTGATATTTATTATTATCCTACGAGTGCAAGCGGCAAGCGTTTTGCAGAAATTATTCAGGATAATTATAAGAAAGTTTATCCCGACCCGTCCGATGTTGATACAATTCCAACAACTACGCTTGCTGAAGTACGGCGAACAAAAGCACCCTCAGCGCTGATAGAGGTTGCATACCACGATAATCCCGAAGAAGCTCAATGGATTCGCGACAATATCAACAACATTGCACGCAACCTTTCGCAGTCGGTTGCGCAGTATTTTGGAGTTCATTTTGTAGAACCTTAATATATTTTAAGCGGTGCAGAACAAAAGTTAATGTTCTGCACCTTCGCATTTTCGTTGCAAAATATAAAATGATATAGTATAATTAGGTAGTATTAAAATAAATTTTAAGGGGAGAATTAAATGACAGAAGAACTTAAAGCAAGAATAAACAAAACAATGCAAAATTTAAAACGTAACAAAATGGAGCCTTACTTTTGTAACACAAAGGAAGAAGCCTGTGAGCTTGTAAAAACTCTTATTAATAAAGGTGATGTAATTTCAAGCGGCGGTTCGGTTACTTTAAAAGAAACAGGAGTTTACGATATAATCACCTCATCTGACTATAATTATCTTGACAGGTCCGCTCCGGGATTAACACGTGCACAGGTTGAGGAGGTATATCGCAAAACCTTTACCGCTGACGCATTTTTCACAAGTACCAATGCTGTAACCGAAAACGGTGAGCTTTACAATGTTGACGGCAATTCAAACCGTGTAGCTGCAATTCTTTATGGTCCGAAAAGCGTAGTAGTTGTATGCGGAATAAATAAAATTGTAAAGAATATTGACGAAGCAGTAAAGCGTGTAAAAACCGTAGCTGCTCCTCAGAATACAATCCGCCTTAGCTGCGATACATATTGTGCAAAAGAAGGCAGCTGTGTTTCCCTCGGTAAAGAAAATGCAGAGCTTTGTGAGGGATGTCACAGTGACGGAAGAATCTGCTGTAACTATGTAGTGTGTGCGCAACAGCGCCATTTAAACAGAATTAAAGTAATAATTATCGGCGAAGAATACGGTTATTAATTGTAATTTTTATTAGTAAACAAGCCGTGAACGCCCCATTGCGCCCACGGCATGTTTGCTTGTTTGCAGAATGTAGCTTTTCTGAAATTCCGCAGAAAATTTGAGAGTCAGTGTTATTTGTTATTCTGCTGGCTCTTGTTCTGATTGTTGTTTTGCTGATTCTTATTCTGATTGTTTTTCTGCTGGTTATTGTTCTGATTGTTGTTCTGGTTGTTATTCTGATTAAAATTCATATTAACACCTCCCTTTGACCTTATTATTAACCTAAATTTAGGAATTATTCAATGGATAAATTTTTATTTAGAATGAAGTCGCTTTTAGGTGACGAATACAGTGAATTTTTAAAATATTACGAAGCGGATAATTTCAGAGGTCTTCGTGTCAATACACTCAAATGTACGCCCGAAACACTGAAAAGTCTGCTCAATTTTGAATTAATAAACACACCCTTTTGCAAAGAGGGATTCTATATACCCGATGATGTTGTTTCACTCGGCAACAGTCCACTGCATCATTGCGGTGCGTTTTATATTCAGGAACCGTCTGCAACCTCAGCAGTTGAAATGCTTGGAGTTGAAGAAGGTGACTTTGTGCTTGACCTTTGTGCCGCACCCGGCGGAAAAAGCACGCAAATAGGTGCAAAGTTAAATGGAACAGGACTTTTATGGAGTAATGAAATTGTAAAAAACAGAGCTAATATTCTCTTATCAAATATTGAGCGTATGGGAATTTCAAATGCAGTAGTTTCAAACTGCCATCCCGATGTTCTGTGTGAACGTCTTGCAAATCAATTTGACAGAGTTCTTGTGGACGCTCCCTGTAGTGGTGAAGGAATGTTTCGCAAAAATCAAGAGGCGCAGACCGACTGGAGCGAAGAACACGTAAAAAGCTGTGCTGAGCGCCAACTTAATATTTTGAACAGTGCAAAAAAGGCTCTCAAAAGCGGCGGAGTGCTTGTATATTCCACCTGCACCTTTTCTGCTGAAGAAAATGAGGGCGTTATAACACGTTTTCTTGATGAAAATTCCGATTTTGAACTTGAAGATTCAGGCGTAATTTTCGGCAGACCTACGCTTAATTATGCGCGAAGAATTTTCCCAATGGATGGCGGAGAGGGGCATTTTGCCGCAAGACTGCGTAAAAAAGGTGAAATTGAAAAAACAGCAATTCCTGATATTTCAACTGGTAAAGTTGATAAAGAGGTTCTTGACTTTTATGACAACTTGTTTTACAATCGTCCGTTCGGTGAGAATATAAAAATTATCAAAGATAAAATCTTAATCCTTCCAAAGAAATTTAAATTTGATATAAAAGGTCTGTCAGTGCTTCGTGCAGGAGTAATTCTCGGTGAAATTCTTAAAAACAGACTAGAGCCTCACCACAGTGCATTTACTTCTGTAAAGAAAATTGATTGTTGCAGTGTAGTTGACTTTGATGTGGACAGGGATGAAATAAAAGCATTTCTTCACGGTGAAGAGATTGCTGTTCCTAATAATATAAAAGGTTTTACGTCCGTCTGTGTAAACGGTATGACAACAGGATTTGGAAAAGCGTCGAACGGCAGACTTAAAAACAAATACCCGAAAGGTTTGAGAATTTTAAGATGAACAGACTATCCGATATCGGTACAATTAAAAATATTTTAAGCCGTCACGGCTTTACGTTTTCAAAATCTCTTGGTCAGAATTTCTTAATTAACCCTTCTGTTTGCCCGAGAATGGCTGAACTTTCGGGAGCAGGTAAGGGTGTAGGAGTAATTGAAATCGGACCGGGAATCGGAGTGCTTACAAACGAGCTTTGCAAGCTTGCCGACAGAGTTGTTGCAATCGAGCTTGACAAAAGGCTGTTGCCTGTGCTTAAAGAAACGCTTGCAGAGTATGATAATTTAAAGGTAATCAATGCGGACGTGCTTGAAATCAAACTTCACAAGCTGATTGAAGATGAATTTTCAGGAATGGAGGTCGTTGTTTGTGCAAATCTCCCGTACTATATCACTTCACCGGTAATAATGAAGCTGTTAGAAGAAAAACTTCCTATATCGGCAATTACCGTTATGGTGCAAAAGGAAGCGGCACAGCGCATATGTGCCGAAGTCGGTTCACGTCAGAGCGGCGCTGTAACTGTTTCCATCAATTACTACGCAAAGCCTGAAATGCTGTTTCCTGTCAGCGCCGGTTCGTTTATGCCGGCTCCAAAGGTGGATTCAGCCGTTATAAGGCTAAATGTTTTAAGCGAACCGTCTGTAAAGGTAAACGATGAAAAGA
>CANBJR010000032.1 GCA_947369085.1 uncultured Clostridia bacterium | reverse complement strand
GAGATCAGCTCCAGTGACTGGAGTTCAGACGTGTGCTCTTCCGATCTGCAATTGCGCTTGACAATGTACAGCCCGTACCGTGTGTATTTATATTATCAATTTTTAGACTTTCAAACCACGTTATTTTTCCGTTGTGGAATAATACGTCACTTGAATTGTTGATGCAGTGACCGCCCTTGCATAAAACGGAACAGCCGTATTTTTCGCTGATTTTTCTGCAAATTGTTTCCATATCACCTTTTGTTCTGATTTCCGTTTCACCAAGAATTTCAGCCTCGGGAATATTAGGTGTTATTATGTCGGCAATGGGGAAGAGTAGTTCTTTCAAAGAATTAACTGCTTCCCCTTTTATAAGCTTTGAACCGCTTGTTGAAACCATAACAGGGTCGACTACCACATTTTTTGCATGATACTTATTTAAAGTATCAACCGTAACCCTAATAATCTTAGAGTCCGAAATCATTCCTACTTTTACTGCATCAGGAAAAATATCGCTGAAAACACAGTCAAGCTGTTTTTGCAAAAATTCGGGAGTGACTTCAAAAATATCTGAAACTCCTGTTGTGTTTTGCGCAGTAAGTGCGGTTATTGCGCTCATTCCATATACTCCAAGACAGCACATTGTTTTTAAGTCCGCCTGTATTCCTGCACCGCCGCTTGAATCACTTCCCGCAATGGAAAGTACAGCCTTCATTTTGAGGTCATTTTTCATTTACAACCTCCTCAATTTTCCGCTTTAATTCTAAAGTAGAATTATAAATATCTTTTTCAGCAAATATTCCGCTGACAATTGCTGCACCTGAAATGCCGGTACCTTTAAGCTCAAAAATATTTTCTTTTGTTATTCCGCCGATTGCCGTAACAGGAATATTAACACTTTTGCAAATTTCCTTTAAGGTTTCAAAGCTCATTTTAGATGCGTCGTTTTTGGTACTTGTGCCGAAAACTGCACCGCTTCCGATGTAATCAGCGCCATCATTTTCAGCCTTTGCAGCTTGTTCTTTAGTTCTTGCAGTCGCGCCGATGATTTTACTTCTGCCAAGAATTTCTCTTGCTTTTGCTATGCTCATATCGCCTTGACCAAGGTGTACTCCATCTGCATTAACTGCTTTTGCAACTTTTACATTGTCGTTAATAATAAGAGGTACATTGTATTTTCTGCAAATTAAATGTATTTTCTCGGCTTCTCTGCAAAAAGATTCAAAATCAAATGACTTTTCACGAAGCTGAACAAGCGTTGCACCGCCTTTTAATGCGAGTTCAACATCTTCTTCAAGATTTCTGCCGTTAAGCCAATGCCTGTCGGTTACAGCGTAGAGCAAATATTTACTTCTGTCAGTTTTCATTACGTAAGTATCCTTTATTTGTTGTACAGTTTTTTGCGGATATGCACTTTTCATTAATTCAGACATAACGCAGACACCTGAGAAATTATTGCAATTTACAACATTTAATTCTGAAACAGAATTATTATCTATTCCACCGATTGCATAAACAGGAATATTAACTGCCCGGCAAATTTTTGTTAAAAATTCAATGCCGCGTGGTGCAAGTCCTTTTTTGCAGTTGGTTTCAAAAATATGCCCTGCAACAATGTAATTAGCTCCTGATTTTTCAGCTAAAACAGCGTCCTCAACCGAATGTACGGAAGTACCTATACTCTCAAAATCTTTGTGAAGATCCGGTTCGGAAATAAATTTTGAAAAAGGCAATTGAACACTTGTTATTCCGAGCTTTTTTGCAACATCAATAAAGTTGTGAATAATCAGTTTTTTCCTGTGCTTATCACAGATTATTTTAACATTTTTTGCAAGCAATAAATATTCATTTTCGCTTAAATCCTTTTCACGCAGGACAATTGCTTCAACATCACTTTGAGCAATCATTTCAATTAATTTAAGAAAATCCGTGCTTAGTAGCCTTGCACTTACACATATAACATTAAACATAGATATAATCACTCATTACAGGCTGCATATTATTTTTGCAAAGTGAATCGTAAATTTCTTTGACATTTCTTCCGTCGGAAATTTCAAATTGCTCGTCGCCTTTTTTCTCGCCGTCGCTATGTCCTCCTATGCCTACGTCAACTCCTGCCGAGATTTTAGTAGCGGCAATTTGAACAATATTATCACGAAAGCGCTGACATTCACGTGTTGAAATTGTTATGCTTGCAAACGGCATAAATAATCTGTATGCACATATAACCTGTAAAAGTTGCGGCTCATGAACGTCCCTTGGGTTGATTTTATCGTTGTTAATTATAGGTCTTAATCTCGGACACGAAAAAGCAATTTCAGCATGAGGGTATTTACGCTGAATCAGATATGCATGAATTCCCGTTGCAAAAGCGTCTTTTCGAAAATCGGAAAGTCCCAATAGTGCCGCAAATCCAACTCCTCTCATACCGCCCATAAGAGCACGCTCCTGTGTTTCAAGCCGATACGGGAATACCCTCTTGTGTCCTGCAAGGTGCAAAGTTTCGTATTTGTCAGAATTATACGTTTCCTGAAATACAGTGACATAATCTGCGCCGCATTTCTGAACATAGCTGTATTCGTCGCTGTTCATCGGGTAAACTTCAAGACCGACTACTTTAAAGTATTTTCTTGCAATCTTGCACGCTTCGCCTATGTATTCAACGTTGCTCATTTTTTTGCTTTCACCTGTCAGTAAAAGTATCTCCTGCAAACCTGTTTTGGCAATTGCCTGCATTTCTTTTTCAATTTCCTCATAGTTGAGTTTTGCGCGGTGAATTTTATTGTGACAGTTGAAACCGCAGTAAATACAGTAGTTTTCGCAGTAGTTGGAAATGTAAAGCGGAGTAAACATATTAATTGAATTTCCAAAGTGCTTTCTTGTTTCAGCCTTTGCCTGCTGTGCAATTTCCTCTAAATGGGGCAAAGCGGCAGGGGAAAGCAGAGCTTTGAAATCTTCAATTGTTTTAGTATCATGCTCAAGCGCCTGTAAAACATCATTTTCTGTGTATTTCTCAGGGATATAGGCATTCATAGCTTCAATTACCTTGTCTTTTATGTCCGAGTCAATTTGTTCCATATCGGGCAGATATTCCATATGATTAGTTCTTTTCTCCATAATACTGCCTCAATTCTCAAGAAATCCTGTTAGCGGGGAAGAAGCCGACGCCCCTTTTTCAATAACTCTGCCGAGCCCCGAAAGATAAGCCTGCCTGCCGGCTTCAATTCCCTTTTTGAATGCTTCAGCCATCTGAGGAATATTGCCTGCGGTTGCAATTGCAGTGTTAGCCATAACAGCCGCCGCACCTATTTCCATAGCCTCACAAGCCTGTGAAGGTCTGCCTATTCCGGCGTCAACAATAATTGGCAAATCAATTTCGTCAATCAGTATTCTAATAAATTCTTTTGTACATATTCCCTTATTTGAACCGATTGGTGCGCCGAGAGGCATTATAGATGCTGCACCTGCATCACGCAAGCTTCTTGCAACATTCAAATCCGGATACATATACGGCATAACTACAAATCCTTCTTTTGCAAGAATTTCAGTTGCCTTAATTGTTTCGTAGTTATCGGGTAAGAGATATTTTGAATCTTTGATAACTTCAATTTTTATAAAGTTACCACAGCCCACTTCTCTTGCAAGTCTAGCAATTCTTACAGCTTCATCGGCATTTCTTGCACCGGAGGTGTTCGGTAAAAGCGTTACATTTTTGGGAATGTAGTCAAGAATATTTGCAACATTTCCCGTTGCGGCACGCCTGAGTGCAAGCGTGATAATTTCTGCACCCGCATTTTCAACAGCCGCTTTGATAAGATCAAGAGAATACTTGCCCGAGCCCAAAATAAATCGTGAGTTAAACTCATGACCTCCGATAATCAGTTTGTCATTTTCCATTTTCTTACTTCCTTTATATATCATATTTTCCGAGAATTATACGCAGTATTGTATTTGCCTGATGGGCGGCGCATATTGTAACTCTCGGTGACATCAGACCGTTGCCCTTAACTACAGTGTTTGTTCCATCACCGCAGAGATAAAAACGGTCCGTAATTTTTCTTGTGATAATTGTGTTTGATTTTTCAACTCCAGCCATACCGGAAGCCGCAACTATATAAGCGTCTTTCCTTGTTTCAAGGATATGATTTACAAGCATAGCCTTGCAGTCAGGATCATCAAACGCCTCGCAGATTATGTTATCATCTTTAAAAAGTGAATCTATATTTTCATCTGTCACTTTAACGCAGTCGGTAATTACATTTATGTACGGATTAATTCTGCTTATCTCTTCTTTAATAGCCTCGGTTTTATACGTACCAAGATGACATATAAAATACTGCTGACGGTTCAAATTGCTTAAATCCACTTCGTCAAAATCAATCAGATGAAGCGTGCCTACTCCTGATCTTGCAAGCATAAGAGAAATATTTGAACCTAATCCACCCAGCCCTGCAACAGCAACACGTGCTTCTTTCAGCTTTTCGAAAACTTCCTGTGTGTGTCGCAAAGACAGCACATTATCAATTTCATTTTTGTCGGGAATTTTAGTGTTCATAATCAGCCCCCTCCGACAAAATTTACAATTTCAACAATGTCGCCGCTTTTAAACACAACTTCATTGAACTGCGATTTCGGTAATATTTCACCGTTCATTTCAATAGCAATCCTTTTAGGATTTATTCTGTTTGTTTCAAGATAATCTAAAAGAACAATCTCATCTTTTTCAAACTTTTCGCCGTTAATGCAAATCATTTTTATCCCTCCAAACAAAAAACGAAGTATGCCAAAAGACATACTTCGCAAAATTACAGTTTAAGTCCCTACGCTGGCATTATCCAAATCAGGTATTACGGTCGAAATGTCAATTCATTTCCTCTCAGCCCGCTTGAGCTCCCGTTTATATTTAATTTATTTATAGTATATTACTATTTTTTTTAAATGTAAATACTTTTATGATTAAAAACAAAAAAACCGTGCATTTAATTTCAGTTTGTGCTATAATTTATAAGCAAATATTTACTACGGAGGATATAATGGAGTATTCACAAATTTTAGCACAGCAGTTCAATATAAAAGAGGAGTATGCTAAAAACATTATCAGTTTGCTCGATGACGGTAACACAATTCCGTTTATTGCGCGTTACCGAAAAGAAATGCATGGCTCAATGGATGACCAGCTTATTAGAGAATTCAGCGAAAAGCTTGATTATCTGCGCGGACTTGATAAACGCAGAGATGAAATACGTTCGCTTATTGATGCTCAGGAAAAGCTTACAGACGAGGTTTCTGCATTGCTTGACAAGGCAACGACTTTGTCCGAACTTGAAGATATTTATCGCCCTTACAGACCAAAACGAAAAACAAGAGCGTCAGTTGCGAAGGAAAAGGGACTTGAGCCTTTAGCGCTTGAAATTATCAAGCAGGAAAATTCATACAATCCCACACTTAATGCAGAAAAATATATAGATGAAGAAAAAGGCGTAGCATCAGCCGAGGAAGCAATTCAGGGTGCAATGGACATAATTGCCGAGCAAGTGTCCGACAGCGCTGAAATCAGAAAAAGAGTCAGAAACCTTACAACACTCAACGGTGTTGTAGTTTCAACAGCAACCGATCCTGAAAAGGAAAGTGTATACACTACATATTATGATTTTAAAGAACCTGTTAAGAAAATCGCAGGACATAGATTACTTGCAATTAACCGAGGAGAAAAAGAAGGTTTTTTAAAGGTTTCTATTGAGTCTGACAATGATAAACCGCTTAATATTATTTGCAGATTGATTGATAAGGGAACAAATCCTTTGTGTTCTGATATTATCAAAGAGGCTTGCACAGATGCTTACAATCGTCTGATTTTTCCGTCAATTGAACGTGAAATCAGAAATGATTTAACAGATACTGCCTCTGAAAATGCAATGAAGGTGTTTGCGATAAATCTTAAACAGCTCCTTATGCAGCCTCCCGTTAAGGGCAAAACTGTTCTTGGGCTTGATCCCGGTTACAGAACGGGATGTAAGGTCGCGGTAGTTGACGATACAGGCAAAGTGCTTGATACAGCAGTAATTTATCCTACTCACTCGGATAGAAAAATTGAGGAGTCAAGGATTAAACTTTTACAACTTATAAATAAATATAATGTTGATATTATTTCAATCGGTAACGGCACAGCGAGCAAGGAAACTGAAATGTTTACAGCCGAAACAATTAAAAGTGCCGACCATACTGTATATTATATGGTAGTAAGCGAGGCAGGAGCGTCGGTGTATTCTGCGTCAAAGCTTGCTGCAACAGAATTGCCTGAGCTTGATCTTACGCTGCGCAGTGCTGTTTCAATAGCACGACGACTTCAGGATCCACTTGCCGAACTTGTAAAAATTGAGCCTAAAGCAATCGGAGTAGGACAGTATCAGCACGATATGCCGCAAAAAAAGCTCGGAGAAACACTTGACGGTGTTGTTGAGGACTGCGTAAACTCGGTCGGTGCAGATTTAAACACGGCTTCTCCTGCACTTCTTTTGAGAGTGTCGGGATTAAATTCGACTGTTTGTAAAAACATCGTTGCATATAGGGAAGAGAACGGAGCTTTTACGTCCCGTGCTGAACTTAAAAAAGTACCAAAACTCGGTCCAAAAGCCTTTGAACAGTGCGCAGGTTTTTTGAGAGTTTCTGAAAGTAAAAATCCTCTTGATAATACAGGTGTTCATCCTGAAAGTTATAAAAGCGCAAAAGGACTTTTAAGTCTGCTTGATTATTCTGATAATGAAATAAAATCGGGTAAATTTCCTGATTTGCAGTCGCGTGTAAAAGAATATGGCGCTAAATCGCTTGCAGAAAAGCTTGAAATCGGTCTGCCGACTCTTGACGATATAGTAAAAGAGCTGTCAAAACCCGGAAGAGATCCGAGAGATGAAATGCCTGCACCTATGCTTCGCAGTGATATTCTCGACATAAAGGATTTAAAAGAGGGAATGGAGCTTAAAGGAACTGTACGAAATGTAATTGATTTTGGCGCATTTGTCGATATCGGCGTTCACCAGGACGGACTTGTTCATATTTCTCAAATTTGTGATAAATACATCAAGCATCCCGGAGAGGTTTTAAAGGTAGGCGATGTTGTAAACGTAAAGGTTTTATCAGTAGAGCCTGAAAAAAACAGAATTTCTCTTACTATGAGATTTTAAGCATTAAAAATGGCTGATTTGAAATGCGTTGGTTTCAAATCAGCCGTTTGTTTAGTTGTTCAATAATTTCTTTATCAGGTTTTCAAATGAAGTTTCAAATTTTTTGTCATCAGCTTGTGTTCGCTTTTTAGGACCTTTAAGGTGATTTTTACTCTTAGATATTCTTGCTTTTTTGGCAAGATACCTGTCCATAAGCAAACCGCCTATGTTATCATCAGTAAAAATTTTGCCTGATTGATGAATGCAATAGCCGCCCTTTGAAAGCACCATTGCTGCAACTCCGTAATCCTGTGTTACGGCAATATCGCCTTTTAGGCACATATTTACAAGTGCAAAATCTACCGCATCTACACCCGAGCCGATAATTTTAACCTCACTGTAATCTGTGTTCATTATATGGCTTGTATCACAGAGCAAAACAACAGGAATACCATAGCATTTAGCAATTTTTTCAACCAGCTTTACAACGGGGCAAGCGTCAGCGTCAACAAGAATTTTCATTTTTTACTCTTCAATGGTAATTGTATTAATTATAGGTTTTTTACCTTCTTCGACAGTACCGTTATCGTCAATTACATGAGTTTCCTCACAAATTTTATCAACAATTTCTATGCCGTCTGTAACATGTCCAAAGCCTGCATATTGACCGTCAAGGAATGTGCTGTCCTCATGTACAATAAAAAACTGCGAGCTTGCGCTGTTGTACATTTGAGAACGAGCCATAGAAATTACGCCCCTGACATGAGAAATATTATTTTCAACGCCGTTTTGTGAAAACTCACCTTTGATTTCCTGATCGCTTCCGCCTGCACCTGTGCCTGTCGGGTCACCGCCCTGCATCATAAAACCTTTAATAATTCTGTGAAAAGTAAGACCGTCATAAAAACCTTCTTTAGCAAGCTTTACAAAGTTTGTAACTGTAATAGGTGCGGTGTCTGCGTCAAGCTCTAAAGTGATTTTTCCGTAATCTTTAATATCAATCACTGCGGTAAACTTACCTGAAAGCAGTTCTTCATCAACCGATGATTCTGTAACGGCTTCTGTAGCCTTTGAAGAACCATTAGAGCTTGTCGTGCTTCCCGAGCATCCACCCAGAATAGCCATAGAGCTAATTAAAGCAATAGTGCAAAGTAAGCTTAAAATCTTAGTTGAAACAGATTTTAAATTTGTTTTAGTCATAATAAAAATCCTTTCGTAAATTAATCAAAATTATTTTAACATTTTATTTTCCTTAAATCAACTGTATTTGATAAAAATAATTAATGCTTGACAATTCTGATGAAAACAAGTAAAATATATAATTGTCAGGAAAATACGGAGACGTATCGAAGTGGTCATAACGGGACTGACTCGAAATCAGTTGTACCTTTTGGTACCGTGGGTTCGAATCCCACCGTCTCCGCCAATTTAACGCTGAACTCGATGATTTTGAGTTCAGCGTTATTTTTATGCTTTTTTCGACTGCAAATTAATTCTATTATATTTAACAGTAAGTTCACTCACAAAGCGAGTGCACGTTTTGCGATAAATTATATTTGATTTTTAAGTGTTTCTCTCTTATTAAATTATTTTTAACAAATTGAAAAATATACTTGACATTATGTAAATTAGAGTATATAATCATATACAACAAGGAAATTTTATACATAGGGGAGATTTATTTATGTCAGATTACGCTATTGGTTTTCTTATCGGATTTAGTATTGTCATTGTTATTTTCATAATTGTCGCTATAATATTAAATAAAAAATGCGGCAAAACAGAATATGATGAACGACAGCTTATTGCAAGAAATGCAGCATATAAATATTCTTTCTTTACACTAGTGTTTTACTGTATTTTATGCGGAATGCTTGATGTAGTTGGTGTAAAATGGGCTGAAACAGAACTGCAAATGTTTCTCGGTATGTTTATTTCAGTGGCGGTTTTTGTGGTTATATGCATATTTAAAGATGCTTATTTTGGTATAGAAAAAGGTAAGAAAAATTTTTACACGTTTTTTTACTGTTCCGGAACTCTTACGGTGATACAAGCACTTAATTTTGTATTAAATGTAATTGTTGACAAAGAGCCGATTATAACTAACGGAATGTTAAACAGTAATTTAATTCCTTTATTTTGCGCAGTTGTATTTCTAATTATGATGATTGCAACAGTAATCAAACTTATTATAAACAAGAAAGAGCGTGAGGAATAATGAAAAATCTCAGGCTCAAAAGTGCAAGGGCGGCACTTGATATTTCACAGCAGCAGCTTGCCGAAAAGGTTGGCGTTTCACGTCAGACAATTTCTGCAATAGAAAAGGGCGATTACAATCCCACAATAAATTTATGTATATCAATCTGTAAGATTCTTGGGAAAACTCTTGATGAGCTTTTTTGGAATGATAATAATTAAATAAGGAGTTAGTAGATGAAACTTGAAATTAAAGACATTTATAAAAATTTCGGAAATAAAAAGGTGCTAAAAGGTGTGTCATTAACTGCCGAGAGCGGCGAGGCTTTTGGCTTGCTCGGAAGAAACGGAGCAGGTAAAACAACAACTATAAGAATATTAATGGACGTGTTCGCTCCCGAAAGCGGAGAAGTTCTTATTAACGGAAACCCGATTGATTATGATAAAATACGAATCGGTTATCTCCCTGAAGAAAGAGGATTGTATCCAAAAAAGAAAATCATTGACCAGCTTGTCTATTTTGCAGAGCTTAACGGTCTGTCAAAACACGAGGCTTTAAAGACTTCAGATTACTGGCTTGAACGCCTTAAAATGGGCGAACACAGAAACAAAAGGCTTGATACACTTTCAAAGGGAAATCAGCAGAAAATTCAGCTTATTACTGCACTCGCTCACAATCCGCAGGTTATCATTCTTGACGAACCGTTTTCCGGTCTTGACCCCGTTAATGCAATGCTTCTTAAGGACATTGTAAAAGAAGAGATTGAAAAGGGGAAAATCGTTATTTTTTCAAGTCATCAGATGAATTATATAGAAGAGTTTTGCAGTAAAATAGGTATAATTAATAATGGCGAGATAGTATTACAAGGCAATCTTCATGATATTAAGCGCAATTATATTCGTGACAGACTTGTAGTTAAAACCGAATACCCTGAAAAAATTACTGAAAAGTACGGTTCACAATGTGTCGTCAACGAAAATAGGGAACTCATTATTAAACTTAATTCTGCCGACGATAAACAGAAAATAATGCGAGAGATAACTGATAATTTTGATATTGATGAAATAAAGGTTTTCGAGCCTTCTCTTAATGATATTTTTGTTCAGTACACAAGCAATGGGGAACAGGAGGAAAATAATGAAACAGTTTAAGACGATCTTTAAATTTGAATTACTTAATTATATTAAAAATAAAGTCTTTGTCGGAATAACAATTTTTCTTGTTGCAGCTATAGCAGTTGTAATGTTTTTTCCGCAAATAGCTGAATTTTTCTCCTCGGAATCTTCTGATGTGACCGAGCAAAAACCTGTAATGCTGATTATAAACAAAGCGTATGATGATTCAGATATGTTGAAAGAGGCTTTTTCATCAGCATTTGTTGACTATGACGTTCAGATTACAAATGATAATATTGACAGTGTCAAAGGTTTAATAACTTCTGAAACCGCTGAATGTGCCTTTGTAATTAAGAACAGTTCAAAATATGAATACTATGTAAATAATAATTCTTTATATGACGAAAACACAATGGTGGCTGATAATGTTCTTCAGAATTTATATCGTATGAATGTTTTGGTTGAAAACGGTGTTTCAGCACAGGAAGCCGGTAAAATTATGAATGTTCAGATTGAACACAGCACAACAAGCCTTGGCAAAGACCAGACTAAAAATTTCTTCTACACCTACATAATGATATTTGCACTGTATATGGTAATTTTGCTTTACGGTCAGATGGTTGCAACTAATGTCGCTTCTGAAAAAAGCTCCCGTGCAATGGAGCTTTTGATTACAAGTGCAAAGCCTGTTAATATGATGTTCGGAAAAATAATTGCTTCATGCGTGGCAGGTCTTGTCCAGCTTGTTGCTGTTTTTGGCTCTGCATTTTTATTCTACAATATAAATCATTCATATTGGGATGATAATTTTATTATGAAATCTATCTTTGATATTCCCCTCAATTTATTATTTTATATGTTGTTGTTCTTTATACTCGGATTCTTTATCTATGCATTTTTATACGGAGCAATAGGCTCAACCGCGTCAAAAGTAGAGGATATTAATACTTCGGTAATGCCTCTAACGTTTATTTTTATTGCAGCGTTTATGGTAGTAATGTTTTCAATGTCTTCCGGTTCTGTTGACAATATTCTTATGAAGGTTTGCTCTTACATTCCGTTTACGTCACCTATGGCTATGTTTACACGAATTGCAATGAGTACTGTACCTTTGTATGAAATTATCATTTCGGTAGTAATTTTAATTGCTTCGGCAATTGGAATAGGTGTTATTTCCGCAAAAATATATCGTGTAGGTGTGCTGCTTTACGGTACTCCGCCAAAAATTGGTGCAATTCTAAAGGCAATCAAAAAATCTTAATTAAATATATAAAAATACGCCCGATAAATTTGTACGTATTCTTATATTAACTCACTTATTATTGTATTTGAAACAAGATAACCCTCAGGAGAAAAATATGTACATTTATCATTAAGCATCATACATCCCATATCCGCATACTTTTTGATTATTCTTATTTTTTCTTTAGGAAAATCTTCGTTGTATTTTGACTTATATTCTAAAAAATTCAGTCCGCTTTTTAGCCTTAGTGAAAGCATAATGAATTCTTCCTTGTCACCACCAAAGCAGTCAAAACAGGTTTTATTATTTATGAAATCTTCCATTTTGCGGTTGTAGTAAAATCTTTTTCCTTCAAAAAAAGAATGTGCAGACGGTCCTATTCCGAGATATTCACCGCATTTCCAGTAGTTAATGTTATGCCTGCTTGCATAACCTGATTTTGAAAAATTCGAAATCTCATATTGTTCAAAACCAAGTTTTTTAAGATAGTCAACAGCGAAAAGATAAAGCTGAGCCTGACTGTCTTCATCAGGCAAATCAAGTTTGTTTTGTATTTTGTAAAATTCTGTTCCGCTTTCAATTTTTAAAATGTACGATGAAATATGTGTAACTCCGCAGTCAGCACAAAAATCAATTGATTTTTTTAGGCTGTCAATTGTCTGATGGGGAATACCAAGCATAAGGTCAAGAGATATATTTTTAATCCCTGCGTTCTGCGCTCTTTCAACTGTGATTTTTGCATCATTTGCAGAGTGGATTCTGCCAAGTGCCTTTAGCTCCTGCTCAACAGCACTTTGCATACCTATTGAAATTCTATTAAATCCTGCATTTTTAAGTAATTCAAAATCAAGTTCTTTGCCCGAATCAGGATTTACTTCAACTGTAATTTCTGCCTTATCAGCAATGATGAAATCTTTTTTTATCTGATGAAGCAGTACAAAAAGTCTTTCAGCGCCCAATATGCTCGGGGTTCCTCCGCCAAAATAGACGCTCGAAACTTTTTTATCTGTTTTCTTGCTCCATAATGTTATACTGTTTATCAAGACCTTAGTATAATTATTGTAATCATTTTCATCTGCTTTTCCACTGTGAAAATCACAGTAAGGACATTTGCTTTTGCAAAAAGGAATATGTATGTAAAGTCCGATAGTGTTGCTCATAAAAAACCTCATAATGTGTTTGAGCCGGAAACAAACGTTTCCGGCTCGATTTGGAAGGTATATGAAAAAATAGGAAAAATCTGTTTTTCTACCTTTAATACAATTATATTACAGTATTTTAATTTTTTTGTCAAGCTTTTGTATTAATTAATTTGAAAATAAATTCTCGTGTTTTTGTTGACATATACCATACTAAAATAGTAAAATATAAAATTGTGGAAATATATAAATTTTAAAACTGCTCCGAAAGGATAGTAATTTATGAGCTCTTTAAAAGATGAAATAAGTAAACGCAGAACCTTTGCGATTATTTCGCACCCTGACGCAGGTAAAACAACGCTTACCGAAAAATTGTTGCTCTACGGCGGAGCAATTAACCTTGCCGGTTCGGTAAAGGGAAAAAGAACTGCAAAGCACGCCGTTTCAGACTGGATGGAAATTGAAAAGCAGCGTGGTATTTCAGTTACCTCGTCAGTTTTGCAGTTTAAGTATAACGGCTACTGCATTAATATTCTTGATACACCCGGTCACGAGGATTTCTCGGAAGACACCTACAGAACGCTTATGGCTGCCGATTCTGCGGTAATGGTAATTGACGGTTCAAAGGGTGTTGAGAAGCAGACAATAAAGCTCTTTAAGGTCTGCGTAATGCGTAATATTCCTATTATTACGTTCATAAACAAAATGGACCGAGATGCAAAAAATCCATTCGATTTGCTTGAAGATATAGAAAACGTTCTCGGAATCAACACATACCCAATAAACTGGCCTATCGGTTCAGGTAAAGAGTTTAAAGGCGTTTATGACAGAAATTCAAGAAAAATTCTTTCATTTACCGCAAATAACGGACAGAAAGAAGTTGAAAAAGAGGAACTTACTCTTGATGACCCGTCGCTTGAGGACATAATAGGCTATTATCACAAGCAGGATTTATTTGATGATATTGAGCTTCTTGACGGAGCAGGCGATGAATTTGACATTGATGCCGTAAGAAACGGTAAGCTTACTCCTGTGTTTTTCGGTTCAGCTCTTACAAATTTTGGTGTCGAACCGTTCCTTGAGCAATTCTTAAATCTGACTACCTCACCCTTGCCGAGAGAAACAGTCAGCGAAGAAATTGACCCTATGTCTGAAGATTTTTCTGCATTTGTTTTTAAAATTCAGGCAAATATGAACAAGGCACACCGTGACAGAATTGCATTTATGAGAATTTGCAGCGGTAAATTTGAAAAGAATATGGAAGTGTTCCACGTTCAGGGCAATAAAAAAATGCGCCTTTCTCAACCTCAGCAGATAATGGCACAGGAGAGAGAAATTGTTGATGAAGCATACGCAGGCGATATAATCGGTGTTTTTGATCCGGGTATTTTTTCAATCGGAGATACAATCTGTTCCGCAAATCATAAGGTGCAGTTCAAGGGGATTCCTACTTTTGCTCCCGAGCACTTTGCACTTGTGCGCCAAAAGGACACAATGAAGCGTAAGCAATTTATAAAGGGCACAAGTCAGATTGCTCAGGAGGGTGCAATTCAGATTTTTCAGGAGCTTGACGCAGGTATGGAGGAAGTAATTGTCGGCGTTGTCGGCGTTCTTCAGTTTGACGTTCTTAAATATCGCCTTGAAAATGAGTACAATGTTGATATTATTATGGAATCACTTCCTTATGAATATATAAGATGGATTGTAAATGAAGATATTGACCCCAAAACGCTTGATCTTGCATCTGATACAAAGCGTATTCAAGATTTAAGGGGCAATCATTTATTGCTCTTTACAAGCTACTGGAGCATTGACTGGGCACTTGAACATAACAAAGAACTTAAGTTAAGAGAGTTCGGAACAAACTAATAATAAATTTGGAGGATATATGCTGTACGATAAGCTGAAAAATTACAAAGACTGCGGCATATATCCTTTTCATATGCCCGGTCATAAGAGAAACGATATCTTAAATGGCGGTTTACTGCCATATGAAATTGATTTGACCGAGATTGACGGATTTGATAATCTGCATAATGCATGCGGTTGTATAAAAGATATTGAACAAAAAGCAGAAAAACTCTATGATGTTAATCATTCATTTCTCCTTGTCAACGGTGCAACGGGCGGAATATTGTCATCAATCCGTTCAATGACAAATTACGGAGATAAGATTGTTGTTGCCAGAAACAGTCATAAGTCTGTTTACAATGCAATTGAGCTTTGCGGGCTTAATCCTGAGTACATTTTACCTGAATATGATGAGCGTTATGGCATTTTTACATCTGTTTCAGTAGCAAAACTTAAAAAATTATTATGTGCAAACCCGGATACCAAGCTTGTCATAATAACTTCACCGACATATGAGGGCGTAGTATCTGACATTAAAGCTATTGCTGACGTTTGTCACAGCCACGGTGCAATGCTTTTTGTTGATGCAGCACACGGAGCACATTTTCCTTTTTCAGATAAATTTCCCTGCGAAGCTGTAAGATGCGGTGCTGACGCAGCAGTTGTCAGTTTGCATAAAACATTGCCGTCACTTACTCAAACCGCCTTGTTACTTACCGATAATTTAGAAATATCTGAAAAATTGAAGGAAAATCTTTCAATTTTTGAAACAAGCAGTCCATCCTATATCCTAATGAGTGCAATTGAAAATTGTCTCGACTTTATTTTTTACAACAAAGACGATTTCAAAGTTTATGCTGAAAAGTTAGCTGATTTCTATAGCAAAACAAAGTCGCTTAAAAATCTTTCAATTTTATATAATGATAAATCATTTCTTGAACAATGCTTTGATTATGACTTTGGAAAAATAGTAATTTCAACCGCTAAATTAACAATCAGCGGAACCGAACTTGCAATGCTTTTAAGACAAAAATATAAAATTGAAACGGAAATGGCATATACCGATTATGTAATCGCTATGACTTCTGTATGCGATACTGATGAGGGTTTTGGCAGATTAATTAACGCTTTGTTCGAAATTGACAGCTCGATTTTAAAAAGTAATAAACCTATGTTAATTTATAAATTTAATCAAACTCCGAAGTGCAGTTTTTATGCATATCAGAAAAGCAATCATCGTGCAGAAAAAATATTATTAAAAAATGCACAAGGATTGGCTTCACTTGAATACGTATGGGCATATCCTCCCGGAATACCGCTTATTGTACCCGGAGAAATTGTAACAAAAGAATTAATAAGTCAGGTTAATCTTCTTATTTCTAACAATATTCAAATTAATTCAACAAAAAATTCTATGCCTGATTACATATATGCCGCTGAAAATGATTGACAAATAATCAAGACTGTGGTAAGATTTATTTATAAATTCTTACAAGGAGAATGATTACAATGAAAAGAATTAAAACTATTGAAACTCGTGATCTTAAGAAGAGCGTAAAAACTGGCGGATGCGGCGAGTGCCAGACTTCTTGTCAGTCAGCTTGCAAAACTTCATGCGGCGTTGCTAATCAGCAGTGCGAAAAATGCTTAAGCGAGAAATAATTTTAATTTATTAGATTAAGGATTCAACAGCCGTTTTACCTTGAGGTTTAACGGCTTTCCTTTTGTCAAAACGGAGATAATATGATACATCAGTATAAACTTAACGGATACAATATAGTGCTTGACGTTTTCAGCGGCAGTGTTCACAGCGTGGACGAGCTTGCTTACGACATAATTGAAATGTATGAGAATAATGACAGAGATGCTATTGTCAAAGCAATGCTTGAAAAATATTCCGACAATGCTGAAGTCACAGAGCAGGAAATTAACGACTGCATCGATGACGTTGAAGAACTCAAAAAGCAGGAAAAACTTTTTACCGATGACAAATACGAAAATCTTGCCTTTGATTTTAAGGCGAGAAACACTGTTATTAAGGCTCTTTGCCTGCATATAGCACACACCTGTAACCTTAACTGTGAATACTGCTTTGCAAGTCAGGGCAAGTATCACGGTGAAAGAGCGCTTATGAGCTTTGAAACAGGTAAAAGGGCTATCGATTTTCTCGTTGAAAATTCAGGAAGCAGGGTAAACCTTGAGGTTGACTTCTTCGGTGGAGAACCTCTTATGAATTTTGAAGTTGTAAAACAAATTGTTGCTTATGCAAGAAGCATTGAAAAAGAAAAAAACAAAAATTTCCGATTTACTCTCACAACAAACGGAATGTTGGTTGATGATGACGTAATAGAATTTGCCAACAAGGAATGTCATAATGTAGTTTTGAGCCTCGACGGAAGAAAAGAGATTCACGATAATCTACGCAAAACAGTTAACGGCAAAGGCAGTTATGATATTATTGTTCCGAAATTTCAGGAATTTGTTAAAAAGAGGGGCAACAAGGGTTACTACGTCCGCGGTACATTCACGCATAACAACACTGATTTTACAAACGATATTTTTCATATGGCCGACCTCAGATTTACCGAGCTTTCTATGGAACCTGTTGTTTGTGCACCCGATGACCCGTATGCCCTTACATATGATGATTTGCCGGTTCTTTTTGAGCAGTACGAAATTCTTGCAAAGGATATGCTCAGACGTGAAAAAGAGGGCAGACCTATTACTTTCTATCACTATATGATTGATTTAACAGGTGGTCCGTGCATTTATAAGCGTATTTCAGGCTGTGGTTCAGGCACAGAATATATGGCCGTTACCCCTTGGGGTGAGCTTTATCCCTGCCATCAGTTTGTGGGTGACCCTAAATACAGTCTTGGAAATATTTATGACGGAATTACAAATACTGAAATTCAGAATGAATTTAAGCTCTGTAACGCATACGCAAGAGAGGATTGCAAGGATTGTTGGGCAAAGCTATATTGCAGCGGCGGTTGTGCGGCAAATGCATACCACGCAACAGGCTCAATAAGCGGAATTTATAAATACGGCTGCGAATTGTTTAAAAAGAGAATGGAATGTGCAATTATGATGAAGGTTGCACAGGCTGAAGAATAATAAAATCGGCAGGTAAAATCACCTGCCGATTTTTATATAAATATTCTCATAATATTTGCCGTTATCAAACAGAGTATAATGCCTATTACTGTAGGGAGTATAGCAGAAGCGAGGGTCCATTTCAGGCTTCCCGTTTCTTTTTTTATTGTTAAACAGGTTGTTGAACAAGGAAAATGCATAACGCACATAATCATTGTGCATACAGCAGTAATAACTGTCCAACCATTTGCCGAGAATAGTTGTAATAGCTGTTCGTAACTTGTATAGTCAACCAAAGTGCCGCTTGCCATATATGACATAATTATAATCGGAATAACAGTTTCATTTGCAGGGAATCCGAGTATAAATGCCATTACTATTACACCGTCAAGACCGATTAATTGACCGAATGGATTAAGAAAGTCTGTGCAGTATGAAAGAATGGATGCATTTCCAATGTAAATATTAGCTGTCAGCCAAATAATTGCACCTGCCGGTGCAGCTACTATTACGGCTCTTCCCAGCACAAAAAGTGTTCGGTCAAGCATAGAACGAACAATGGTTTTTAAAATCTGCGGTTTTCGGTAGGGGGGGAGCTCTAATGCAAAACTTGACGGTTCTCCTTTTGCTATAGTAATTGACAACAGCTTTGATATAAGTAGTGTAAACAGCACACAAAGTACGATTATTCCAAGCAGAATTGCCGCAGCCTCAATTGACGAAACAATTCCAAATGCGCTTCCTGCAAAAAACATCATAATAATTGCTATTAGCGTTGGAAATCTTCCGTTGCAGGGCATAAAATTATTTGTAACAATTGCAATAAGCCGCTCTTGCGGAGATTCAATAATCCTGCATCCTGTTACTCCACAGGCATTACAGCCGATTCCCATCGCCATTGTTAAACTCTGCTTCCCGTGTGCACCGCACTTAGCAAAAAATTTATCAAGGTTAAATGCTATTCTTGGCAAATAACCTGAATCTTCTATAATAGAAAAAAGAGGAAAGAAAATTGCCATAGGAGGCAGCATTACAGAAACAACCCATGACAATGTAGTATAAACACCGTCTATAAGAATACCCGTAAAGAAATCGGGAATAGAAAGCAAGTTAAATAGATTGTATAACTCACCTTTAATAAAGTCAAAAAATGAACTCAACCATTCACTCGGATAGTTTGCTCCTATAGCGGTAATCCAAAACAATAGTCCAAAAAGCAACAGCATAAGCGGTATTCCTGTGGCTTTAGAAGTTAATATCTTATCTATCTTTCTGCTTTTATCATTTATTTTTTCACTGCTGAAAAATACAGCCTGCTTGCAGATTTCTCTTGATTTTTTAGCAAGCCTTTCTGAATTTACTTTGTGATTTTCTGCGTTAAGTACATCAATGCCTTTAAAGTTTCTTTCAACTTTAAAGCATTTCTTTTTTTGGGTACAAATATCATAAATTGTGTTTTTAAGTTCTTTTAAGCCTCTTTTTTTGGTTGCACAAATGCAAACTACAGGTATTCCAAGATTAAGAGAAAGCTCATCAGAATCAATGATAATACCGTTTTTTTCAGCCTCATCGCAAAGATTAATGCAAAGAACTGCATTCTTTTTAACAGATAAAACCTGCAATGCAAAAGACAAATTACGTTCAATAATATTTGCGTCAACTACTATTACAACGCATTCCATTTCATTGTTTGCAAGGTAGTTTGCAGCAGCTCTTTCTTCCTCAGAAAAAGGCAGCATTGAATATGTTCCTGGTAAATCAACAACAGAAAACAGTTTATCCTTTATTTTTGCTATACCCGAAGCACATTCAACGGTTTTTCCTGTCCAATTGCCTGTATGTTGGTTCATACCGGTAAGAGAATTAAATATAGTGCTTTTTCCTACATTCGGATTACCTGCAAGAACAATATGATAATCTTCGGTTTTAAATTCATTATTAAAACGCACTTCTTTTGTTGAGTTTCTTGCAAACAAAAAATAACCTCCTTATTATAGAGGGTAAACTATAATGTTTTCGCAGTCATTTCTTCTTAATGCTATAACAGCATTTTTTATAAGATAGGCTGTAGGATCTCCAAAAGTACTTTCAAATATTGGAGTTATTACAGTATCTTCGAGTATTCCAAGGTCATACAGTCGATTTTTTAATGACTTTGAGCATCCAATCTCGCAGATTTTTGCACTATTATGCAGCGCAATTCTGCTTAGTGAACATTTATCATTCATTCGATTCACCGATTTCAACATTTTTTATTATTATATTCATTTTGATATATCTTGTGATTATATTATTGCTATGTTTCATATGATAGATTGAATGTTGAATAATAACAATATAAAAATTAGAAAAATAAAACTGACTCCGAATCACGAAGTCAGTTTTTGCATATAAAATTAAAAATAAAAGTAAAATGTAATTTTGCCATCAGAATATTTTGCGTCTGCTTTGTACTTGTGCAGGTCAAGAATGTTTTTTACAATTGCAAGACCCAATCCGTGACCCTCAATGCTGTTATGCTCTGCTTTGCGGTGGTAAGGTTGCCACATATTCTTGATTTCTTCTGTTTCTACCTCCTCGCAGGGCAATGTCGTCAACTTAAGAAAAATATTAAAGTGATCTACGATTTTGAGGGT
>CANBJR010000031.1 GCA_947369085.1 uncultured Clostridia bacterium | reverse complement strand
CTTTGAGCGTGCAGCGCTGACTATAGCGTGACCGAACTCTATTGCACATCCTGCACCCTTTGCGGTTATTATTTTTCCGTCTGTTTCTGTGTGAGCGGCAGTGTAGCAAGCCCCCTCAAGCTCTGTTTCAAATCCCGGGAAGCACGTAGCCTTACGGTCTTTTAACATTCCGAGATGTCCGAGAATTGACGGTGCGGCGCAGATTGCGGCAACTATTTTATCATTTTCATAACAATATTTTACACAGCTTATTACGCTGCCGGATTTTTCAAGATTCAGTGTTCCGGGCATTCCGCCGGGAAGTACAACTCCCTCTATATTTTCAAGGTCGATTGCATCGGGCATAACGTCTGCTTTAACAGTTACGTTGTGCGAGCTTGTTATCATCTCGCCTGTAATTCCGACGGTTAAAACATCAAGCTTTGCGCGACGCATTACGTCAAGAGTAGCTATTGCCTCGGTTTCTTCAAATCCGTCTGCAAGAAAAACATAGAACATATCCGCATTTCCTTTCAACTTAGAGTTATCCCGATATAGGTATTTTCGGGAATTTTTTCGTTATTGTCAAGAGATTTTATCATCCCGTATTTTTCGTTTTTGTAATTATTATATAACTTATCGTCAGCTTTGACCGTAAATTCAAACAGCTTTGCAGTTGTATTTTTTAAAATTGCCTGCGCAAGCGAACCAAAGCTTTCGTAAATCGAGTAGAACACCTCTGCTATACCGTTTTCCTCTTCAACAAGGGCAAAACAATTATTCGATTTTACAGTTTTGCAATCGTAAAGAGAATAATAATCCGAAGCAAAAGAAATGAAATTATTATTCTGCAAAAGAAAATTATCTTTTAAACATACCTTTTGCAGTTCTTCATAATTATATGAAGTTTCATCCGTCGAATTTCTTTGATTATTCAAAGAAAACTGCCTTAGCTCTTCTCTTGAAAAAACTGCTCTTTCTACCGTGCAAAGCGGTTTGTATCCAAAGCGTTCGTAATAAGAGTAAAGCTTTTCATTTGCCGGAAAAAGAAGCGAATAAACATCGCCGTTTTTGTGGGAATCCTCCAAGGCAAATTCTATGAGCTTTCCCATTATTCCGAGGTTTCTGTACTCGCTTGACGTTGCCGCAGAGCAAAGGTAGTGAGCATTTTTTCCATTAAGCGTTGAATGAACCAGAAACAGCATTGCAACCGTTTTTTCCTCAATGCTTGCGGTATAAATTGTTGTAAAATCAATACATTGATTAAAAAACAAATCTACTGCTTCGCTTTTTTCTCCAAAAGAATCAAGCCAAAGATTTTTTAAAATCGGAATATATTCAAATTTATTTTTTTCAAAATTTAGCTTCATCTTTCAAACTTGCATTATATCGGTCAAGAATAATAACGGGATTGTATGAAAGCTTTGATTTTCTCAAACCTTCAAGTCCCATATCCTCTTCCCTGTTTATATACTTATATTTTGTAAGGGTTTTTGCAAACTCATTGTTTATCACCGAATAAACTCCGTCATATTCACGCAGTGCCTTTTCAAAATTTATGTCATAAACATTAGGAGAAATCTCACTGCCGAGCGTCATTGCAACAGGTTTATCTTCAACATACAAAACAGCGCCCTGCATATTGAAATCATTCATATTTTCAAGCCCCTCGCAAATTGCCTTTATCTCGTTACTTTCATCAGTCTGGATACCGTTTTCTGAATACCAGTCAATTGCAACCTTTAATGCGTCGGATTTATTATTATCGTCTATCGTTTCAAAACGGGTATTATTGTATGTTTTGTAAAATTTTGAAATATGGTTTCGCTTTGCATGAAAGCGCTTGCCCTGAAGCGTTACAAGCTCTTCGGTCAGGTAGATATAATCCTGATTTTCGGGAGAACGCTCAAAAGTAAACCTAGACGGAAAAACTGACTCAAGCATTGCCCTCTGCCCGTTTGTAAGCATTACAATAAACGGCTTTTTGCCCCTTTCATATGCATCGGCAAAAATCTCCTCAAGAGCACCCTTAATGTTTTTGCCTGTAGGCATACAGTATCCCCATAGGCTGCCGTCATCTTTGAAATAAGCCTTTATGAGCGTATCATCGTAAATTGCGAAATTTATATTGTACTCATTTCGCCAGAGGTAGGCGTTGAGCAAGTTAAGGTCACAGCCTAAGGCTGTTGAGTAATCGTAATATTTTTTAAATTCTTCAATCTGTGTTTTTTCAATCAACTTAAAGTTCAGCATAAAATATCTGATACCGCCTTGTCAATTTCTTCTGAAATTTTTTCAATGGTCTTAATTTCGCCGTTTTCACAACAGTTAATTATTCGCCACGAGCACTTTTCAGCCGCATAAAGCGCACTTCTTCTGCATTCAAGCAGATATTTTAGGTTTTTTTCGTGAATGTCTTTTTTTGAAGCATCACCGCAGTAGCGTTTTTCTATCAGTTTTTGTGAAACACTCGGCTCTACATCAAGGTAAATTACAACATTAGGTTTAGGTATTCCGAGCTTTTCATACTCAAAATCGCCCTGCCACTCAATAAAGGCGTCACGCTCACTGTCGTCAAGCTTTGACATCTGGTAGATAATATTTGAAGTTGCATATCTGTCGCTTAGAATACAACACCCACTATCATAGTCGTTTTTCCAGTGCTGCAAGTAGCTTGCCGCCCTGTCAACAGCGTAAAAAGCCGAGGCAGTATAGGCGTTTACGTCCTCGGGATTATCGCCGAAATCGCCGCCAAGATACATCTTTACAAGAGCAGAGCTTGGACTTGCATAATCGGGAAATTCAAGCTTTCTAACGTTTAAACCTCTGTTTTTAAGTTTTTCAGCAAGGATTTTAGTTTGAGTAGCCTTTCCGCTTCCGTCAAGTCCTTCAATTACAATAATTTTGCTTTTCATATTAACACCTATTTATCAGTTGTAATATTTAAATACCTTTAATAAATTATAAAATCAGTCAGTAATTAAATTTTTACTGCATTACAAAAGCTATTTATGCTTTGCCGTATTTTTGGCGCATTTCCTTTTGTTTTCCGCAACACATATTGCCCTCGGGACAAGGTCCGAAAAGGCAGGAAGGTCCGCAGTTTTTAAACAGATTGGGGGCAACCTCAAGGCATTGCAAAAGCATCTGTTCTGCTACCTCACGAATTTCCCACTGTGCACGGTTACAACAGCGGTGTGCAAAGAAGTTTTGCAGACTGCGTGCATTAAACGAGCAGACAATTTTAGTAGTGGAAGCATTCGGAAGAATGAAACGAGCGTCCTCGTTTGCCTTTTTTATGAAGGCAGAGCACTGCTTTTTGTTCTCATTTCTGAACTTTTCTATAATTTCCTGATCACTTCCGTCAATATCATTTCCACATTCTTTGCAATAATCCTTGATATATCCTGCGGCAAGTGCATCTCTTATTTCTTTGTAGGCGTCAGCCTGAAGCGCAATGACTTTATTATATGCATTTAACGCCTTTTCATTTTTTTCAATTTCGGGCGGAGTTACAAACTCAAACTTCGTTCCGTCAACATAGCGCTGTGACTGCTGGCTGTATGACGCAATTCTGTGACGTACAAGCTGATGAGAGCAGGCTCTTGAAATTCCCTCAATTCCAAATGTAAATACTGCGTGCTCTGTAGGACTTGCGTGTCCGAGGTCAGAAAGCATATTGATAAATGAAGCGGTTTTTTCTTCGGTAAGTCCCTCTTTTATATCTTCAATTCCCGATGGTGAATAACAAAGCTTTGCCGCCATTGCAACAGTTTGTTCGGGATTCGGAGTGTGAGTTAAAAGTGTAACCTTAATAGCCATTTTTATCCTCTTTTCAATATCAGCTTACATATTACTGCATAATTGTAATTATTATATCATTTTATCCTATGATTTTCAATATTTATTTTCCGAATCAGCCAAACCTCAGCCTTAAAAAACTATTAATTGTAAAATTAATGCAAATGTGGTAAAATAATCGTGAAAAAGAGGCGGTACAATTGAACAAAATTAAAGAACTTATAAAACATAAAATTACCTCTGCGTGGCAATACGTAAAGGCGTTTGTAAAGTGGCTTTTTATTGCGTCGGCAATGGGACTTGTCGGAGGTACAATAGGTTCGCTTTTCAGCATTTGCATAAAATATGCAAACAGTATTGACAGCAGTCTGTGGTATCTTATTTTTCTGTTGCCTTTAGGCGGAGTGCTGATTGTATTTCTGTACAAGCTGTGCAGAATTGAAAACGACCCCGGCACAAACTGTGTTTTGGAGTCAATACGAAGTAAAAACCACGTTCCGTTTGTTATTGCTCCGCTGATATTTATAAGCACAATTATCACTCAGCTTCTGGGCGGTTCGGCAGGCAGAGAGGGTGCGGCGCTGCAGCTTGGCGGAAGTTTGGGAACTATTGCCGGCAGAATTTTGCACCTTGGACAAAGCGATACCCACGTTGCGGTTATGTGCGGAATGAGCGGACTTTTCTCATCACTTTTCTGTACACCTATCGCCGCCGCTTTTTTTGCGCTTGAAGTAATCAGCGTTGGCGTTGCGTACTACTCTGCGCTTGTTCCCTGCTTTACCTCAGCGATAATAGCGTATTTTGTTTCAATCCACCTTGGCGCAACTCCTCTGCACTTTGACATTGGCAAAGCAATTCCGAATCTTGATTTTATTTCACTTATTCAAGTTATCGGACTTGCCGCCGCTTGTGCTGTTGTGAGCATCATTTTCTGCGTAACTATGCGTCAAACACAAAAGTGGGCAAAGAAGCTGATAAAAAACGAATACCTGCGAATTATCGCAGGCGGCGTAATTATTATTGCTCTGACTTTTGCAGTCGGCTGTCGTGACTATAACGGTGCAGGCTCGGGGATAATCGAAAATGCAATCAACGGAAATGCAAAGCCCGAGGCATTTATTTTAAAGATAATTTTCACCGCCGTTACAATCGGTTGCGGATACAAAGGCGGCGAAATTGTACCTACACTGTTTATCGGTTCAACCTTCGGCTGTGTTTTCGGAAGCCTTTTGGGACTTGACCCATCGTTTGGTGCGGCTATAGGACTGATTTCCCTTTTTTGCGGAGTCATCAACTGCCCAATTGCCTCGATACTTTTAAGTGTTGAGGTTTTTGGTTCACAAGGACTGATATTCTTTGGAATTGCAAGCGCAGTAAGTTATATGCTGAGCGGATATTACGGACTGTACAGCAGTCAAAAAATTCTTTATTCGAAATTAAAAGCCGAATACATTAACATAAATGCAAAATAATCGGTGTGCACCACAATGCAGTTTGTCAGATTCATCATCGGCACAAAAGTTTACACCTCACTATCACCCCTGTCACACGGTTCTTGCAATAATTTAAAACCCTAAACCTCAAATGAGGTTTAGGGCTTTTCTATAAACTGACGGATACATTTGTCAGGCATCAGTTTTTATGAAAAATGAACTATTTTACTTTTAAATGCTTTACAATAGATAAGATGAAAAATTTACGGAATCATTAAAACGCACTTTTCCTAAATTTATTTAAAAATAACGCTGCCTTGTAATTTTGTTCCAATTATTTTAAATTAAATGGCATAAAAATACCGCCCTCACACTGTGGGAGCGGTTAAGATTTATCGGTATTCTCATCATCTTTTTGTTTTTTAGAAGTTTCTTCATTTGAGATATCTAAAGTATGTTTTTTCAGCCATTTGATTACCCCATATTCCTCATAAATTTTTAATACATTTATTGATTATTTTACGATATTCGTCGTCAAGACTGTATTTAACAATTTTTCTACAAATCTAACCACAGCGCTCACACAAAACCAATACGAGCAATTACACACATCTGTTAAGATGAAAACAAAAAATTATACATCCAAACTTGATGTATATCCTGAGAAAATCAGATAAGACTTTGACACACCTCTGAGGTAATTTTTATTGTATTTTGTTGTATTTTAATAGCTTAAAAGAAAAATAAAAGCCGCATTAAAAGTTCAAAACTGGCTTTCTAATGCGGTTATTTAATGATCGAGGTGACAATACCATCATATTTAGCAACTGCAAACCTCGTTTTATTCTGTGTGTTTAATACCTAAAAGCTCATCTACTCTCTCGCTAAAAACAGTCCACCGGACTGTTTTTGCCTATCGGCACACTCGCCTTCAAGTCCTGTCACTCGTTTGCTTGTACTTGTATAAATTTAAAAAACAGACACCCTATTGGGTATCTGTTTTTTAATCTCAACAGGTTACGAAAAAGATGTCAACGTCGAAAATATATTTGGACTTGAACCAATGTGGATTTTATATCGTTCTGACAATTACCTCTACCTGAGTAATAACATCACGAAGCTTGTCACCGCTAACGATATATTCAAGAATCTCATCAGCAGTATCACCCCACATTTCATCATTTTGAGAATATTCTTCATGACTATTCATATTATAATATTTTCCGTCTTTTTCATAACATCCTTCGCCAATATTAATTCGTCCTTCCGGATGTGTGATTGAATACAATTTACCTTTCCATTTAAATTCAACTTCTCCGTGAAAACGCATACACCATTTAAATTCGCTGATTGTTTTAAATCTATTCTCTTCATTGTTAATTGTATTTTTATTTTCAATCATTTGCATATTCAGTCCTTTATAAGATTTAAACTCGGGAGCACCGTTAGGATAATTTATCGGCGGTTGTGGATCTGGATGTCCCATTGGATTATCCCAATTTATTATATGATCATGAGGATTGGTATGTTTATCTGATCGATTATGAAAACTGAAATGTCTTTCCTTAGTTGCACGACAATCATCACCAATTTTCGTTAATCTCCGTTCGCCATTCTGATCAAATGTTTCCTTAATTTCGCCGGGTTTACCTATATACCTTTCATCATCAGGCTTTTTAGGTTTCCATTTTCCGCCGTAAGCACTTCCTGTTCCTTTTAGTATTTCATCAGGTTGTACCATTATCTTATGTATAATTCTACCACCTTTGTTTTTGTCATTCAATACATTTGTTTGCCCTTTTAGATATTTCCAACCGCTAAGCTCATAATCTACATATATTATATCACCCTGCATTTCAGGAAAAGGTTCACTATAACATATAATCTTGCTCGGTTCAATTCTTCTGAGCATTTCATTGTAACCTTTCATAAAGAATTCTTTTTGGTCTGAATGGTTGTTATGTTCTCGTACCATATATGTTGAAACAGCTACAATACTACCTTTTGGAATTCCATCAAAACAAAAGTCAAAAGTATCTTCATTACCCCAATTTACTGTGGAGATAACCTTTATCCCTTTGCTTGCAAGATATGCACCGCACCAACGGTTACGGAAAGTATTATATAATTTTAAGGTTCTATTCATTTCAATATACATACTAAAATCAGGGGATAACACAGCTTTATAATTTTTCAATTTTTCTACATAAGTATTCGGTTTATTCCATATACTTTCAAATTTATAATCATAAAGGAAGAAATGCACCATCCTATCAAAGTTATTTTCATCAGACTTTATCTTATCAAATCCAATTAACAACAAATTTTCAAGCTCATCATCTGAGAAATTGCATTTAGGAATTTCAGGTATACCAAATTCTCCAATTCCATCAAATTGATTTCTCAAAAATAAATCACTCGTCCTATAATTATAATTTTCTTCTGTCATAAAAACAACCTCCTTCACTTATACCCCAAAAAGTCAATAAAAATTGCATAAAACTATGCAATTAATAAAAAATAACGCAAAAAAAGACCAATCATTTAGACTGGTCTTAAATAACTGTCAATAGGTTATAAAGAAATATCAATTGCAGTCGAGCCGCAAGGATAAAAAACAACGCTGAACCCAAGGAACAAATCGAGTCCAGCGTCACACTGGTCGAGGTGACAGGACTTGAACCTGCGGCATCTTGGTCCCAAACCAAGCACTCTACCAAACTGAGCTACACCTCGATATGCCGCCGCTGTTGCGACAGCCTCATTATTATAACTTAGATTCTATAAATTGTCAACCTTTTTATTTGCATTAACTTATAGCTGTTTAATATAACTTTTATATGCAAAACTAAGTCAATCTTCAAAAAATGCAAAGCAACTGTTGAACGTACAAAACTAAAATCCATAAACCAATTATCAGCAATTTATAGCATAGACAGTTTCAGGAATATTTCATCTGCGGAATTAAAACTCGTTTTGCAGTTGTACTTTTCGGCTTCCTCTTTTGACCTAAAGCCCCAACCGTAAAGCACTGCGCCGAAGTCAATTCCAACATTTCTCGCACCCTCTGCGTCAACGTTGCTGTCGCCGATTAAAATTGCATCCTCCACGCTGACGCCGGTTTGCTCACAAGCCTGCAAAATCAAATCACTCTTCATAAGATTTGTGTTTACATCGGTTGCACAAACTGCGTCGAATAAATTCGCAATATCGTAAACCCCAAGCATATCAGCGGTGAACATTCTGTGTTTCTGCGTTGCAATCGCAATCTTACAACCCTCTTTGCGAAGTTGAGCGAGTGTGTTTTTTATGCCGGGATAAAGAGAGAACATCTCCTCACCCTTTTGCGAATAAAGTTTGCTGTAGTTATTCGTAGCATATTCAATTTCGTCATCTTTCATATTGAAAAGCTTTCTGAATCCATCCTCAAGCGGAATTCCGATAACACCGTAAAGAGCGTCATGGTCAACAGGCTGATAGCCCATAGCCGTTGCAGTTGTGTTAAAACAGTAAAGTATTCCCGGCGAGGTATCTGCAATAGTTCCGTCAAAACCAAAAATAATTAATTTTTTCATATTATCACCCAAATATACACACAATACGGTCAATAAACAAACCTTTTCCAAATAAATTTTCTATATATGAAGTATTATTCTTTATGGTTAATTATACCACTCAAAGCCTACAAATACAATAGTTATTTTGTTTCATAAAACGCTATATTAATTGATATATTTGTTCATAAGTCTTTTCAATTATTATTAGTTGTCAAAATGTTTAATGGATTAAACATATTTTCATTTTTATTGCAAAAGCATTATTTTGAAAAATCTGCATAAACAGAATATCTCTGACAATAATAATTGCGGAGGTGCTTCTATGAGCGATTATTATAACAGAAACAACAGGCGCAAAAAACGCAGCCGCAGAGAAAAAATTGGCTTTTACACTGCGTTTTCAATCTGCCTTATAGCCGTCAGTATGGCGATTTATTCAACATACAACACCATGTCCGTTCCGCAAAAAGCCACTGAACCGCAGACCGCAACCACACAGGCTCAGCCGGTAAATCAACTTGTCACGGGTGTTACGGAAACACTTGCCGAACCTAAGCTTGACTCGACTATTCCTAAGGTAACGGCTGTTTCGCAGGAAAACACAACTCAGCCATCAACAACCGAAGCGCACGAAGACGCACTTAAAACTATGCTTGCAACCGATTTGTCGCTCACCTATCCGCTGAAATCAAACAATATTCTTCGTGAGTTCAGCAAGGACAGTGTGTATTTCAAAACACCTAACGTGTGGAAACCTCATCTAGGAGTTGACTTTTACGGTGAGCTTGGCGATGATGTTTGTGCAATGGCTGACGGCGCAGTAACAAAGGTCAGCGAAGACAAAATGTACGGCAAAACCGTTGAAATATCGGTAAATGACGCGGTTTGCATTTACAGCGGACTTGGTGACATAAGCGTGAGCGAGGGTGATTCTGTTACGGCAGGCGGTAAAATCGGCACTGTGGGTTCGGTTCCGTTTGAAGCAAGCGACAAAAATCATATTCACATTGCCGTAAAGATAAACGGAAACTACGCCGACCCGCTTTCGTTTATCGGCAACAACAGCTGACTTTCAATGCATAATTTATAATGCATAGCGCATATTAATTAATCAGGCTATCAAAACAAGTGTAGGGAACAATCCCTGTATCGTTCATATATAAGTTAGATGAATTTTCGTTAGGAACGACACAGGGGTCGTTCCCTACGGATTTAATACAAACGAAAATTTAGCGTTGGAATTATAATAATGCTGACGTAGGGACACGGCTAAAAACAAACGTTTCCTGTATCGCCGTAGGGGACGGCATCCTTGACGTCCTTATGAATAAATTGTTTCACAATTTATTCATTTTGGCGAACACAGTTCGCCGCTACACTAAAAAACGTTACCTTTATATTAAAATTTGGTCAGAAAATAAACTTATCCAAACAACACGCAACATTACAAATTCGGAAATTTGCGTGTCGAGGCACTCGACCGACCATTAACTCCACACTCCAAACTAATCTAAATTATTGTTTAACCTACTAAAAATTATTAATTGATAATTGTAATTTGTTAATTGAACACAAGCCCTCGTTTCGTTCAGGGGCACAAAATAAACGGAGGATACTATCTTGTGTCCTCCGCTTTTTGTGTGATATTTGTATGATTTTATGTCAAATGAAAATAATCAAATTATATTTTCAAAATTAGAATTCCTTATAAAATATGATTATCTTTCACTCTCGTGCCATTCTTCGTTACCAAAGATAAAATCATCAAGATCCATAACGATGAATTTCATATTCACACCTCCTTCATAAACATTATAGTATATTCAGGAAATGGTCATATATGCAGGTTATTTTTTGTCAAGAATATTAAGATAGCTCAATATAAGCTCAACTGCCTGATCGGTTGAAATATGTGTGCTGTTAATACACAGGTCGTAGTTATCAGCCAGACCCCATTTTTTACCTGAATAAAAGCTGTAGTAATTTGCTCTTGCTTTATCTGCTTTGATAACCGCCTGTTTAGCCCTTGCAGGATCTATATCACGTCTGTCAACAGCTCTTTTTACTCTGCTGTCAATATCTGCATAAATAAATACCTTCACAATATTTGGATTATCCTTCAAAACATAATCGGCGCATCTTCCGACTACTACAAAATTTTCCTTCTCTGCAAGCTCTTTAATAATCTTATGCTGTAAGATATAAAGGCGGTCGTTTACGGGCAAATCACCCATTGACGAAAAACCGTTTCCGTAGTTATATAGTCCCACCGACAGCGAATACAACAGGCTGTTGGTAGCCTTTTCGTCAACCTCTTCAAACACTTCGGGACAGATGCCGCTTTCCTTAGCGGCAAGCGAAATAAGCTCTTTATCATAGAATGGAATTTCAAGTTTTTTGGCAAGGGTTTCACCAATTTCGTGTCCGCCCGAACCAAATTGTCTTGTAATAGTGATAATTTTATTGCAGCTCATTTCATCAGCTCCTTAGGTATTTGCATTGTAAACACTCAAACGTATAAATATTATTCTAATGCACAATAATGTTTACACTTATATAATAACACTTTTTCAGAAAAAATCCAGTACTTTACATAAAATTTACAAATTTTGTGAATGTTTTATAAATACTCTTGTTACACATTATACAAAAACACAATATATTATTACTGTTTTCTTTAAATTTCTAATAGAAAATTTTTTGCAATAACAAAGAGAGCCGACAACAAGCCGGCTCTTTTATAAATTCATAGTTAAATTATATTACTATTACGGTTCATATCCGTTCTGATTACACCATAAATAATAACCGAATATTATATCGTATGTCTGGTATTTGTACTCATTTCTGATACGATAAATTTGGGAACTTATTTTACGGGGACAAATGTTAAAGTTTAATGTTCTTTCGTACACTAAATCTTCATCAAGATAATTTACTCTTTCATCTTCAACAAAAAAATTACCATAGTCAGTAAATTCACTTATCTGTTCTGCCGCATACTTCTGAATTAAAGTAGCCTCTTTTATTTTCGGATTTTCGTACTCTTCTGCATTGGCAAGCATTTTCTGTGCGCCGGTCAGGTTTTCAGTGCCTGCAAGATATTTTTGAAGAAGCGTAACATCTAAAACGTTTACTTCGCCGTCTTTATTCAGGTCGCCTTTTAAGGTGTATGCGTTTGTCATCTTATTATAACTGCCCATCAAAGCACGATATGCATTTGCTAGCTCTGACTCAAAAGATTCTTCCACTTTATTTCCTTTATTTTCGTCTAGTACAACCTTTAACTGAGCAAGCTTATTCTGAAAATCAGTCCAATCTTCTTCCGAATACCAGTTGTTGTAATTTTCTTCTTGTAATGCAAGTTCATATGTAGCTTCGGCATAATCAAAATACACAAATACATTATTTAATGCATCATTTTTTAACACGTCAAGGGCATTCTGATAGTCCGCTTCGGTAGAGTTTTCGTCTCCTAAAACATCTTCAGCCGCCTTCCACGCATAATTATATTGATAATGTACAATAGGTATGCCCATAATACCGGATGAACCCCTATAATATTCGGTTAATAATTGGAGTTTTTCTTTTGTAACTGATGTTTCTGCAGCTGAAACATTCATGCATAATACAGAAGCCAGCATAGCAACAGTTAATAGAACAGCTATAACCTTTTTCATAAATATATTCATTCCTTTCATTTGCTAATAATTGTAATATGAGTAAAATATTGCTATAAAAGATTATATAATACTATAAATAAGTTGTCAATAGTAAAAATATATATTTACATTCCCATAGCAATTTCTTGTATCCTTCTTACATCATTTACATTGATGTGATTATCTTTATTGGCATCTGCTGTCAATAACTGTCTTTCAGTAAGAGTTACCATTTCTGCTAAGTATTTACTTAATAGCGTTGCATCATTTACTGTTACAGTTCCATCCAAATCAATATCTCCCAACAGCACCACTTTATATACGGTTGATGATGAGAACTTTTCAGTTGGATATTCAACATTACCAAATTGCTTTGCCGTTACTTTAACTCTTATAAAACGGTTAATATCATTGTCCGTTATGGTATATGTATTTGAGGTTGCATCTGAAATATTGTACCAATTTTGTCCATTTGACGAGCTTTGCCATTGATAATTTACATCATATTGGTCTTTTTCAGGATCACCTACGCAGGTTGCTGTTAAAGTATCACCGATTATAGGCTTTCCTGTTACTGTAACATTTGTAATCATTGACTTAGGATTAACAACTACTGTTTTAACTATATTATTATTAAATAACAATTGAATTTCTGTATATCTATCATTTAATGATTGCAAAAAGCTTTGTTTTATAGCGATTCCAGATTCTGTATCGTAATAATCTCTATCTTCTCTTAAAATTAAACTATTGCTTGTTTTAACACAGAACAGATTTCTGTTTGAGTTTATTGTTATGTTTGCATCAGATGAAGTGTCAGAAATAACAGCTGGGGAAACATTGATATTTGAATCATCCATGCTTGTTTCAAAAACTGGACGAATGCAAAAATTACCCATCGAATTTTGACCGTTAAAATTTTTAACAGAATAATTATCTTTCCAATTATCATTATTATATCCTTCTTGAAATACTAAACTTTCGTTTTCATGTATTTCGAATTTTCCTAAACCAGAAGAGGTTTCATAACAATAGTGTGTAATATTATCTTCTTCAGTTGGTATAGTTTGTATAATAATAGCATATTTTTTACCATGTTCAATACTATAGCCACCATTATTTAACTTTATAGTTAAATACCCTTCACCTGCATAACTTCCTTCAGCTACAGTAGTATAATCATCCAAATTTGTTGGTAATTCATTAATATTATTTGCATTAACAATGAATACTTTATATTGACAGCCGTCAGATTTTAAATATGTCATTACCTCCGTGATTTTTTTAAGATTTTCATCTAATACTGAAGTATCATAGATATTAGCCATTGCGGCTGTATCTTCAGCTAAATACGAACTACTCAATTTTATAAAATCGTAAGACAACATTTTTTTATTTGAACTTGCATTTTCAACATTAAGTATAACAGATGGTTTAAAATCCATAGCGTTCAACGACATTTCGCAATAAGAAAGCCAAAAATAGCCGCCATTAGCAGAAGTTTCATTACTGTTTCTAACCAACCATGCACCATCTGTTACTGGTTTTTTATACAAAAGTAAGTCAGAAAAATTATCTTTGCTGTAATTATCATCCCAACCAACTATGGTAATTGCATGATTAAGGTAATAATCTGGTGAAAGAAGGTTGTTGTAATAGCATTTTCCATTATTGACTGTATATACAGAATCGTCAAAATACATAGAAGAATAAACTGCTCCATAATTTACAATATTACGCTTTATTGTATCTTTATCATTAGCTATAAATTTTGTATCCGTTACATTTATTCTTGATTCTGCTGATGAATTAAAAATATCTGAATTATTGTCTTGCAAATTACTGTCAATCATTGAATTCCAAGAAATCAAATTACTGCTGATTATAGGATTATTCCAGTTAGTCATATATTGCATAGCAACTTCAAAGTTACCGCCTTCTTCTCTTTTAATACTATTAAAACCGGCAATTTCGGTATCTAATTCATAACCATTCATCACTTTCAAATCATCAGTTAATACATTAAGAGCATGATTTTCAGAAAAAGAATTCTTGACACCGTATTTTTTAGCATATAAGATTTCTGCACAAGCCATAGCTGAATAAAGCCAGCAGGTTTGTTGTTCTTGTAATTTTACATCAGTTAATATGTAATCATCAGGAATATAACTTGCTCCATATGCAAGCAAGTTATCATTATTCGTATTATCATTCACCACTAAATGATCAATTCCATCATTTACTAACAGATTATTTGCTGTAATAGGCGCTATACTGCTTTCTTCTTCAGATGCATAACAGTTTATAGAAAAAAACTAAAAGTGATTACTACAATAATAATTAATGAAATTATTTTTTTCATACCCATACCTCATTTATAAAATTCCTATACTTAATTAATTAAACTTCTATAAGTCTGCATTCTTTTTCCAGTTGCGCCGTCATATGGTGTAATAATTAAATTGTATCCATTACTTACATTATCTGTGTCAATAGAATAGCTATCGTCCGACAGATGTTTTTGTAAACATGTAGCACTATTCACAGATATTTCATTGCTAGAACAATTTACAGAGCCTGCATATAGTTGAACACCGCAAAGAGTTGCATCACCTGAAAGATATTTTTGAATCAAAGTAACGTCAGCAATATTAACAATTCCGTTGCCGTCTACGTCACCAATAGCACTATAGGAAAAACACATTTCATTATATATATCAATAACCTTGTAATACTCTTCGTTAATGCGCTTTTCGTCCATTGACGTCAAGGCTGAATTCAGTTCCTCAAGCTCTGTTTCAAACATCAGCCATAATTCGTCACTATATAAGCCGCTTTCATTCGACTCCTCTAAGCAAAGAGTGTACGTTTCCTTTGCCCATTTTGAATCAATATACATATTATCCAAAGCATATAACAAATTATCAGCTTTTTCCTGCATTTCTTCATCTGTAGCTGTTTTAGAGTGAAAAGCTTCTTTAGCAGCATTGTAAGCATCATTAAGCCTGATATTTGAAGCTTCACTCGTTGAAAACGGTCTGCCTAATACACTTATGTATCCATAATAATCATCAATTGCATTTGATAAATTCTGTTTTGCAGCAGAAACAGCAGAAACAGTTGAAAAGCAGGACAAGGCAATCAAAAGCACTGACAAAAATGCAGCGATTATTATACTTTTCATATTAAATTTTGATTTCATAATACCACACCTTAAATAATTATTTACTATTATAATAGTCTTTTTTTATGTGAATGTCAATAGCATTTGCAATACTTTGTATAGTTGCACAAGTAATTACAATTATTTAGATACTTATCACTAATCAAACGATTTTAAAAATAATGAGCAGTAATTGTAAGTCGAAATTACTTTTACTGCTCTGATTATTGTAATATATTTTCATTCGTAAGCGGGCATATATTGCTCATATCTGAGCGCATATTCTGCACAAATCGGCAATTTGTCAAAATCTGCTACGAGCGAATTTGGCTTCTTAACACAGTCATCCTGCTTCATCGGCACGAAAAATATATTCTTTGTGTTCATTAACCTGCCGATGTTCTGAGCAGATGCACCGAGTGCGTCGTTTGTTGCTACGCACAGCAGTACAGGACGAAGTATTCTTAAATGTGATTTTGCCGCCATTGTCACCGATGTGTCGGTAACTCCAAGCGAAAGCTTTGCAAGTGTGTTTCCCGTGCAGGGTGCAATGACTAGCAAGTCGCACATTTTTTTTGGTCCGAGCGGTTCTGTCTGAACCGAAGTATGCAACACCTTTTCCCCTGTAATTTCTTCTGCTTTTTTTACCATTTCCTCTGCCTTTCCGAAGCGTGTGTCGGTTGAGTAAGCGTTTTGCGACATAATCGGTATCACCTTGCAGCCTGAGTCAACTAACCTCTGCATCTGCAAAAAGGCTTTTGAAAAGGTGCAAAAGGAACCGCACATTGCAAAACCTATGGTTGCTTTTGTCACCTGTAAACCTCCTCTATAATATTGAAAATTGTTGTTTTTATTATTTCTCCTGCGGTTTTTGGCGCACATTTTCCGGGAAGCGACAAGGCTCTTACCGCATCAAGCCTGAATTTGTGCGCCGCCTCAAAGTCAACTCCTCCCGGAGCTGAGGCAAGGTCGATTATCAGTGTATTTCTATCGGTATTCATAAGCAAGTCTTTGTCAAAAATTAATGACGGCACTGTGTTGAACACAATGTCATAACCTCTTATGCTTTTAAGCTTTCTTGTGTCTCGGCTTTTGTAACCGAGTGCCGAGATATATGCAAAATCACTTTCGCTGCGGGCGCATACGGTTACATCCGCTTCAAGCGAACGAAGGCTCTTTGCAAGGATTTTTCCTATTCTGCCATACCCTACTATAAGGCATTTACTGCCCGAAATTGTACCTTCAAATTTATTCATTGCACATTCAATTGCCCCCTCGGCTGTTGGCAATGCGTTAAGAATTGCAAATTCGTCTTTTGCGGCATAGTCAAAAATACGAGCATTTTTTAATTTTGGATAAGCCTTGATAAATTTGTCGCTCATTGAAACAAAAACAGGCTTTTTCATTAGTTCATCGGTTTCTTCATCGGTAAGAATTACATTTCTTTCTGAAAACGGAGTATTTATACTGCGGTCTGCACGAACAGACGGAAGAGGAAAAATCACAGCGTCGCTTTCAAAAATCGTAGTATGAACATCAGCAAGAGTGAGTGCGCCCATACCCGAAAGCTTATCAAAACCGCCTAAAATCACATCACAACAGCTGTCTGAAATTGATTTTGCAAGAAAAAGCTGACGTTTATCTCCGCCTACTATACCAAACGCTTTTATATCGCTTTTTTTCATATAAAAACACCCGAAATATTCGTTGTAACGGCATAAATCATTTCGCCGTATGGTTTTAATCAAGTTTATATCATATAATATGCAGAGCTTTCTCAAGCGTGAATTTTAAATATGTCATAAAAATAAAATCCCGAAACCGTCTGAATAATCAGTAAAGTTTCGGGACTTTCTTTTGTAATGTTTTTTGTTTTCAACTTTCCTTGTTACGGGATTTACATTTCCCCATGTTATGCGCTTTTTACGATCAAGCTCACGCTTTTTTGCCTTTGAAAGCTTTTCGTATGGAACAAACTTTTCCATTTATATACACCTCCGTTTATCTGAAACAGAAGTATATCATATTGTAAAATTTTTTTCAATAAATTTATGCGCAAATTGAAAAATTATTTTACAATGGATTCAGTCTTGTAAATAAAATCAACCTTGCCGTTCATACTGCCGGAAATTCCGCTGTAAGTCTTGTAGTGTGATGAAACTTTTGAAACAGCCTTGAGCCTGTTTACAAGCCCTTTTACATCTCCGTCTGCTGCTTCAACAAGCACGTCAATACCATCTTTCTTGAATTTTTTAAGCCCGTCATTAAGCGACATTGAGCCGTCTGTAAGCTGTTTTACTCCGCTTACAAGAGCACTGCTTCCCTCTTTAAGTGAAGCAACACCCTCAGCAAGAGTTTTGGCTCCGCTGTTAAGCTCGTTTGTTCCGTTTTTGAGCGACTGTGCACCGCTTTTAAGAGAGCTTGAACCGTCCTTTAAAGTTTTAGTACCGTCCTTGAGAGTACCTGAACCGCTCTTTAGCTGTCCTGCTCCGTTTTTCAGAGCACCTGAACCGTCCTTTAAAGCGTATGTTCCGCCGAGAATTTGCTTAGCACCTGCGTTAGCCTTGTCAACGCCGTCAGTGTAAGTGAGCACTCCCTGATAAAATTTATTGTAGCCGTCAAGCTGTTCTTTAAGGGCAGAAAGCGACCTCTTGCCTGCGCTTGCTTTTTCAACAGTAAGATTTATCTGACTTTGCACTTCGTTGCTCTGCATATTTGTATCAATAAGCGACTGAATCTGACTTTGTGTGTTGCTGTCAATTGTTGCCTGAATTGAAGATGAGCTCATCTGCGTTGATACTGCGGTGTTAATCTTTACCTGCACCTCATCGGGAATCTGTCCCGACGCTACGGCAGAATCGTACTGTTCGGCGGTCATTGAATAACCTGCCGATGCTAAAACACCCTCAGTAACCTGCTTTCTGACTGTTGACTCAACAGCCTCTCTGATTACGTCCTTTTGGCTGTTTACCGAAGCGGTCACGGTTTCAAGCGCAGTATTGTATGCAAGAGTTTTCACGCTCTCCTCGCTTAACGAGCCGATGAGCTTATCAAGCACCTGAGCGTAGTTTGAAATTGTCAGCTTATCAGCCTGAAGTCCTGCTGCGGCAATCTGAGCATCTGCTGTTGAAAGCAGTGTATCAAACACCTGCTCAGCGCCCAAGTTGAGCGAACCGCTGTTGTCTGATATAGTATTAAGTCCCGATGCAAGAGTTGCAACATAGCCCTGCAGCTGCGAAACACCCGAATCAAGACTTACTGCGCCATCGTTAAGAGAGCTAACTCCGCTGTCAAGCGAATTTGCGCCGTCCTTAAGTGTTCTCACACCGTTGTCAAGGTCTTTTGCACCGCTTGCAAGTGCGCCTGCACCGTTGTCAAGTTCTTGCGCGCCGCTGCTGATTTTTTCTGCGCCGTCGTAAAGCTGTTCAACACCCTCAATCAGTTCACCCGATTTATCAAGCAGAGTTTTAAGTCCGTCATATAACTGTGACGAGCCGTCAATAAGCTGATTAGCTGCGTCAGTCAGTTCATCAAGTGAGTCGGACAGCGAGTCAAGCTTATCGTCAACCTTTGAAAAGTCAATATTGCTGAACATATCGTTTGCGGCAAGCGTAAGGGTTGTTGCAAGTTCAAATTTCTTTACATCTGCGGATATTTCAACATAATCGGGAATTTTAAAATTCTTGCTGTCTATATTAAGGTTTGACTGCATTTTCGGAAGTGCAAAGCCTGCAACGTAAGTGTGGTTTCCGTCGTTGATAACCTTGCCGTTTGAAACCTCAACGTTTCTGAATACATCATTGTCGAACATCATACCCGTAAGCATCACAAACGGAACGTAGATTTCTTCTTCCTTGCCGTCAATTTTTATTTTCTCTGACTCTCTGTTAGTGTAGTCAAAGCGAATTTTCACCTTGCCGCTCTGACCTGCAAGCTTATCTGCCGAAATTCTCTTGCCGTCAAGCGTATAGCTTACCGAAAGTCCGACAGGCAGTTCTGATTTTCCCGTGCCCTGATAGCAGATGTCATTGCCGTCTGCACTCCACTCGTACATATTGTTTTCATTTACCGTGTAGGTTTCGTCACCCTTGACATTTTCAATATCATCAAGGTTTGAAATATCCTCAAAACTCTTTGCCTTTGCTGTGTTTTTTATCCAGTCGCTCACAATTATCTTTTTTGCTGAGCCGTCGGCATTTGCAATTACGTAAACCGTTTCATTCTTTGAGAGTTTTTTTGTGCTGTCATCCGAAACCGATTTTACGGTTGAAGAAGTGTTTGAAGTATTTTTATTCGTTGTTTCAGCACCCGTGCTTTTTGCACCTGCCGAGTATGACGCAAAGCCTACTGTACTGCAAAGAATTGTAAGGCTTAGAACGCCGGAAATCACCTTTGGCATATATTTTTTTAAGTTACTCATTTACAGTTACCTCCGTATTTTTTGTCTTTGGCTTAAAGCCCAATGTTGTTACTCCGATAACCTTATCAAACAACATAAACATTGCAGGCAGAATAAGAATTACACAAAGAGCGCTGATTATTGCGCCCCTTGCCATAAGTGCACAAAGCGAACCTATCATATCTACGTCAGAGTATATTGCAACGCCGACTGTTGCGGCAAACAATCCCATTGCGCTGACAATAATTGACGGAATCGAGGTTTCAAGCGCAGTAGTGACCGCAGTCTTTTTGTCGTTGCCGAGCGAGCGCTCCTTTTTATATCGTGTTGTCATAAGTATTGCATAGTCAACCGTTGCGCCGAGCTGAATTGTACTTATGCATATCGGTGCGATAAACGGAAGCGATTCGCCCATATAGTGCGGCATACCGAGGTTGATAAATATTGCAAGTTCAATTACCGCAACAAGGATTACCGGCAGACTTACGCTTTTTTCAACCGCTGCAATGATTAAAAAGATAGCGATAATCGAAATCATATTTACAACCTGAAAATCAACCGATGTAATATCAATGAGATCATCGGTGCAAGCCGCCTCGCCAATCAGCAAACCTTCATCGTCATATTTTCTGATTATGTTGTTAAGCTGTTCAATCTGCTCGCTTACCTCATCGGAAGCGGTCTGATATTCCGAATTTATCAGCATAAGCTCCCAATTGTCGCTTTTAAGAATACTTGTAACAGATTCGGGAAGAATTTCCTCGGGAACAAGCGAACCAACTACGCTTTTAAGTCCGAGAACGTATTTTACACCATCTACTTTCTCCATTTCTTCGGTCATTTTGCGCACCTGCTTTGCAGGTAAATTTGAGTCAGTCAGCACCATATGGGTAGTCCCTACGCCAAACTCCTCTTTTAGCTTTGTGTTTGCAATTACGTTTGACATATCCTCAGGCAGGCTTTTTGACAAATCGTAGTAAACTTCGTTGTTTGTGCCGCTGTAACCGTAGTACGACGGATAAACTATCATTGCAAACAGAATAAGAAAAACCGGGAAAATTTTAATTATACCTTTTGCAAGCTTTTTCGTTGACGGAATCAGCGACCTGTGCATTGTTTTTTCAAGCGGCTTGTCGAGTACGAGAATGAGTGACGGAAGAATTGTTACACAGCCGATTACGCCGAAGATTACACCCTTAGCCATAACAATTCCGAGGTCACGTCCGAGCGTAAAGGTCATAAAGCATAGTGCGATAAAGCCTGCTACTGTTGTTATTGAGCTTCCGAGTACGGAACGTGTTGTTTCCTTGATTGCAACAGCCATTGCTGTTTTGTGGTCGCTGTAAATCTTCTTTTGTTCACCGTAGCTGTGCCACAAAAAGATTGAATAATCCATTGTTACGGCAAGCTGAAGAATGGCAGACAGCGCTTTTGTGATATATGAGATTTCGCCGAGAAAGTAGTTTGAACCGAGGTTCATAAGTATTGCCATTCCGATGCTTGCAAGAAAAACAAACGGAATAATCCAGTTATCCATAAATATCATCATTGAAACAACGGCAAGAATTACTGCGATTGCAACGTAGATTGCTTCCTGTTCTTCACACAAATTTCTCAAATCGGTAACCATTGCCGATATGCCCGAAACAAAGCATTGCTCTCCTGCAACAGCTCTGATTTGCGTTATAGCGTCCATAGTTTCGTCAGCCGAGCTGGAGGTGTCAAAGAACACCGCCATAAGCGTTGAACTGCCTGAATTGAACGCATCATAGATTTTGTCGGGAAGCACCTCCATAGGAATTGACATATCAGCGATGTCGTCATACCAGAGTACGGTAGCTACATGGTCAATTTCCTTAATTTTTTCTTCAGTTCTGACGATGTCTTTCTCGTTCATATCCTCAAAAATCAGAAACGAAAACGCACCCTTGTCAAAATCTTCAAGAAGGTAATCCTGTCCCTTTATAGTGTCAAGACTGTCGGGAAGATAATTGAGCATATCATAATTGACGCGTGTGAATATCATTCCGAGCGCCGATGGAACGAGCAGCACAATTGCGACAATCAGGATTGCTATGCGGCTTTTTACAACCGCTTTTCCAAATTTCATCTTCAATTACTCCTTAACTGTATTTTCTTGTTTTAAACCGGCATTAATATTCTATTAATATAGCAGGCAAAATAAAATAGGCATAAAAAAAATCGTGCCTTGTTTTTAGGCACGAAAGCAATTTTGTCTAAAAGAACAAACATTCAACTTGAAATGTCTGTTTAATAAACGTATTATTCATTTTTTGAGCTGATCCTAAACGCATTTTCCATTGAGCCGTCAAAAAGCTCACAAATTCTGCGCAGTTTAATTGTCAAATCATACTTCATTCCGCCGCCAAGCCAGTCAATAACAAAGCCGATAAGCAGACTCTTGTAATACATTACAATAACTTCTTTATCATCTTCGCTAATTTTATAGTTTCCCGAAACGGCGTCTATGTATTTTGAAACTGCATGCTGAGTTACACGGTTTAGATACCGCTCAAACAATTCTCTGTTTGCCGAATTATAAATGTGCATCATAGCAGTTTTGTTTTCCAGCGCAAAGTCAATTGCCGACAGCAGACAGTCAAAAATTGTATCCGACTCTGTCTGCGACTGAATGAGCTTATCCGCCTCTTCGGTAAAAATCTCCTCAATAAGTGACGGAATGTCACTAAAATGATAGTAAAAAGAGTTGCGATTAATTTCGCAGTCCTCAACAATATCCTTAACCGTAATTTTATTCAGCGGTTTTTTATTCAGAAGTTTCAAAAAAGAAATCTTAATTGCGTATTTTGTAAAAGAAGGCATTTTTCTCCCCCAAAATAATGTTTATATTATATTATATATTAACACAAAACCTTCTGCTTTGCAAGAATGGCAGTGCTGTCAGAAGATAAACATCCTATTGCTCAGGCACAACAGCAAAAAACACAAGGTCGCTGTCACTGTCGTTGATAAGGCTGTGAGAATGGCCCTTGGGGCAGTAGTGGCACATTCCCTGCTCAACGGCTTCGTATTCGCCGTCATAAAGGACCTTTCCCCTACCGCTTAAAAAGTAAATAATCTCACTGTTTGTTTCGTGAGTATGCAGTCCGATCGTCGCTCCGCTTTCAAGCACACCGTGCAAAATTCGGTTTACACCGTCAAAGCGCATTTTTGCTGAAATGGATTTTTCTCCGCCCTTGAAATTAGGAATTACTGTTGCTTTTTCATTATTAAAATCAATAATCATAATCTTTCTCCTAAATCATATGATAATACGGACATATGTCCTCATAACTTCCGTCTTTCATAAGAAAACCCTGCGGAATTGTTCCGAGCTGAACAAAGCCAAGCTTTTCATAGAGCCGCCGAGCCGCAGTGTTGGTCTTAACTACTGCATTAAACTGCAAAATCTTAAAACCGCAGTTTTTAGCCTGCACAAGACAGTCTTTCACAAGCATTTCGCCTATACCATTTCCTCTTGATGAAGAACAGACAGCATAGCTTGCATTTGAAATATGACCGCATCTGCCGATGTTGTTGGGATGCAGAATATACAGCCCTACTATTTCACCGTTTTCGGTATTTTCTGCAACACCGCAGTAGCTTTGCGAAGCGAAAAACTTTTCGCCATTAGTTTTGTCAAGGACTTCTGTCTGCGGAAATGCAATTCCGTCCTTAACAACTTCGTTCCACACACGGTTCATCTGCAAAATATCTTCGCTTCGGCAGGCTCTTATAACAATATTC
>CANBJR010000030.1 GCA_947369085.1 uncultured Clostridia bacterium | reverse complement strand
ATCAGCAGCATCCGCTATTGTTTGTGGCGCTGTTGCACAGTTGTGCCAAATGAGTCCTGATTTGTTGGCTAAACCAATGTTACTAAAATCACTGTTACTCAGCTCGTCCAAAAGAATCTATGGTGACGTTACAATGGCACCACTTTCTGATTCAAACGAATCTTCTATCGCGCTTTCAAGAGAATACGGCGCAGGGTTAATTGATGTTGTAAAAGCATATCAAACATATATTGATTACAATCGTTACTCATATAACGTTTTTACACGTTATAGCACATCAAGAAGTTGTTCTTTTAATATAGCAGAGGCAAGTAGTTCAAATCCAAAATTAATGAGATTTGCCCTTACTTGGGATAAACCTACAACAATAGTCTGTAATGAGCCAACAAATGGTATATCTTCTCCTTTATCAGATATTTTTTATTTGACTGTTACAACACCAAGTGGTGAAGAATATGTGTCAGATTGTTGGTTTGATACAAAACAATATATTTCCTTTATCGCAAGTGAATCAGGCAATTATACTGTTAGCATATCAAGAGTAGGCTCAACCGTTTCAGGCGAAGTTTCGTCTTATGGTTTGACTTGTTCCGTATCTTAAAAAGGAGTTGAAATTTATGAAAAAGTTATTATCTTTATTTTTAACTGTAATTTTATTTGTTTCTTCAATGTTTGCTGTTTCTGCAGCTACAGACGAACAAAATGAAATAGAACAACTGTGTTTGGACAAATTCACAGAACATCTGAAAACCAATCCGCATTATTATCCGGATGATAATTTACCTGTATCAATAGAATTTATCGGAGAGATAAACGGATATTACGCTTGCTATGGAAAATACGGTGTAGTTCAAACATGGGAACTAAGCTATAATTTAGACGGTTACCTTTTTGAAACGAATAACGAATATGCTTATATAGATGATGAAATTAAATTGCCGATTTTATTCATTAACGAAAATGAATGTCTGTCCTTTACTGAGGCTTACAACAAAGGTATATTCACAGCCGACACAATAGCAAAACTGATTTATTCGGGGAATCAGGTATCACGGTTAGTTTCAGCCTTTAGAATAGGCGATGTAGATAAAAACGGCGTCATTAATATTTCAGATGCCACTGAAATACAAAAATATCTGGTTAATTCGGAAAGCTTTTACGACTTCAACACTAAATTAGCTGATATTAATAATGACGGTGAAACTACAATTCTCGATGCAACTGCAATTCAGAAGTTTTCTGTTAATCTTATAACAAATTTTGGATAAATAAAAACGGTTCTGTAAAGTGCTGAATGCATTTACAGAACCGTTTTTTGCTCTCTCATTTCAGCAATTCCCATAAATTAAAATTTTCCATTATTTTTTATATTGTATTTTGTGAAAAAATATGAGAAAGTTCCTTGAAAATAAACAATTATTATGCTAATATTGATAAGGCAAAGTTACGCACCTAAATTGTTTTTTGTAAATTCTTATATGAATATGAAAGGAATTGAGAAAATGTACAAAATAGTTAAGAAAAAAGTTCTTAACCCCACTGTTACATTAATGGAAATTGACGCTCCGCTTATTGCCAAAAAAGCAGAGCCGGGTCAGTTTATCATTCTCAGAGTTGATGAGAACGGCGAGCGTATTCCGCTTACCGTTGCAGGTTATGACAGAGAGGCAGGAACAGTAAGAATCATATTCCAGATTGTCGGTGCAACTACCGAAAAGCTCAATCATCTTGAAGAGGGCGACTGTATTCACGACTTTGTAGGTCCTCTCGGCGTTCCTACACACACCGACGGTCTTAAAAAGGTCTGCGTAGTCGGCGGCGGCGTTGGCTGTGCAATTGCACTTCCTGTTGCCGAAAAGCTCCATGAGCTCGGCTGTGAGGTTCACTCAATTGTTGGATTCAGAAATAAAGACCTCGTTATTCTTGAGGACGAATTCAAGGCTTGCTCCGACAAGTTTATTCTTATGACCGATGACGGTTCCTACGGCGAAAAGGGCGTTGTTACCGCTCCGCTTGAAAAGCTCATTAACGACGGCGAAAACTACGACCTCGTTATTACAATCGGTCCGCTTATTATGATGAAGTTTGTTGTTAAAACTACAAAGCCTCACAATATTCCCACAACCGTTTCAATGAATCCGATTATGATTGACGGTACAGGTATGTGCGGCGGCTGTCGTCTTACAGTCGGCGGAGAAACAAAGTTTGCCTGCGTTGACGGCCCTGACTTTGACGGCTTTAAGGTTGACTTTGACGAAGCTATGAAGCGCGGCTCAATGTACAAACCCTTTGAGCGCCACGCATATGAAGAAACCTGCAATCTTTTCAAAAAGGAGGTTGAGTAATTATGCCAAATATGTCACCCAAAAAGGCACCAATGCCAACCCAGGATCCCAATGTAAGAAACAAAAACTTTCTTGAGGTAGCAACAGGCTACACTCAGGAGGTTGCCATAGAAGAAGCTCAGCGCTGCCTCAACTGCAAAACAAAGCCCTGCGTTTCAGGCTGTCCCGTACATATTGCAATTCCCGACTTTATCAAGGAGGTTGCAAACGGCAATTTTGCAGCAGCATACGATGTAATTTCCGAGTCAAGCTCGCTTCCTGCTGTATGCGGTCGTGTTTGCCCTCAGGAAACTCAGTGTGAGTCAAAGTGCGTAAGAGGCATTAAGACCGAGCCGGTAGGTATCGGCAGACTTGAGCGCTTTGTTGCCGACTGGCACAATGCTCAGACCGACGCTGTAGTTAAAAAGCCCGAATCAAATGGTCACAAGGTAGCCGTTATCGGTTCAGGCCCCGCAGGTCTTACCTGTGCAGGCGACCTTGCCAAGAAAGGTTATGACGTAACTGTATTCGAGGCTCTTCACCTTGCCGGCGGTGTGCTTGTTTACGGTATTCCCGAATTCAGACTGCCCAAGTCGATTGTTCAGAAAGAGGTTGACACTCTTAAACAGCTCGGCGTTAAGGTAGAAACAAATATGGTAATCGGCAGAGTAATCTCCATTGACGAGCTTATGGACGAATACGGCTTTGAGTCTGTGTTCATCGGCTCGGGCGCAGGACTTCCCAGATTTATGAATATCCCAGGTGAAAACCTCTGTGGCGTTTACTCGGCAAATGAATTTCTCACAAGAACAAACCTTATGAAGGCTTACAAGGACGACCCGACAACACCGATTATGCACGCTAAAAAGGTTGCAGTAGTCGGCGGCGGTAACGTTGCTATGGACGCAGCACGTTGTGCAAAGCGTCTGGGTGCCGACGAGGTTTACATTGTATACAGAAGAAGTGAAGAAGAGCTTCCTGCACGTAAGGAAGAAGTAGAACACGCTAAGGAAGAGGGAATCATCTTCAAGCTTCTCAACAATCCCGTTGAAATCATCGGCAACGAGGACGAATTTGTAACGGGTATGAAATGCATCAAGATGGAACTTGGCGAACCTGACGCAAGCGGCAGAAGAAGACCTGTTCCCGTTGAGGGCAGCGAATTTGTGCTTGACGTTGACGCAGTTATCATCTCAATCGGCACATCGCCCAACCCGCTCATCAAATCAACAACAAAGGGACTTGACACTCAGAAGTGGGGCGGCATTATCGCTGACGAAAACGGTCTTACCTCACGCGAGGGCGTTTACGCAGGCGGTGACGCAGTAACAGGAGCCGCTACCGTAATCCTCGCAATGGGCGCAGGCAAAACAGCCGCAGCCGCAATTGACGAGTACATTCAGAATAAAAAATAAATAAAATTTTATTTTAATTAATGATGTAGGGACACGGCACGCCGTGTCCCTACGATTATAGCGGAAACGTTTGTATTAAACCCGCAAGGGACGGCATCCTGACATCCCTATGAATAAATTGCTTCACAATTTATTCATTATGGCGAACTTAGTTCGCCGCTACAATAAAAAATATACCTATATAATGACTCAAAAAACTATCAAAACGGCAGTTTCAAATCGAAACTGCCGTTATTTTTCTATATTCTTATACTGTTTTATGACGTTGAGAAAAAATAATTTTTCATCATCGCTCAACGACGATAAGTTCTGCGCAATCTGAGTCATAATCTTGTCGCTCTGCAAATCCATCGTGTCGCTCAAAAGATAGTCAACCGTAACACCTAACGCATCGGCAATCTTTACAAGCGTTTCAACGCTCATATTCCTGCCGTTTTCAATCAAACTCATAAAATTAGTGGATATATCAACCATTTCCGCAAGCTTTTCCTGCGTAATACCACAGTTCATACGGGTTTTTCTTATTCTGTTCCCCAAACAATATAAATCCATACAGTCAACCTCCAACTACTATTATAGTTGGATTATTTTAAGTAAAAACACATTATATTTGTATTTTTATATTGACAATATTTGTAATTGAATATATAATATATACATAAACAAACAAATATCGATAAATTATCTGTATTTGTTTACAAATTATTTTAAGGAGAATCTGTATGTACACAAGACCAATTATTTACAAGGTTTATTCAATCATCGTTATTGTATTTGCCGCTTTAGGATTTATCGGCAGTATCGTTTCGGGATTTTCATTCACAAGTATGCTGTCAAGATACTTTCCGTTTTTTAACGGTTTATCATCCACAATAATGGTTTTATTGGTAATCGTTTCTTTACTATCATTATTTTTCAGCTACATTGAATTTTCCTCAATGTTCACCTTTGCAGAAATGATAGAATACGAAAGCAGCAATTCGATGTATCCTTTTGAAAAGAAGCCATTTGTGCTCCCTGCAAAATTCTATAAAAGCTACGGTTCTGTTATTTTCTATATCACGTTATTTTTACAAGCAATCGTAATAATAGCAACAATAATCAGTGCCTCTATCGAAAAACAGGCATTCATTTGCTTACCTGTTATACCCATCGCAATTTCTTTGCTTTCACTTGTCCTGACCTACATAGTTTATTATGCAAAGTACAAGGCATTCGCTGATTTACTCACAATTGTCAATCAAAAAGAAGTTGACTCGGCAACAAAGGAAAGTCTTAAGGAAAACAAACCCAATCTTCTTCGTGGATATTGCGCATTTCTTTTTGTAATTGCAATCATTTCCGCAATAGCTATTATCGCTTTAACAATATTTATGTTCAATCCTGTTTCGAGTGTACTCGGAACAGGAGGAGCAATAGCAGTTTCCGCAATATATATATCTATTGGAGTTCTGCTGTTCCTTTCTTTAAGCGTTACAGGCTGCTACTTTGACAACCTCGCAAAAATGCTTGAACACCATATGATTAGATTTAAAATGATATAATACAAACTTAGGAGGAAACTGAAATGAGTATTAGTGTTGAAGATGTTCGAAGAAGTAATGTTAAGTATAGATACGACTATAGAAAATCTACGATAGCGGCACAAATAATAAGCTTTTTATTGCTGGCATTTACATCCGGAATTTTAATTAGTAATTATCTGTCGCCTATGAAATCATCTATATGGAAAACAAGTTACTATACTTCAGAACAAAGAATGAAAACCATTTTTCTCTTGCTTGGTATATTATCATTTATTTTAGCAATAGTTGTTCTGGTTAAAGTTCCGGCATTAAAAAAATCATTTATTTGTATAACAGAAAACGGAGTATATGGAACAGCAGGCAAAGCATTTTATTTTGCTACACAATCATTCACAATACCTGCTGACCAAATTACAAATGTAACACAAAAAGGAAACAGTATTATAGTTGAATCCGGCGGAAATAATTATCGTTGTGCAATAAATGACACATATGGAGCACTACATCAAATAACTGCCTTAAGTAAGTTTAATGGCAGTTATAAGGCTGAAAATTATGAATACTCTGCCTTTGTAGACTGCCCAAATTGTGGTGAAATAAACAGCAGTAAAAATAACTACTGTTATAACTGCAATACTTATTTACATAATAGTGCAGAAAAAAATAATGATACTAATTCATGGACCTGCCAAAAATGCGGCAAGGTAAACCAAAACTATGTAGGAACCTGTGGCTGTGGGGAGGCAAAACCAAAATGAAAAAACTGATTTGTGTAATGCAAACTGTTTTAAACTGCACAGACTGGGATTATACCTCAACGGATGAAGAAAAATATGAAACGATAAAAGAAGCATACATATACTTTTTGCAAAACAACATATATAAAGATTAAATTTGCTAAAAAACGGCGGCTTCACAATGAAGCCGCCGTTCTTTTATATTATTATTCAATTTTCATCAAGTCGTAAAATCAGATAACTCTTACTCTGATAACGCCGTCAACAGCTGCAATCTTGTCAGCGTCAGCCTTGTCTGCGCCTGCAACGTCAATAATTGTGTAAGCATAATCGCCTCTGCTCTTTGAAAGCATATTTTCAACGTTGCCGCTTAACTCTGAAAGAACTTTCTTGAGAAGCTCGGGAACATTCTTGTGCATTACACAGAAACGCGTGTCGCCTTCACTTGTTCTTGCAAGTGAAATTGCAGGATAGTTTACAGAGTTGATGATATTACCGTTTTCGAGGTACTCCATAACCTGGTCGCAAGCCATAACAGCGCAATTTTCTTCACTTTCTGGTGTTGATGCGCCAAGGTGAGGCATACAGATTACGTTCTCTTCACCGAGAATATCGTCTGTGCCAAAGTCAGTAACATACTTTGCAACCTTGCCGCTCTTGATTGCTTCAAGAACTGCTGTTGAATTTACAAGACCGTCACGGCTGAAGTTAAGAATGCGAACGCCGTCTTTCATCTTTGCAATCATATCAGCATCAACAAGGTCCTTTGTATCGGCAGTAAGAGGAACATGGATTGTGAGGTAATCACAGTTTACCATAACCTCCTCGTTGCTCTTCATAAGCTTAACAGCGGGGTCAAGTCTTAAAGCGTTCGGAACGGACATAAACGGGTCAAAACCGACAACCTTCATACCGAGAGCAACTGCACAGTTAGCAACGAGAATACCGATTGCGCCAAGACCGATTACACCAAGAGTTTTGCCTTTGAGCTCCGGACCAACAAACTGGCTCTTACCCTTTTCTACCATTTTGCCGACAGCGTCGCCGTTGCCTTTGAGTGTTTTAGCCCAGTCGATACCCTCTGTAATCTTTCTTGAAGATAGCAACATACCTGCTACAACAAGCTCCTTAACTGCGTTTGCGTTAGCGCCGGGAGTGTTGAAAACAACAATGCCCTGCTCGGAGCATTTGTCCTTAGGGATGTTGTTTGTACCTGCACCTGCTCTTGCAATTGCAAGGAGGTTGCTGTCAAACTCCATTTCGTGCATTGAAGCACTTCTTACAAGCACTGCATCGGGATTCTGAACGTCGTCGCCGTAGGTGTAATTCTCGCCAAGGCGGCTTGTGCCGACGCTTGAAATTTTATTTAATGTCAGAATATTAAACATTGTCATCAATCCTTTTTAATATATGTCAGGGCAAGAGCTAACTCCTGCCCTGCAAATAAAATTAATTATTTATTTTCAGCTTCAAATTTTTTCATAAACTCAACAAGCTTTTCAACGCCCTCATAAGGCATAGCGTTGTAGATTGAAGCTCTCATACCGCCGACTGAACGGTGGCCTTTGATGTTAACAAAACCAGCTTCGCTTGCTTCCTTAACAAACTTAGCGTCTAAATCAGCGTCGCCTGTAACAAACGGAACATTCATAAGCGAACGGTCCTCAGCAACAACAGTACCCTTAAACATATCTGAACTGTCAAGGAAATCATAAAGAAGCTTTGCTTTCTTTTCGTTGCGAACCTTCATATTATCAAGTCCGCCGATTTCGTCCTTAATCCAATCCATAACAAGCTTAGCTATGTAAATTGTGTAACAAGGCGGAGTGTTGAAAAGTGAATCAGCATCAGCGTGAGTTTTGTAGTTGAGCATTGTAGGAGTAATATCCATAGCGTTGCCGATTAAGTCCTCACGAACGATAACAATTGTAACACCTGCGCCTGCAAGATTCTTCTGAGCACCTGCAAAGAGCAAACCAAACTTTGAAACGTCAAGAGGCTCTGACATAATGCAGGACGAAATATCTGCAACAAGCGGAATGTCGCCTGTATCGGGAAGCTCGTGGAAAACGGTTCCGTAAATTGTGTTGTTAAGGCAGATATATACATAGTCTGCATCCTCACGGAACATAGATTTGTCAGTCTTGGGAATGTAAGAAAAAGTCTTGTCTTCGGAAGAAGCAACTGCCTTAACGTCGCCGTAGCGAGCAGCTTCCTTGTAAGCCTTTTTAGCCCACTGACCTGTGATAATGTAGTCAGCCTTGTTGTTCTTGTTCATAAGGTTCATTGCAACCATTGCAAACTGAGTTGAACCGCCGCCCTGAAGGAAAAGAACCTTGTAGTTATCGGGAACGTTCATAATCTCACGAACCAAAGCTTCAGCGTCCTTAATGATTTTATCATAAGTTTTACTGCGGTGCGACATCTCCATTACGCTCTGACCGCTACCCTCGTAATCAAGCATTTCAGCCGCAGCTTTTTTAAGTACAGACTCAGGTAACATTGACGGGCCTGCAGAAAAATTATAAACTCTTGCCATGTCTAAAATCTCCCTTTATTTATTTAAAGAATTTTAAAATATTTTTGGCAGCTGCATTTTATATGCAGCAATGCCTATAGTTTAACATTTAAATTATACGCCTATATTTTAACAAAGTCAACAATTTAGTCAAATTTGTACATAGAAAAATTCAAAAATCAAACAGTAATTTTACCGATTGTGCTTATGATTTCATCTCTCATTCTTACAGCTTCATTTCTTGCAGCCTGTGCAAAATCCGCTTCTGTAAGATTCTGTTTTTTCCATGCGCACATAATGCCGCGGCTTGAGTTGATGATTGCGCCAAGACCGTTTTCGTCAAACGCATTCTTAACGTCCTCTGCACCGCCGCCCTGTGCGCCGTAGCCGGGAACAAGGAAGAATGTATGAGGAAGCTTTGCTCTCATCTCTTTAAGCTGTTCGGGATATGTTGCGCCGACAACTGCTCCGACAGCCGAGTAGCCGTATTTGCCCAAAAGCTCTTTGCCCCAGCTCTCGCACATTCTGCCCATATGCTCGTAAACAGTTTCGTCTGTATCAAGCTTCATATCCTGAAGCTCGCCCGAGCTTGGGTTGGATGTTTTTACAAGCACAAAAATGCCCTTATCCTTTTCACTGCAAATGCCTGCAAGCGGTTTTATACCGTCTGTTCCGAGGTAACCGTTTACCGTGAGTGCGTCAGCACCGAAAGCGTCAATCTGCTCGCCGGCAACATCTGTTGTGCCAAGGTGAGCCGTTGCATAAGCCTCCATAGTTGTGCCTATGTCGTTGCGCTTGCCGTCCGTAATTACGAACATTCCCTTTGACTTTGCATATGCAATTGTATCGCAAAGCGCCTTTACGCCCTGCCAGCCGTACATTTCATAATATGCAGCCTGCGGTTTAATTGCCGGAACAATATCGCAAAGCGAGTCAATGAGCGCCTTGTTGAACTCAAAGAGTGCCGCAGCCGCTCCGTCAAGATTTTTTCCGTATTTTGCAAAGCAAGCCTCCTTAATTGAAGCAGGAACATAGTCAAGCTTTGGGTCAAGACCTGCAACAGTGGGATTCTGCATTTTTACGATTTTTTCAATAAGTCTGTCAAATGCCATATTTCTTCTCCTTTTTTTAAACGTTATATAAATCGGTGATAAGCTAAACCTCGGTATCTCGGGAGTCAGACATTTTTCTGACTCTAACGCAGGATACAACTCACGTTATCCTGTTAGAAAATAAATCTGACGTTTAGTAATACATTTTTAAAATTTGCCCGTCGAGGCACTCTACCGCAAGATACAACTCACCTTTATTTTTTTAATTTATATTATACGTCTGAACCAAAACCGTAGGGGACGGCATCCTTGACGTCCCGAAACGTTATCTATACATCAATTTATAATTCGGGCAACCGTTTTATCCAAATAAACCGACTTTTACACTCGATTTGCCAGCGTAGACACTCCGCCGTGTCCCTACGACTTTAAATGCAACGTTACCTATATATCAACATAAAATTATGAATTGATAATATCAAAAAGCTCGTTGCTGAAACGTGAGTAATCCTTCCTGTCATCCTTTACGAATGAAATGGCAGGACGCGGATGAGTGTTGAACTGGCCTGTGAGCATATAGGGAATGTCATATCCCCATTTTACACCGTTTTTTTTGAGTTGGTTAGTATGCTCCTCAATAATTTTAAGAATCGGATTAACCTTGTATTTAGGATTTTTAAGAAAACCAAGCAAAAGCTCCAGCGAGCAGTTACCTGCACCTCTGCCCATTCCGTCAACAGTAGCGTCAAGGTAGCTTACGCCCTGCGTCATAGCTTCAATTGTGTTTGCAAATGCAAGCTGCTGATTGTTGTGTGCGTGAATTCCTACAGCCTTGTTGTGCTTATCGGCAATTGAGCAGTAAAGGTCTGCAAGCTTTCTTGACTCTTCGGGATAGAGTGCTCCGTAGCTGTCAACAATGTAGAACGCATTTACAGGGCTCTGTCCGAGAATTTCAAGCGCAGTAACAATGTCCTCTGTTTTCGCCTTTGAAACAGCCATAATGTTGATTGTTGTTTCGTAACCCTTTTTAGCGCAGTCCTCAATCATCTCAATAGCGGCAGGAATGGTGTTAATGTAGGTTGCAATTCTGATAAGGTCAATCGGACTGTCCTTTTTGGGAATAATGTCCTTTTCAAAATCAGTTCTGCCTACATCAGCCATAACTGCAATTTTCAGCTTTGTTTTATTATCGCCGACAATTTTTCTTATGTCAGCATCGCTACAGAACTTCCACTTGCCGAAATCCTTCTCATCAAAAATCTCTTTAGAAGCCTTGTAACCGAACTCCATATAGTCAACTCCGGCTTTTACGTTAGCCTCGTACAAATCCTTGATAAACTTGTCGTCAAATCTGAAATCATTGCAAAGTCCGCCGTCACGGATTGTTGCATCAACTACTCGAATGTCCTGTCTTACCGACAGCAAATCACCCTTCTGTGCCATAAATATATCTCCTTTATTCATTAAATTCTACACATTAATTGCAATATTATTTTCGCCTGCAAACCGAGTAGGCAATATAATTATTTATATAGTGTATATTTTCATACTATACTTCATCAAAAACAACTTTTCCGCCAAGGATTGTCTTTTTGACTTTGCCGCAAAGACATCTGCCCTTAAACGGCGTATTCTTGCTTTTGCCGTGGAGTTTGTCAACGTCAACAACCCATTCCTCGTCAAGGTCAACAAGTGTTATGTCGGCAGGTGCACCTATTGCAAGCGTTCCTGCGTTGATTCCGAGAATTTTTGCAGGATTTACGCTCATCTTTTCAACAAGCTTTTCAAAGCTCAGCAAGCCACGCTTAACAAGGCAGGTAATTCCCACTGCAAGCGAAGTTTCCATACCAATTGAGCCGTTCGGTGCAGATACAAAATCAGCCTTATCCTCAACGGTATGCGGTGCGTGGTCTGTTGCAACAGCGTCAAGCGTGCCGTCAATCAAGCCATTTATAATTTCGTCCATATCCGAAATTGTACGCAACGGCGGATTCATTCTGAAATCTGCGTCTGCACGCAAAAGTTCTTTTTCGGTCAATGAAAAGTAGTGCGGAGCCGTTTCCGCCGTTATCTTAACGCCTCTGTTTTTAGCGTCCCTGATAAGCTCAACGCTCGTCTTGGTGCTGACGTGGCATATATGAACAGGAACATCAAGCGCCGCCGCAAGGGCAATTTCTCTTGCAGTACCGCAATCCTCTGCCGATGCAGGGATTCCCTTTACGCCGAGCTTTTTTGAAACTTCGCCCTCGTTGATTTTTCCGCCGTCTGCAAGGTATAAGTCCTCGCAGTGAGCAACAACGTGCATATCGCAAAGCGGAGCTTTTTTCATAGCATCACTTAAAAACCTTGTGTTTTCTACAGGTCGTCCGTCATCGGTAAGTGCGATTGCACCTGCGTTTTTCAGCTCCTCAATATCGGTTGGCTCAAGGCTTTTAAGTCCCTTTGTAATGCTTGCTGCAACATAGACATTCGCATCTGCATCCTTAGCTTTGTCAAGTATATACCTTACAACCTCGCCGTTGTCAGTTGCAGGCGTTGTATTCGGCATTGCAAGCAAACTTGTAACTCCTCCGGCCGCCGCCGCACGACAGCCTGTGAGAATATCCTCTTTCTGCGTTTGACCCGGATCACGCAGATGAACGTGCATATCAACAAGTCCGGGAATTGCATACAGGCCTTCGGCATTGATTACTTTGCCGTCAAAGTTTAAGTCTTTGTCAATTTGCGCAATCTTTCCGTCTTTTACAAGAATATCATATCTGCCGTTGATTTTGTCAGCAGGAGAAACTACGGTTGCGTTTTTTATAAGTAAATCTTTCATTCTATCACCGTCATTCGTTATCTTCGTCTGTTATTATTTCCGTTTGTGCTTTGTGAATTTGACGGATACTTCTGTTTTGAATAAGACGGTCGTCTTTGCTGAACAGGTTTTCTATTCGGGTCAGCTCTGTGCTCGCTTCTGCTGTGTACCTGCACAAGTCCGCCGTTCTCCATTTCACGCCTTTGCGCCCTCTGTCTTTCAGCTCTTTGTCTTGCACGCTCACGTCGCTGTGCTTCGGCTTTCTGACGTTTTTTCATTGCGCGCCTGCGCTTTATCATTCTGCTCACATTTGTGCAGAAATATCCAAAGTGTACACCGAACGACTTTATTCCGCCGCCGATTTTTTTCATAGCTTCAACAAAGCTTTTTCCTGCGCTTTGTGAGGGTTCTTCCACCTCTTTAACACGTTGCTCAACCTCGTTGATTACGTCAAAGTCCTCAGCGTCAAGAATGTCCTTGCTGCTGATAACGCCTACTGTCTTTTTAGGAGCTTCTTCAAAGAAATCGTCGCTGTCCTTAAATTTTACACGCTTTGCCTCCTGACGAACAAGTTCTTCATCATTGTTGTAGTCCTCTTCGTCATTTTCATCAGCTTCGCCGAACAAACTGTCCTGAATTTCCTCAGCCTTGTTTGTCTTTTGGCTTAACTCTTCGCTGACATCATTATTGAGCGTATCCGATTCTGTGGTTTCTCCTGTGTCCTCTGCTTCATTTTCCGATTCGCTGATAATCTCTTCTTCGTCAGCAATTTTTTCATTTTTGTAAACTACCTCTGCAAGGCTTTCTTCGTTAGCTTTTTCGTCAGACATTCTCTTGAATTTGAGTATTTCTTCAATTTCACTGTCATCAATTTTCCTGTCTGACGGATTATAAATTTTTACATCATCGTTATCATCTTGTAAGGTGCCTTTGAAGAAATCTTCTGAATCAATCTCGGTTTTATCAAATGCATATTCGTCGTCATTGTATCTGTAACCGTTATCAGACTCATCAGTCTTGTTTTCTTCAAAATCTTCATCCTCATACACGCTGTATTCTGTTTGCTCACTTACAGTTCTGTTTCTTTGTTTTGAAGTATATTTTCCTGCAAGCTCCTCAAGAATTTTATCATTCTTATTTTTTCTTCTGCGTTTTTTGACGTGTTTTAAAATGATTATGAGTATAATTATAAGAATTATTACAGCAACTGATGCACCGATGATTATGTACGGAATCATACTTCCGAAAGCGTTTTCCTTCATAAAGGTTACCGAAGATATAATCTCGGTAAATGTTGCATAATCATCAGCCGTTACATTGCCCGAATTTCTCTGCAAAGTAACGCTGACGCTCATACCGTCATATACTGTGTTAGCCTGATATGCTTTGATTGACAAACCGTTGCTTGTAACATTGGTATTAAAATTCAGCCATACAATTTTTCCGGCAGTGTCGGGGGTGCAGGATGTGTATTCACTCTGGGTAAGAAAGTTTGAGCTTATCTGCGAAAGCTCATCGGCATTAAGAAGGTTGTAGTTCACTATACCCTTGCTCTCCTCGGTTTTCGTCATTGTAACCGTCACCGTAACAGCTGACATGCTGTCCATCCCCTGCAAATAAATATCGCCGTTTTCAAAATTCTGCATTGTTGTGTTGTAGTCAAGTCCAAACACAGAGAAATATCTGTCGGTATTCTTGCTTGAACGGGTGACAGCCGATATATCGCTCGGCAAATAGATAACCATATCGTCAATTTCATTAATTGTATATCTCTTAGATGCCGCATTGCAAAGCAAAGTACTGCTGAGTATGCACATTAAGGCGCATAAACAAGCCGTAATTTTCTTAAATTTGTTCGCCTTCATTAATCATTTCTCCCTTAACAATTCGTCAGGATTTTGCAAAACTTTACATATACAGTTTATTATACCTAATTTTCAAACAAATTACAAGACTGTAAGATATTTTTTTACTTATTTCAGCGAATAATACTGTTTAAATTAAACCGTTAAGCACACAAAAACAGACTGCGTTTTCGTCGCAGTCTGCTCTTTTTTTAAACATTTTTCTGTTTTTTAAGATTGTCAAGCTCGCACATAAGACTAAAGGTTTCATACAGTTGGGCATTCTTACCTTCTTTATGACACTTTTCGAAATATTTATAATACAACTTAATATACTCTGCACTTGAGTCCCAGCGAGCCTTGTTATTCTCTGACAACTCGCTCTTTTTAACGCCGTACTTGTCAACAAGAATTTTTCCGAGATACTTCGTGAATTTCTGCTGACCGTAAATATTCATATGGTCATCGTTATAGAAATCCTCCTTATAATCAAGTCCGACGTCTTTGCAGTTATTTTCAAAGTCGAGATAATCAAAGCCGTATTCTCTTATGATTTCAGCCATCGTATTGCCCATCTGAAAACGCTCATAAAACTTTTTCTTGGTAATGCGGTGCGGGAATTTCGCAAACACAACATTTTCAAACTTGTTGTCCTTGCAATACTGCAAAAAGCAGCGGAGCTTTTCTTCTGTTTCTTTTGGAAGATTGTTCGGCTTGATTTCAATATCAAACGCTTCGTTAAGCTCACCGACAAGCGCAACAATGTCAAATGAATCGAGCACACCATCGTCAATAAGAGCAGTTTCTTTTTCAAAGTCCACGTCAGGTCTTAATTCCTCAAGTATTTCCATTAATTCGTCCATAATAATCTCCTGTTTTTACATTATACAACACGCAGTGCAACAAAATCGGGCTGTTTAATCAAGTTGTATAATTTTTATTTTAATTTTATTTAAACATCGCTTTCATACTCTGCATATCGAGCTTGCCGTTCGGAAGTTTAGGCAGTTCTTCGAGTGCCACAAGTTTTCTAGGCACCATAAATGCAGGCAAAACCTTTCTGAAATGCAGAACAATCTCCTTTGACTGCACATCTCCTGTATAGAAAATGTAGAGATGCTCTTTTTCCTTGTTGTAAAGGGCACAGCATTCTCCGAGCCCGTCAATCTGCTTAGCGGTTTCTTCAATTTCGCCAAGCTCAATGCGGTGTCCCATATGCTTAATCTGGCGGTCTTTTCTGCCGTGGAACATCAGCAATCCGTCCTGACGGAAGCTACCGAGATCTCCCGTCTTGTAGATAAGCTCACGGTAATTTGTATTGCGCGGATTCTGAATAAACGACTCGTTTGTACGCTCTAAGTCGCCGTAATATCCAAGTGCAAGAATCGGGCCTTTTACACAAATTTCACCGATTTCGCCGTTGGCAGTAGCTGTTACGTCCTCGTTAAGCAGGATAATCGAGTAGTTCTCATATGGAGTGCCTATCGGCAGAACAGTATCATCATTGACCTTTTCGTCAACGACATAATATGTACACGAAGCCGTTGCCTCAGTCGGACCGTACTGATTTACGTAGAGCACATCGGGAAGATTCTCCTGCCAGATTTTCAGATATTTGCACGGCATAACCGAGCCTGAGAAACACACCTTTTTAAGGTATTCAGGCTTTACACAGTCGAATGCGCCGAGCTTTGCAGGGAGTTCAATTCCCGCAACACTCCAGCAGAGCGTGGTCACTCTATTTTTGTTGAGCGTATCAAACAGCTCAGTGGGCATTGAAAACTCGTTTTTCGGGATAATCACCGTTGACGCACCCGTCTTAAGCGGCAGATAAATATCCCTCACAGCGGCAATATAGTCAAGCGGCGACTGATTACCCAGAACATCGCTTTCGTTAATATCAAGAACCTTGCACACTGCATCAATGTAGCACATCAGCGAATGGTGCGAGGTGATAACACCCTTTGGCACACCCGTAGAGCCAGAGGTAAAAATCACATAAAGCGGTGAAATCTCGGTAAGTCCCAAGCGAGCCTTATTCAGCAAGTTTTCATCAGGAATTGTCGATACTATATCATCTATGATAATTATTTTCCGCTAAAGTCAAGTTTTTTTGCCGTTTCAAGGTGTTCTTTGTCTACAAGCATAAAATCCGACTTAATTACACCAAGTACGCTGTTCAATCTTGACAACGGCATTGTTGCATCCATCGGTGCATAAAAGCAACCTGCCCTTACAACTCCCAGAAAAGCGGCGGGCGTCATAACGTGACGTCCGCTCATAACTACAACCGGAGCATTGCCCGAAACGAGCTTTGCAAGATACGTTCCGATTGATTTTGTGTAATTGTTAAACTCAGAAAAAGTAATTTTTTTATTCTCGTCAGAAAAAACCGTCTTGCCGGCATACCTTTCTGAAATTATATCAAGCCAATCCAAAACCGAAGTTTGCATATTGTCAGTCCACTTCTATATAAAATTATTGTCAATCACTTGAGTAACAGACTATATACTAATGAATTTACGAATTAATTCCGTTATCGGTCAATTGCTAAAAACTCCATAAAGTTTTCTTTATTCTCAAGGGCGGTCGTTGTTGGTCTGCCGAGATTATCTCTTGCGCCTATGGAGCATTTCACTTCAATCATACAAAGCTCATTTGATTCTTTAGCAATTTGAAGTTCTTTATCCAATTCTTCAAAGGAATCAACACAAACAGCGTTAGGGTAACCGCAAGCTTTTGCTACGGCTACATAATCAACTGATGATGAGACCGTTGGCATGCCTCCAACTGTTTCATGTGCCTCATTATTAATTATAATATGAACCATATTTTCCGGTTTGTTAGCACCTAATACAGCAATGGAACCCATGTGCATAAGCACTGCACCATCACCATCTATACACCAGATTTTAGTTTTCGGCTTATTAAGTGCTACACCAAGTGCAATGGATGAAGCGTGCCCCATCGAACCGACTGTAAGGAAATCATACTTATGGCTCTGAGCATTAGCTTCTCTTGTTTCAAAAAGTTCACGACTTGCTTTACCGGTTGTAGAAACTATTGGGTCTTCTCCGGTAAAATTGATAATGTGCTGAATTATTTCTTCTCTTGACATAAGATTATCATTTTTATATTCAACCTTTTCATCATAAGATAAAGCACCCTTACGAACAACAAACGCAACATCTTTGCCGGCTTCAAGCACTTTATTAAACTTTGCCATAATAGAAACCAATTCCTCTTTTGTTGTATCTTTGCTAATAACAAAGGATTTAATATCCATATCGTCAAGAAGTTTTATTGTTACTTCCCCCTGATAAATGTGCTGTGGTTCATCATGAACGCCCGGTTCGCCTCTCCATCCAATAACAAAAATCATTGGTATAGCATACACTTTATCATTTAATAATGATGCTACCGGATTAATAATATTCCCTTCGCCGCTGTTCTGCATATATACAACAGGAATCTTGCCTGTTGCAAGGTGATAACCAGCTGCAAGAGCAGTACAGTTGCCTTCATTTGCTGCTATAATATGGTGTTTTTTATCAATACCGTATGTATTCATCAGATAATTACATAGCGGTTTAAGCTGTGAATCCGGTACACCTGTGTAAAATTCTGCACCTAAAACTTCTGCTAAATCTTGAACTTTCATATATATTACTCCGTAATTATTTTAATATCTCATGATAAATTCTATCAATTGATTCTAAATCCAACTCTACCGGATTATTTTTAAGCCTGACAGGATTAACTGAATTATCTAATAATTCAAAATCACCACTTCCATAAACAACGGGTGATTCAATACCTATATCATACAAAATCCTATCAAATTTCTCAACTGATTCTCTCGGATTATTACATCCCATTGCTTCAGCTATCTCATTAAAAACACAAACTAAATAATCTTGACCTCTTGAATCAATACATTTATCTGTGTTATTTATCATATATTTCCAGAGTTTTGATACACAAAGCGCAGCTGCATGACCATGTGCTATGCCATACAGACTTGTCATTTTATAACACATTGCATGACCTGCTGTTGTCTGTGTAATATTAATTGCTTTGCCGGAAATATGAGAAGCTCTTAACATATTTTCATTACCGATTACATTATTGGTAAAATATAAATCTTTATTATCAAGAATTAACTGTATTGCTTCTTTTGAGTAAGCCTTGCTTTCTTTATTTGAGTTAACTGACCAGAAAGACTCAATAGCATGACACAGCGCATCAAGCATAGTAGCCTTTTTTTGATATTCAGGGAGAGTTTCAAGAACGCTTGCATCCATAAATACAGTTGTTGGAATACAACTTTCGTGTGATACAGACTGCTTTGCTCCATTATAGTATACAACGGCATACTTTGTTGCTTCACTTCCGGTACCGGCTGTTGTAGGAATAGCAGCAAGTTTAATATCATTTGGAACAATATTCTGCGTCAAATAGTTTTTGTTATGGTTCATATTCAAATACAATTTAATACACTTGGCAACATCAATTGCACTACCGCCACCAATTGCAAAAATCATATTGCAATTATTCTCAAGATATTTTTTTACACCTTTTTTTACAGATGAATAGTCGGGGTTAGGTTTGAAGTCGTCAAATCTAATTACCTTGATATTCATCCTGTCCTCAAGATTTTTGAAATATAAATCATATTTTAGAAACTTAATAGCATTATCACACACTAAAAACAGAGTATTAACGCTATTTTTGCTAAAATAAATATCTAAACTCGTATAATCATTGTTCTTTATATAATAAATCTTCTGACTCATCTCTTAGTCTTCCTCTGGAATAAGTCTAATAATCTCCTTAAACGGCATACAGATATCGTCGCATTCTTTTGCTCTGTGATTTTCAAGAATTAGTTTTGCTGCATTCTGCATTGCCGGAAATCCGGTTCTTGTTAATTGATTAGCATAAATAACGACATTAACGCCTCTTTCTTTAAATTCTTCTTCTGTAACCATATTAAACGATGTAGGAACAACAACAATTGGAGTTATCTCATCCTGTTCTCTGAACTTTTCAACAAACTCAAAAATTTCATCAGGACTTTTTTTGCGGCTATGAATCATGATTGCGTCAGCACCTGCCTCTGAAAAAGCAAAAGCACGTTTCAATGCGTCATCCATACCTCGTTCAAGAATAAGACTTTCAATTCTTGCACAAATCATAAATTCTTTAGTTTTTTGAGCCCTTTTTCCTGCTTTAATCTTCTCACAGAAGTTCTCTATACTATCCTGAGTCTGTTTTACTTCCGTGCCAAACAGAGAATTCTTTTTCAAACCGGTTTTGTCTTCAATTATTATCATTGAAACACCCATTCGCTCGAGTGTTCTTACGGTATATACAAAGTGTTCAGTAAGTCCGCCAGTGTCACCATCAAAAATAATTGGCTTTGTTGTAACTTCCATAATATCATCAACCGTTCTGAAACGAGAGGTCATATCAACAAGTTCAATATCCGGTTTACCTTTTGCAGTTGAATCACATAGTGAACTAATCCACATTGCATCAAACTGACGTGCCTGTCCATCTTTATAAACCGTTGTATTTTCAGCAATAAGCCCAGTCAAACCACTATGTGCTTCAATTGCACTAATTGTGCCTTTCATATCAATAACTTTTCTAAGACGAGCTCTTCTTATATCAGGAGTAGATAGATTTGCTCTTGACCTTCTGTCAATTTCATCATATTTTTCATCATATGAATAAGGAAATTCTACTAATCTACCGCCATAACCTGCCAGTATTGAAACAACTTCATCTCGTACAGGCTTTTGAAATCCTGTAATCCAGTCATCGCCATGAACAACAAAATCAGGTTTAATTCTAAGCAGATTATCCTTATAGCTTAATGTTTTCTGCTCAACTACCTTATATACACCACAAATATTTTCAAACATGCTTTTTCGTTCACTATATGGCAAAATAGGAAATCGTTTATAGCTGACTACTGCTTCGTCAGAAAGGACACCAATAATAAGTTTTCCTAATCTTGAAGCCTTTTTTATAATTGAGATATGTCCGGAGTGGATAATATCTGATGAACAGCACATATAAACGGTCTTATTATTAATTTCCTTAAGTTTACGTGAAACAACAGCTAAATCTTCAGGAGTATCTATTTCACTGCAAAGTTTATTCTCAATATCAAGTGGGAAAATATTACATTTATCAGATACTTCATTAAAAGCATTTTCAGCATAACATTTAGTGTTGTCATTATTGCAAAAAGCTACAATATTATTTAACCACACCGTCCAATCATTTTTTAAAATTTTATATAGAGGCTGTGCTGCAAACGCTTCGTTAAAAAACTCAATACCTACGGATGTAATTTTCCCATTTTTTACAACTGCTTTAAAGTCTTTTTCAGGTAAAGGAAGTACAGAACTAACTGTCATACAACTCTTATCACTTAACAAAACAGAATCAAATACAGAATTTTCAAATACTAAATCGCCATGCATTAATATTATATCATCATCAAGATAATCTTTGGCACAATAAATTGAATAGATATAATTTGTCTTATCATATACAGGGTTTTTGACATATGTGATACGTAAAGGTAAATCAAGACTCTGACAATACTTTACAAGGACATTATCAAACGCACCAGTTGTCATAATCACATCTTCTATTCCTGCATCAACAATCATTCTTAACTGTCTGCTTAAAATAGTTTCATTTCCGAAAATCTCTGTCATACACTTAGGATGTTCTGATGTTAATACACCCATACGACTACCCATTCCGGAATTTAAAATTAACGCTTTCATATAATTACTCCAATTTTCTTAATATTCTTCTAATTTATCAACTATTTTTTTTGAAACATCCCTCAAATCTGCAAATTCTTCGTTAATTATCTTTTTCCTTTGTTCAAATAAATAATCATCGCCCGCCAACAGCCTATCCAAATAGTATTGAACATCACTCCAAGACTTTGCTACATATATTCCGGGCATCATTCTTTTGTATGTCTTGCAAACTTCTCTTCCTGTATCACAAAAAATAATTGGCTTGCCCATTAAGAAAAAAGCTGCCATTATTGATGAAATATCTGAAATTAAAATATCTGTGTCAACAAATGTATCTTCTATCATAGAATTATTATCAATTGCAAAACCGCATGATTTTAACTTACATTTGAAATCATCAACTTGTTTTTCCGTCATCAGTTTTTTTGATATAAAATTATCAAACATCAAAGGGTGAGGTCTAAACTTCAAATCAACATTAGCATTTTCTTTAGCAAATGCTAAAAAATCATTCACATAATCCAAAAAAGTACTGCCGCCTAATTCACCGTTAACTTCCCACCTGGGAGTCCAAAGAATCCTATATTTATCAACTTTACTATTTGATTTAATTTTTGAATACTCCTCAAAAATTGGATTTCCGAGATAAAGAAATTTTCTTCTCTTCTTTTTTCGTGAAAAAAAATCAAGAAAATTAATTTTTCTGTTTTCCTGTACACAACTCTCGGGGGTTTCAGTAAAACACATATATACATTTTTAAAGAAATCCCTGTTATATCCCATATGTTCCCCTTTGGCAAACGGCCAGAACGCATAAGGAATATAGCATATTTTTGAAAACTTAACTACATAATCACTTTTAAGTTTTTCAGGCAAATACATATCGTACGGTCTTTGATAAAATACATAATCAAAATCATAATCTTTTATATCAATCCATTTGCCGTTTTTATAAGCTAATATTATGTTATCTGAAATATCTCTGAAAAATTCAAGTTCACCGCCATAATAATTGCCTACACAATTATTTTTTAAATCGTAGTTTGGAACTATAATTAGTCTAATATTAAAATTCTGCCTCTTTTTCATTTCAGTATAGACAGGAGATAGTTTGTCCCAAATTTCAGCAAGTTGAACAATTATTGCAACATTAATATTATCCGTATCACTTTTCTTTTTTTTAAGCACATTCTTTATATTCTTCAAAGCTTTTTCATCGTTTTTAACAATTCTCAATATTGCGCCAATTCTAGATAACATACCAATAAATTCTCCTTATTACTAAGCTCTGTCTAAACAGCAGAAAACCCCTCAACAGTATTTTTCAACTATGCGAATACAAGAAAACCATATAACAAAAAACACACATATATAAAATATCACAATTCATTTCTTACAATTCTTATTTTTAAGCAACTACTCACGATAAGCACAATACCAAAAAAAATTCCTGTTCTGTTCCTCAGAATATCTATTATATATCTCTTTATTTACCGTGCTTGTCCTTGAATATCCGTTTTTATCATAAAACCGAACTGCCCTTTTATTATCCTTTAAAACGCACCAATAAATTGCCTTAAGATTCAATTCTTCAAATCCAATTCTAATTATTTCTTTCATTGCATATGATGAAAACCCTTTGCCCATTGCCTGTTTTCTTACAGTAATTGCAAACTCAGCTGTTCTGAAATCACGATCTATTGCTTTAAGACTGACTGTTCCCATATAAACATCATTTTCATCTGCAACAGCCATATGCACATCATTATTAGACTCTCTGCTGTGTTTAATAAAACATACGCAATCATCTAACGTTTTTGATAAAAAATCAGTACCAAGATCTTTCACCACATCTTTATCATGCATCCATTCCAACATTAGCTGTGCGTCTTTTATCTCAAGTTTTCTTAATTTCATATAAACCACCATAAAACTACTTTGAAATATCAAATGTGAGCCATCCAATTTTTTTATTTAATAAATTGTATACAAGCTTTGTTATACTGTCATCACAAAAATTATCCAGCCGCATAAATATATTGCAAATGATGAAATAATTATTTGCAAAAATAAAATAATCACACCGATCATTGCAAATATTCGCAATAATTCAATACTTGAATTCCTTGCATTTTTGTTTTTCATAATTTCTTCAAAAGAACAACATTAAAACTCATTTATATTTTTTACTACATACTGTATTTCTTCATCAGTCATTCCATAATACATGGGTAAACTCAAAACTGTTCTGCTAATTTCTTCAGCAATCGGCAATTCACCTTCACCGATTCCCAAATCTTTATACGCAAGCTGTCTGTGCATAGGAATAGGATAATGCTTAACCGTTCCGATTCCTTTGCTGTTCAAATATTCTTCAAGTTTATCTCTTTCTTTACATCTAATAACAAAAACATGATAAATATGCTCAAAAATATCATCACTTTTAAGCGGTAATGTTACTAACGGATTCGTTATTCCGGCAAAATATTTTTCTGCAATTTTTCTCCGTTCTTCATTCCAATAGTCCAGTTTATCCAGCTTTACATTGAGAAAAGCAGCCTGTAATTCATCAAGTCTGCTGTTGACTCCTTTATATATATGATGATATTTATAATCTGAGCCATAATTGCCCAGTGAACGAACTCTATCTGCAATCTCTTTATCGTTGGTTGTCACACAGCCTCCGTCACCCAATGCCCCAAGATTTTTTCCCGGATAAAAACTAAATCCCGCTGCGTCACCAATCGCACCTACTCTTTTCCCTTTATATCTTGCACCATGTGCCTGTGCAGCATCCTCAATAACCCTCAAATTATGTTTATTTGCTATTGCGCATATTTTATCCATATCAGCGGGTCTTCCCTGAAGGTGAACTGCAATTACAGCCTTTGTATTTTCAGTAATCACTTCCTCAACTTTATCGGGGTTAATATTATATGTCTGAATCTCCGGCTCAACAAAAATAGGAGTTGCACCAACAGATGACACCGCAAGAGCTGTGGCTATATATGTATTTGAAGGTACTATTACCTCATCATCATTACCAATATTCATGGCTCTCAATATTAATGTAAGTGCATCAAGACCATTACCTACACCCACACAATAATCGACTCCGCAATAACCGGCAAATTTCTTTTCAAAATCAGCGCACTCTTTTCCCTGAATAAAGTAATTGCTTTCTAATACTCTTTCATAGGCTAAATCTAATTTCTCTCTTAATTCTGAGTGCATTTTTTTAAACGATGCAAAAGGAATATTCATAATTGCCCCTCATTCTAAATGTTATCTTTTATTTTCTCAATCTCGTCACAAAATTTTTTCACGTCTTTTTTGTATTTTATAGCACTTTTGAGTTGTTCAGGTTGTAATTTCCACCACTCTGATTGCTCAAGCAGTTCAATCTCTTCCTTCTTAAATCTATATTTAATTAATTTCGCTGGATTTCCGGCAACAACTGAATATGGTTCAACATCATGCGTCACAACAGAACCTGCGCCGATAATTGCTCCATTTCCTATAGTTTTTACCTTTGGAAGAATTAACACATTCCGACCAATCCAGACATCATGCCCAATAGTTCGTTTCTTAAGACTTTGTTGTGTATTTATTTCATTTTTAAAATATCCAAATTCTGCTCTGTGAAAAAATGGGTGAGTTGAAACATCATCCATAGGATGATTTCCGGGAATCCATGTTACACCTATCGCTATTGAACAATAATTTCCTATATCAAATGATTGTCCATAACAAAAATCCAGCGAGAAACACCCATATGAAGCAATACCTATATTGGAATTAATTGTTTCCTTGAATATTCTTCTTAATGTTTCAGAATGGAACTCTCCGCCTTCATGTTTATTTATATATCTATTTAAAAAACGTCTTGAAATTCTATTTTTAAAAAATAATTTTTTTTAATTTTATATTTAATATCGCTCATTTATGTCACCGTGTTCTCTACTATACTTCAAGAATTCATCATAATTTCTTATATAGTCAGATTCATCATATAGCTCCGAGGCTAAAACCATAAGTACTGCATCAGAAGAAAAATCAAACATCTCACGCCACATATTGTTTGAAACATACAATCCTTCATACGGTTTTTCAAGCGGCACAACTTTCTTTTCTTTTCCGTTATCAAGAAGAATTTTGCAACTACCGTGAATACAAATCAATATTTGTTCTAATTTTTTATGGGCATGATATCCTCTTGTTACACCGTTAACCGTATCATACATATAATATACTCTCTTAATCTTAAACGGAATATCCTTATATTCCTCTAAAGCAACAAGCTGACCTCTTTCATCTCCATGCGGCTGAAAGACATATTTTACTACTTGCATTTTACCTCCTATCGCAATCTAAAGAAAAATCTATCTATTTTCTTAATTATTTTAAAACAATCTTTACTGAACGTTGATAAAAAAATCAACAATATACATTTGATTCTGGACTTTAAATTATCCCAATTTCTAAAATATGAAATAAAATCATTATCATATTTTGAATTATCAATTATGTATTTCCTATATCTTTCTTGATCCAAATTATTGCGATTCTTATAAATATTTTTCAAAGGAAGATAAAAACGTGACAAAGAACTAAATCTGAAACATTTAGCATTGTATAACTCCTGCATAAGAGAAATTTCTAAAATATCTA
>CANBJR010000029.1 GCA_947369085.1 uncultured Clostridia bacterium | reverse complement strand
TCAAAGTCATTACGGGTTTCTTTCTTTTCTTCGTTGTTTAATTTTCAAGGTCCTAAGTTGTTCACTTTGCACAAGTTTAAAACTTATTCTTTAGTTATGTTTCACACTCTAAATAAGATTTTCTCTTGCGCGGAACATTGTCTATTATAATGCGTTGATACCTAAATGTCAAGCCTTTTTTTCAAATTTTTTCTATTTTTTTTAAAAAATTTACACGCTTGTGGTTTTTTCGACTTTATTTATCTTTTGCCACCATATATTGTGTATGCTCTTTCAGTTTTTTTCATCTTAATATTGTATTTTTCCTATTTATATTATAAAATAATAACATCAACTACTAATTTAATTCGTTTTCGGAGGATAGATATGAATCAAATTAACCCTTACAGGCGCAACTGCGAGGTTATGCGAAAATTCTTTGCAAAACCGATTTTTCTTATTACAGGTATAGTTTTTTCTATTTGCGTTATAGTAAATTTAATTTTAGGATTACTGATAAAGCAAAACATTTACTTTGATTTTATGACTGTTGCAAGCTGCATTGCATTTTTTATGTTTTATTTCACAGCACGAAGCAAAAAAGAATCCGTTTCTTTCAGAGTGCCGACTGTTATGTTGGACATCGTTTCAATTATAGGAATAGTTTTCTCGGGTCTTGCTTCGGCTTTTTGCGGATTTTATACTGTTCTGACGATATTTACCAATATTTTCTCAGCTGACTCCCCCGCGGTTGAGTACCATGGCTACGATGCAATTTTAGCTTCAATAGCAGAAAGCTTACATACAGCATTTCTGGTTATTTTTCCGATATTAACAGTAATAAGTTTGCTTTTGCTATTCTATTTTATAGGAATGCAAAGAATGTGTCTGTCATTTAAGAAAAGCATTTCTAATATATATTTGCAAAGAAAAGGCTCTGTATTATTCGGCATAATGTCGGTTGTCTTTGTAATGCTTTCAATCGGCGCTATGTTTGTTTATTTTATACCTTTTGGCTATCCGCTTGACATACCTGCCGTAATAACCTTTTTAAGTCCGGCAATAAATTTTATCTGCATGGCTGTGCTCGCATTTATGTATAACTCGTATATCAAACGGCTTGTTAATTCGCTTGAGACCGGCAGACCCGTGCAGTCTGCACCGGATAAAGCTGAGGATGTCATCGAAAACGATCAGACGTTGAATATGTGGACAGAGGTTGAAACTATCAATCAATCACATAGTCAAGCGACCGTTGCACGACCCGTTGAGTTTACTCCTCAAGCCGTTTTCGGCAACAAATCCATTGAAACCGAAACAAGACAACCGGAAGTTTTCATACCTGACAGCAATATGCAAAATCCGTATGCAAAACAAAGCGTAACGACATCAAAACGCTGTTCAAACTGCGGTAAAGAAAATCCGAAAAATAATCTTTTTTGCGGCAACTGCGGAAACAGGCTGTAAATAAATTTGGTTCATATAACTGAAAGCCCCCTATTTGTTAAAAAACAAATAGGGGGCTTTCTGGTGCCGGTGACCGGACTTGAACCGGTACGGTCGCAATGACCGAGGGATTTTAAGTCCCTTGTGTCTGCCTATTCCACCACACCGGCATTTAGTAAAACAACACCGCACTTTGTAACGGTGTTGTCTTAGAAAATGTTTGGTGACCCGGACGAGAATCGAACTCGTGTTACCGCCGTGAAAGGGCGGTGTCTTAACCGCTTGACCACCGGGCCGTGTATGGTAGCGGAAATAGGACTTGAACCTACGACACTTCGGGTATGAACCGAATGCTCTAGCCAGCTGAGCTATTCCGCCGTTTCTGCCAATACTCAAAATCAGCAAGACTAATTATATACTATCTTTTCCTTTTTGTCAATACCTTTTTTGATTTTTCTTTTTTTAAACGTTATATAAGTCGGTTATAAATTATAGAACGGTATCTCGGTAACTGTACATTAATCAAACTCTAACGCAAGATACAACTTCACTTTATCTTGTATTAAATAAAATTAACCTTTACAATTTATTTATTTTGCCTGCGGAGGCACTCCGCCGCAAGATACAACTTAAAATTTACAATTATCAATTAATTGTAACGTGTAAAAATAACGTTACCTTTACAGCCGTAGGGACACGGCGTGCCGTGTCCGTATTAACTATGAAACTTAACCGTTTATATCATCATTATATTAACAAACACTTTGCGTAGGGGACGGGTTCCTACACGTCCCTTTCACAAAAAATTGCAATGCAATTTTTTGTGCGGACACGGCTAATGTGTCCCTACGTCAACGTTGCTATAATTACAACGCTAAATTATCGTTCACCTCACAAAAACTATAGCCACTTTTATTGTGTTGCGCTATCAATAATGTTCTGCTCAAAACTGTTCTTTGAGAAAATCTACGATCTCCTCAAAACGCATTGAATGCGAGGCTTTTACAAGAACGGTATCGCCCTCGTTTATAAGCGCAGGAATTGCGGATTTCATCTGCTCAACGTTTGCAAACCACTCTCCGTCAGCACCCTTTGCAAGCTCTTTTGCAAGCTCTCCTGCCGCAATTACAAGGTCAACACCCTTTTCCTTTGCGTACTTTCCTGTTTCAAGATGGAGTTTAAGCTCATCTGTGCCCAGTTCTTTCATATCTCCGAGAATGGCAACTTTTCTTCCCGAAAAATTTACAAGCGTATCGAGTGATGCTTTCACCGACGTTGGATTTGCATTGTAGCAATCGTCAATTATCCTGATTTTTCCTGTATTTATCACGTTCGCACGACTTCCGACCGTTTTGTAGGACTCTACACCGTTTATAAGCTGTTCATCGCTCAAGCCGAGCAGTCTGCCTGCCGCAACAGCCGCAAGCGCATTGCTGACCATATAACTGCCGATTGCAGGAATTGTCACGTTCAGTTTTGTATTATCAAAGCAGAGAGCGCAGGAAATTCCGCCCTCGCCGTTGTTTTTAATATCCTCGGCGAAGTAGTCATTATCACTTGCAAAGCCGAAGTATATCGGCTTTTTGCCGTTTACCTCAGTCACCGAATAGAGCTTGTCATCGTCGCCGTTAAGGATGTATTCCGCATTTTGGGCGGCGTTTTTGAACATCTCGGTTTTTGCTTTTAAGACTCCGTCACGGTCAACGAGATTTTCAAGGTGACAGCACCCTATTATAGTAAGCACGCAAATTGTGGGTTGTACCATTTCCGAAAGCCTTGTCATTTCACCGAAGTCGGATATTCCCATTTCAATTACCGCCGCCTGAGTATCCTCGGGCATTGAAAGCAGGGTAAGCGGAACGCCAAGCTCGTTGTTGAGGTTGCCCTGAGTTTTGTGCGTTTTGAATTTCTGCGAGAGAACTGCGTATAGCATTTCTTTTGTTGAGGTTTTACCCACACTGCCCGACACCCCGACAACGGGAATATCAAATTTTTTGCGGTACGTCTTTGCAATTTTTTTGACAGCGTCAAGCGTTGAGTCCACAAGAATGTAAGGCTTATCCGCATTAACAGGCGGTTTTTCGCAAACCGCACAAACTGCCCCGCTTTCATAGCACTTTTCAATGTAGTCGTGACCGTCAACACGTTCGCCCTTGATTGCAAGGAAAAGCGAGCCGTTTTTAATCTGACGGCTGTCACGCTCAACAGAGGTTATCTCAATATTTTTATCGCTGTCGCTTCCTGCGAATTTTCCGCCGCAGGCTTCGGCAATCTCACCAAGTGTAAACTTTTTCATATTTTACTCCGAGAATAAAGGTCGGTTTTCAAATTTAAAATACATCCGACCTTTATTTTGTTATGTAAATCACAATAATTTCTCTTATGTTCTGCACAGCGCTGTTGCTGTATTGCAAATCATTCTTCCTTTGATTTGTATTTATCTAATGAAATTTCGATTATTTTTTCGCAGAGGTCGGCATAGTTAAGTCCGTCAACAGCCGCCTCCTGCGGAAGCAGGCTTGTGGGAGTCATACCCGGAAGGGTATTTGCCTCAAGGCAGAATGTTTCGCCGTTTTCGTCAAGGAGAAAATCCACCCTTGCATAGCTGTCAAGGTGAAGCGCATTATAAGCAGCAACCGCCGCACTTCTAAGCTTTTTGTCTGTCTGCTCGTCAATATCGGCAGGACAAATTTCAACCGTTGCGCCTGCCTGATACTTTGACGCATAGTCATAAAATCCCGACTTAGGGATAATTTCAATCGGCGCAAGCGCCTTTCCGCCGAGTATTCCGACAGAAAATTCTCTGCCCTTTACAAACTGCTCAACAACAATTTCATTTTCATATCTGAAAGCGTCCTTGGCACACTCGACATATTCTTCTTCGTTTTCAGCCTTTGCAATTCCAACGCTTGAACCGCCCGAGCAGGGTTTTACAACGCACGGAAAAATATTCCAGCTTTTTGCGTCCTCAAGGCTTTTAAAAATTTCACCCGCGGGAGTGCTGATTTTATTCTGAACAAAAACGCTCTTTGTAAGCCCTTTGTTCATTGCAAGAGCCGAGCCGAAAAAGCCCGTACCTGTGTACTTGATTCCGAGCAAGTCAAACGAAGCCTGAATTTGTCCGTTTTCGCCCTCACCGCCGTGAAGCGCAAGAAAAACTATATCAGCCTCGCTGCAAATTTCAATTACGTTTGTGCCGATAAATCTGTCGGATTTGTTCAAACGGTTTTCCTTAACCTCACTGAAATCGGAAACGGTTTCGCCTACTTTTACCTTGTCGGTAAAGCTGTAATTCTGCTTAAAAAGTGCGTCAATGTCGCAGATGTTTTGCTCATAGCCTGTAAAAACGTCAAGCAGCACAACCTCGTGTCCCTTTTCACGAAGTGCAGAGGCAACGAGTATTCCAGATGAAATCGACACGTCACGTTCAGTGCTTAGTCCTCCTGCAAGTACAACAATTCTCATTATCAATATTCCCCCAAGTTATTCTCCGATTATCTTAATAAGCGCATGCTTGCGGCGCTTGCCGTCAAGCTCGTAGTAAAAAATCTGTTCCCATGTACCGAAGTCAAGCCTGCCGTCGGTAATTGCGCATACAACCTCTCTGCCCATAATTGTGCGTTTAAGGTGAGCGTCGGCGTTGTCCTCAAAGCCATTGTGAGCGTACATATCATACGGCTTTTCGGGAGCAAGCTTTTCAAGCCAGCGTTCGTAGTCGCTGTGCAGTCCGCTTTCGTCGTCGTTTATAAAAACCGAGGCGGTGATGTTCATTGCGTTTACCAAAACCAAGCCTTCCTTGATTCCGCTTTCATCAATTGCGTTTTGCACATCCTCGGTAATGCGTATAATTTTTCTGCGCTGAGGCACATTAAACCACAGCTCCTTGCGATAGCTTTTCATAAAGTCACCCTCAAATTTATACTTAAACTATATTATAATATTTAATGCCTTTTATTTCAAGTACAATATTCCACAATAAAACAATAACGCACACCGATTGTTTTGCGGTATGCGTTAGTTGTTTGTTTATTATTCCTTGTTTTTTTCTTCTATAGAAACACAGTAAGGATAAAGCTGTTCATACGCTTCAATTTCGCTGTCGCTCATAATTGCCGAGGGAATAAGCCCTGTGCAGTCACAAGCCGAAAAGGCATTCATACTTTTATCGTGAATATCGTCAAGCTTTTTGCTGTCGGAAATTTCCTTTTCCACACTCTCACCCCGCTTTTATTTTGTACAGCAAGGTGCAAGGTTATGAATGTTTTATTTTACCGTCAGCTTTTTAATTTTGTAAACGTCACCGTCCATCACGGTGTAGGTGCTTCTTAACTCGCCCTCAATTTCAGGTGAAATGCTCTGGTGAATGTACAGGCTGTCGATTCCAAAGTCAGCCGCTCCGCCGATGTCGGAGAGATAATCGTTGCCAATCATAATTGATTCGCTTTTATTAAGTCCGTAGCGGTCGAAAAGCGTTTTGTAGTAGCAGGAATCCGGCTTTGAGCATTCCTCGTCAGAACTTATGCAGATTCCGTCAAAGTACTGCGTTAAGCCGAGCATATTAAGCTCGTTTTCGGTAAAACTGCGCTGAGCGTTTGAAAGAAGATAAATCTTCTTTCCCTTTGCCTTGAGCATGTCGAGCAAATCAATTACACCGTCATAGAGCTTTATATACTTTGTCGAGTAACAGCGGAAAGCCTCGGCAACAAACGCAACCTGCGATTTTGTCACCTTAACACCCTTTTGTGTAAAAAGCTTTTTGAAAACCTTTTCAATTTTAATATCAACGACCTTGTATTCGGGATGGCGCTTTTTTACAGCCTTTTTTTCAAGCTCAACAAGCCTGCCATACTCGCTGTTCAGCTCGTCAAAAGTGTAGTGCGCACCCTTGTAGCCGTACATAACAGCCATTTTTTTCCACAAATCGTCGCACCACTCATCGGTGTTGATGTCAATAAGAGTTCCGTAAAGGTCAAAAATATAGTTTTTATACATAATGCAGTCACCGCCCGTAATGATAGTGTAATTTGATTTATATTTTACCAGTTTCCTCAATCAATTGCAATAGAAAAAGGTATATGATAAAATAATGTTAGTTTAGCAGTTTATTCTTCCGACAGGAATTATTAATTGTTAATTATTAATTGTTGATTGTTAATTGTAATGAGGTGATTGTTTGACTAAAAAACAAATTGCGGCAAATGCCGTAAACGCTTTGAAAAAGGAATACCCCGAGGCAATCTGCTCGCTTGTTTATACAGACCCTTTACAGCTTCTGATTGCAACCCGACTTGCCGCACAATGCACCGACGCAAGGGTTAATATGGTAACGCCTGCGCTGTTTGACAGATTTAAAACGGTTGACGATTTTGCGAATTCTTCAGCAGACGAGGTTGCAGAGTATATTAAAAGCTGTGGTCTTTACAAAACGAAATCAAAGGACATTGTTGAGCTTGCAAAAATGCTTCGTGATGATTTCGGCGGAGAAGTGCCCGACAATATTGACGATTTAATTAAACTGCCGGGAATCGGCAGAAAAACCGCAAACCTTGTGTGCGGCGACATTTTCGGCAAGCCTGCCGTTGTTGTCGACACGCACTGCATACGCATTACGCAAAGGCTGGGCCTTCACAAACTAAAAGACCAGAAAAAGATTGAGTTTGCACTGCGTGATTTACTGCCGCCCGAGGAGAGCAACGATTTTTGTCACAGACTTGTACTGCACGGCAGAGCAGTGTGCACGGCACGAAGTCCGAAATGCGAAAAATGTTGTATGAAAGATTTTTGCAAGTCGGCAGAGCATTTAAAGAGTAAAGTGTGAAGTGCCTGAATAATTAACAATTAATTGTCGCTGCACTCCAAATTTGAAATTGATACATTGGTAATGTTTCCGTTATTGCTCGTATGAATATAAATACAACGTTTCCTTTACAGCCGTAGGGACACGGTGCGCCGTGTCCGGCGGAGTGCCTCCGCACGCAAATTTAAACAATCACAAAGATTAATTATGATGTAAAGTTGTATCTTGCGTTAGATTTAGAAAAATGTACAGTTACCGAGATACCGACCTATAGCTATGCTCCGACCCTTAGGACGTTTAAAAAACGTTTAAAAAGAGCCGGTTGAGCCGAAACCGCCTTTTCCTCTTTGGGTGTCATCAAGCTCGCTTACTTCAACAATATCGGGCGTGAAGACAGGCGCAATTACCATTTGGCACACACGCTCGTCAGGCTCGATTGTATAGGGCTTGTCGGACACGTTGCAAATGCCTGCGCAGATTTCACCGCGGTAGTCGCTGTCGATAACTCCGACACCGTTTGAAAGGCAGATTCCGTGCTTAACGCCAAGACCGCTTCGAGCGTAGAGAAATGCCGCACAGCTGTTGTCGGGAAGTGCGATTGCAATGCCTGTCGGCACAACTGCAAGCTGACCGGGCGCTATGGTAATCGGCTCGTCAATACAGGCGTACAAGTCCATTCCTGCTGAGCCGCTTGTGGCTCTTTTGGGCACTTTTGCATTTGGGTTAAGCTTTTTAATTTTAATTTCCATTTTAATCTTCCTTCATTTCCTGCAAATTTTGAATAATTTATTCACGAAATTTTTTTAATTCTTTTTTAAAATTACCTTTGAGAATATTGTCGTGATTTAATTTTCGGCAGAAGAATTTTTTATAATTCCTTTTTAAAAATTAAAGCCTTTCAACACTTTTGACATTTTATTCAACACCTCTTTTATATAAACCACGTGTGAATTTGTCTTTTAACATCGAAAAGTCATTGAACACTTTAATGTTTTCCACGTTTTCCACATAGTTTTCCACAGTGAAACGTAAAACGTTAAAAGATGTTGAAAGTTTTGAAATTTCTTCCTCAGCAATAAAAAGAGGTACGCAATTGAGCACTTCCGTGCAGCTTCCGTCGCATTTCAGATAAAATCGTTTGCCTTTTCTATCCTGCATTTTTGACTGATTTTTGCAAGTTTTACATTCAATTCCTCTGCTCTTGTTCGGGCAGTTGCGGCAAAGCATAAGCGGAAGATAGCCGTAGCTGATTATTCCTCGGTCAATTTCTGCGCCAAGACGGTTAATGCGCTCAAACGTAAGCTCAAAGCTTAACTCCACACTCTTTAGCCCGTATTCCTGCGCCCACAGCAAATCGTAGGTGTTGACAAGATTCAGACCGAATCCGCCGTGAAGAACCATTTTGAGCTTTTTTGCCTGATACAGTGCACCGATATTGTGGCAAAGCACATCGTTTATTCCGATTTTCTGTACGCTTTTGATGGCATTTTCAATCTGCTTTTCACGTCCGAACATTCCACGGGGAATTTCAACGCCGATATTAAATCCCTCGTTTTTCAGTCTTTCAATATCACTGATGTCGGAAAACAGCGGAACAAAAACAAGCTCACATTCCTTAAATCCTTTTCCGATTTTCGTACCTGCCGTTCTTGCACGAACGGCTCTTTTTTTGCCGTTAAACGGCGGAATATCCTTGAAAATTTCTACATTTTTATTAACAGTATAGTTGTGACGTTTGCTCCTCATCTCATCAAGCGAAGAGAGAGCTTCTCGTCTGAGTAAGTTAAGCGCCGACAGAGGAAGCGAAATGCCGCTGTCAATATCAATTTCAAGATTTTCAAATTTATAAGCCGTACCGCCTGTTTTAAAAAGCTGAGATTTGCATTTTTCACTGTCAAGCGGTGTTTTTATCGCCTTTTCGCAGAGCAGGTCGGATTTTTTAATCACGGTGCGCTTTCCGTCAGTTATTTCAAGCGCAGGATTTTCACCGAGCCTTGCGGTAAATTTTCCGATGATTACAACATTCTGAATTTCGTCCTTGTACGTCTGTCGGATTGACGAAAACAGCTTTTCGTCAGCAGAAACAACGTCGGATTTTGTACGTGTGCCAAACATCTCTTTGCCGAGCTTTCCCGTAAAATAGCCGTCGGTAAAGCCTGTTCGTGAAAAAACGCCCCTCAAAGCCTTTAAGGTTTCGTCACTGACAAAGCCAAGGTCGCACTGTTCCCTGCACGCTCTTACGGCGGCAGAAACGTATTCGGGACGTTTCATTCTGCCCTCGATTTTTGCCGAGGTAACGCCGATTTCTTCAAGCTCGCTTATGCGGTTTATCAGGCTGTTGTCCTTAAGGCTGAGGGCATAGCCATCCTTGTTGCTTCCGACAGAAAACGGAAGCCTGCACGTCTGCGCACAACTGCCCCTGTTGCCGCTGCGGCTGCCGAGCATTGCGCTGAAATAGCACTGCCCCGACACGCTCATACACAATGCGCCGTGAACGAAAACTTCGAGTTCAACAGGAATTTCGGCGCATTTTCTGATTTCTTCCCTGCTCATTTCACGGGACAGCACCACACGCTTGAATCCCATTTCGTACAGCGCACGCACTCCCGAGGCGGTATGAACGCTCATCTGTGTTGAGGCATGCAAAGGAAGCTCAGGCGCAATTTGCCTTGCAAGGCGGGCAACACCGTGATTTTGAACTATCAAAGCGTCTGCGTCAGCCTGTGCAGCTGAGACAATCGCCTGTTTAAGCTGTTCAAATTCATCGTCAAAAATCAGCGTATTTATTGTTACGTACACCTTTACGCCGTGAATGTGGCAATATGCAACAGCCTTTTTAAGTTCGTCATCGTCAAAATTTTTTGCGGAGGTGCGAGCCGAAAATGATTTTTCGCCCAGATAAACTGCGTCTGCTCCGCTCCTTACCGCCGCAACAAGGCTGTCATAGCCCCCTGCGGGAGCGAGAATCTCAATTTTTTGCATTTTTCTTTTTGTCGTCCTTATCAAACAGAGAGTATTGCTTAAGCTCGGCGCTGTTTTTTGATTTATCCGTCTTTTCTTCCTGCAAAGCCTTTTCAAATTCTTTTAGCTTTCCGCACTTTTCAAGCTGATTTTTAAGCTGTTCGTTCTCCTTGGAAACAACTCTTAACTGCTCCTCAAGCACTCTGGTTCTTCTTGTAAGGCTTGTGTTTTCGTTGATTGCCTCGGCGAGTCTTTCCTTGTACTCCTTGCAGGACTTGCTAAGCTCGTTTGTGTTCTGAATAATTTTGTCTGCCTTGCCGACAATATCCTTGTTCTTTTTCTGCGCCTTGTTTCTGTCGTCGCACAAATCGAGTGCAGCAAGTACTGCGCAGTCACGTGTATCAAGGTGCTTGCTTGACTGAGCCGCCTTTCGTATGCGCTTTGTAATTTCCTCGGCAACTGACTCAACGTACTTTTCATCATCAGTGGTTACAAGAACATAACTTCTGCCCTCAATCTGAACGCTGACTCTTTTTTTTACCATTTCAACCCCACCTATACCGTTATTATTGCATAAAATACAGATACTATTAATTATAATATATATTTGACAATTATTAAAGGGCATTTTGAAATTTTCTGATATTTTTTGTAAGCAAAGCGCCTTTTTGCTTTGTAAAAGCAGGCTGTTTGATATTAAAAATCCCTGTTTGAATCAATTTTCAGTTGTTTTGCGGTGAAACAAGCCAAACATTCTTAAAAAACTTACCAAAAATCACTAAATATTATTTGAAATATTTATATATTCGTGGTAAAATGAATGGTAACAGATTATAATTTAACTCGGTAACGCCTAATAATAATTACGAATATTATTAATTACGAGGAAGTGATTCTATGCCCGTTCCTTTTGACTCACAAAAAAAATATTACCGTTCACCCTTTGGCGCAGTTGAGCAGGACACTGCCATTTCTCTGCGCATACTTGTTCCGCGAAGCCTGCACACACAAAAAGCCGAGCTTTGCGTAAAGTATGACTACGATTACAGTTGGGTTTTTACAAACTTTCTTTGGGCAGGCACGTTTGACGATAATACCGAAATTTGGGAAGGCTCGTTTACTCCCGACAAAATCGGTCTTTACTGGTACGGATTCAAGCTTCACACCACCGAAGGAATCCGCTATATTGTGCCGTCAGACGCATATAACATCAGTACAATTGAGCCTTCTCCCGGCAGAAGCTGGCAGATTACCTGCTACAAAAAGGGCTTTACCACACCGCGCTGGCCTGTAGGCGGAGTTATGTATCAGATTTTCCCCGACCGTTTCAATTTCAGCGGTGAAGAAAAAAAGCTGAAACGCACCGACTTTACACGCAACGAGGACTGGTACGCTCTTCCTAAGTGGAAGCCCGATGAAAACGGTGAAATAACCAACAGCGATTTCTTTATGGGCGATTTAAAGGGAATAACTCAAAAGCTCGACTACCTTGAGGACTTAGGCGTAAGCTGTATTTACCTCAACCCCATTGGCGAGGCGTATTCAAACCACCGCTACGATACAGGCGACTACTCTCACGTTGACCCTATTCTGGGAACGGACGAGGACTTTAAGGAGCTTTGTACCGAAGCCAAAAAGCGCGGAATCCACATTATAAACGACGGCGTGTTCTCGCACACCGGTTCGGACAGCGTTTACTTCAACCGTTCGGGCAGGTACGGCGACGGCGGCGCTTACCGTGACAAAAACTCGCCGTACTTCAGCTGGTATAAATTTAACGAATGGCCCGATAACTACAACTCGTGGTGGGGATTTTACACACTGCCCGAGGTTATTGAAACTTCTCCCTATTTTAACGAATATATCAACGGAAAAAACGGCATTGTCCGCAAATATATGCGCTACGGAAACTCAGGCTGGCGGCTTGACGTAGCCGATGAGCTTCCCGATGAATTTATGGAAAACCTGCGCAAATCTGTCAAGGAAGAAAACCCCGAAGCATTCATTGTGGGCGAGGTATGGGAGGACGCAAGCAACAAGGAAAGCTATGGCGCAAGGCGAAAATTCCTTCTCGGCGAACAGCTTGACTCGGTTATGAACTACGTTTTCAGAAACGCAATTTTAGATTTCTGCAAGGGTCAGGACGCACGTTACACTATGAGCACGATTATGAGCGTAATTGAAAACTACCCTCGTCCGGTACTGCGTGTGCTTATGAATTCGCTTTCAACTCATGACACCGAGCGTGCGCTCACCATTATTGCAGGCGAACCGCTAAACGGACGTGACCGTTTCTGGCAGGCGGAAACTCATCTTTCAGCTCAGCAGCGTGAGATGGGCGAAAAAATTTACAAAATTGCCGTCGCAATGCAATACACTCTTCCCGGATTTCCGTGCGTATATTACGGTGACGAGGCAGGAATGGAGGGGTATCGTGACCCGTTCAACCGCTGCTGCTACCCGTGGGGCAGGGAAAACAAGGAGCTTATTGAGTGGCACAAAAAGCTCGGCAATCTGCGCAAATCCTGCTCTGCACTCTGGGACGGAGAATTTATCAATGTCTATGCAAAACAGCGCAGACTTGCGTATATCCGTCACGATGACCGGTCGTCAATTTACTGCACATTCAACCTGTTTGACAACGAAGTTGAAATTGACCCTCCGCCGGGATATGCAAATGCAAAACCTCTGTTTGGTTCAAGGCTTGAAAACGGCAAGCTTTACGTTGCTCCGTTAAGCTGTGAAATGCTTACTATAGAATTTTAATAAAACTAAATCAGCAATCATTCGGAATATCGCTTTTGCGGTGTTCCGACTTTTTTTACCAATAATTATTTACAGGTTTATGCGCAAACTAATTAAAAACCGTTGACAAATATTTGAAAATGGAATATAATTTATTTGTAAAATATTAACAATTTTTTTAGGAGAAATCTATGGACAATAAAGCATTATATAACATTGCCTGCGGTCTGTTTGTGCTGACAGCGGCTGACGGTTCAAAGCAAAACGGCTGTATAATCAACACCGTTATGCAGGTTACGTCAAAGCCTGTCAAAATTTCAATCACCGTAAACAAGGAAAATTTTACAACTGATTTAATTTTAAAATCGGGCAAGTTTAATGTAAGCTGCATTGACGAGTCCGCAAAATTCGATTTGTTTGAGCGTTTCGGTTTTGCAAGCGGCAGAGATACCGATAAATTCAGCGGTTTTGCAGGGTATAAAACTGCGTCCAACGGCATAAACTATGTAACCGAGGGCACAAATGCGTTCTTCTCTGCAAAGGTTGTTGACACTGTTGACGCAGGCACCCACTACGTTTTTATTGCCGAGGTCGAAGAAGCAGAGGTTCTTTCAGACAATCTAAGTGCAACTTATTCATACTACCACAAGAACATAAAGCCAAAGCCCGAAGTTAAGGAAAGCGAAAAAAACCGCTGGGTTTGCAAAATCTGCGGATACGTTTACGAGGGTGACGAACTGCCCGAGGACTATATCTGCCCCATTTGCAAGCACCCTGCATCGGATTTTGAAAAAATGTGAGTCGAGTGCCTCGACGGGCAAATCGAGTTCAAAAGTCGGTTTATGTGAATAAAACGGTTGCCCGAATTTTAAATTGATATATTGATAACGTATGAATAAATATGAAATATCATCGTTACAGCCGTAGGGCCACATCAGCCGTGTCCCCACGACTGTATATGAAACGTTATGTTTATGTCCGTACAGAGCAATAATAAAAACGTTTTATTTATATATCCGTATGGGATAACAACAGAAAACGTCAGAACTAAATTCGTAGGGGACGGCTTCCCAGACGTCCCGAAACGTTAACTAAATCGCAATATACCCACGATGAACAAACTTTTAAACTTAACACGCATTATTACAAATTCGGAGCGGAGCGACCCTTCATTGTTAATTGATAATTGTAAATTGTTAATTTTTCAGCTACCGAGATACCGAGCTATAATTTATAGCCAATTTATATAACGTTTAAATAAAAAGGAGAAATTATTATGCAGTTAAAAGGTTCAAAAACCGAAAAAAATCTTGAAGCCGCTTTTGCAGGCGAATCAATGGCAAGAAACAAGTACACATACTATGCTTCAAAAGCAAAAAAAGACGGATATGTTCAGATAGCTAACCTGTTTGAAGAAACAGCCGCCAACGAAAAAGAGCACGCTAAAATGTGGTTTAAGCTTCTTCACGACGGTATTCAGGGAACTGAAGTAAACCTGAAAGACGCCGCCGCAGGCGAAAACTACGAGTGGACAGATATGTACCCCACTTTCGCAAAAGAAGCAAGAGAAGAGGGCTTTGACTATATTGCCGACCTCTTTGAAAAGGTTGCCGAAATTGAAAAGCACCACGAAGAACGCTACAAAAAGCTTCTTGAAAACGTAGAGGGCGACGTTGTGTTCTCAAAGGACGAGGACGTTATCTGGCAGTGCATAAACTGCGGTCACATCTGCATTGGCAAAAAAGCGCCCGAGGTCTGCCCCGTTTGCGCACATCCTCAGAGCTATTTTCAGATTAAACCCGAAAACTATTGATTTTGTAAATTCAAGTCGGAGCATCGTTAAAAAACGGTGCTCCGTTTTTTAGAGTGAAGAATGGGAACAGTCTTGACTGTTCCGCAGGACTACAGCTAACCTACAGGTAATCGGAACGGTCAAGACCGTTCCCTACATTTGTAAAAATATAAATTAATTCGGAAATTAAACTTTTGATTTATAACACGCTGTCCTCTCGACCGCAACTCCACTCTCAACACTCCAAACTCCACACTAATAAATAAAACATTTTGCTAAAAATGAAATAAAACAGATGTATTACGTGTTATTATATAGAGGAATATAATAATACGGGAGGCAGATAATTTATGTCAGACGTAATAAGATTATTTGTTGAAAAAAAAGACGGTTTTAATGTCCTTGCAAAACAGACATTGTGGGATATCCGCCACAATCTGGGTATGAAGTCCGTCGCCGATTTGCGCTACATTGTGCGCTACGATATTGAGGGACTTACCAAGGACGAATACGACAAGGCTAAGGGTATTGTGCTTTCAGAGCCGAATGCAGACGTTATCTACGAAGAAACTCTGCCCGTTGAGGACGGCTGGAAGGTTTTTGCTATGGAGTATCTTCCCGGTCAGTACGACCAGCGTGGCGACTCTGCCGAGCAGTGCGTTCAGCTTCTTACTCAGGGTGACAGATGCAAGGTTCTGACTGCAAGAGTTATCGCACTTAAGGGCGACATAACAAACGACGAGCTTACTAAGGTTGAGGAATACCTTATCAACCCTGTTGAAAGCCGTCTTGCCTCTCTTGACAAGCCTGAAACGCTTGATATGGAAATCCCCGTTCCCGAGGACGTTAAGCGTGTTGAGGGTTTTATAAAATGGAATGACGAAGAAATGGCTGACTACTACGGCTCAATGGGTTTTGCAATGACGCTTTCAGACCTTAAATTCTGCCGCGACTATTTCCGTGACACAGAAAAGCGTGATCCAAGCGTTACAGAACTTCGTGTTATAGACACCTACTGGTCAGACCACTGCCGTCATACAACTTTCCTTACACGATTAAGCGAGGTTGAGGTTGAAAAGGCAGCCCTCGGCAACGTTATTGAGGACGCTTTGCAGGAATACTACAACACTCGTGACGAAGTTTACGGCAAGGATACAACAAGAATTGTATCGCTTATGGATATGGCTTTAATCGGAATGAAGTCGCTCAAGAAAAAGGGTATGATTCCTGACCTTGACGAGAGCGAAGAAATCAACGCCTGCTCAATCGAAGTGCCCGTAACAATTGACGGCAAAACGGAAAAGTGGCTTGTTCAGTTCAAGAACGAAACTCATAACCATCCCACCGAAATTGAACCGTTCGGCGGTGCGGCTACTTGTCTGGGCGGTGCAATCCGTGACCCGCTTTCGGGACGTTCATATGTTTATCAGGCTATGCGTGTAACAGGCTCGGGCGACCCGACAATTCCGTTTAAGGACACTATGCACGGCAAGCTTCCCTCAAGAAAAATTACAACCGGCGCGGCTCAGGGCTACAGCTCCTACGGCAACCAAATCGGTCTTGCAACAGGACAGGTTGTTGAGCTTTACGACAAGGGCTACGTTGCAAAGAGAATGGAAATCGGCGCAGTTGTCGGCGCATCACCCAAGGAAAACGTAATTCGTGAAGTTCCTGCTCCCGATGATGTAATCGTACTTCTCGGCGGAAGAACAGGACGTGACGGCTGCGGCGGTGCAACAGGTTCGTCAAAGGCTCACACAGAAAGCTCGATTGAAACCTGCGGTGCAGAAGTGCAAAAGGGTAATCCGCCTACAGAGCGTAAAATTCAGCGCCTGTTCAGAAATGCCGATGTTGCAAAGCTGATTAAAAGATGTAACGACTTCGGCGCAGGCGGCGTCTGCGTTGCAATCGGCGAGCTTGCAGACGGCCTTACGGTTGACCTCGACAAGGTAACAAAGAAATACGACGGTCTTGACGGTACTGAACTTGCAATCTCCGAAAGTCAGGAAAGAATGGCTGTTGTTCTTGATAAAAACGATGTTGAAAAATTCATCAGCGAAGCTGAAAAGGAAAACCTTGAGGCTACCGCTGTTGCTGTTGTAACCGAGAATCCCAGACTTACAATGAATTGGAGAGGCGACAAAATTGTTGACCTCAGCCGTGAATTTTTGAATACAAACGGCGTTACTCAGGTTGCAAAGGCTTATATCACCGCTCCCAAGGCAGAGGACTGCTACAGAGAAAAATGCCCCGAAGTTCTTAAGGATATGCCTTTTGAAAAGGCAGTGACTGAAAATATGGGCAGGCTTGAGGTTTGCTCGCAAATCGGTCTTGCCGAGCGTTTTGACGCATCAATCGGTGCAGCTACTGTAATTATGCCGTTCGGCGGCAAAAACCAGCTTACTCCGCAGGAAGCAATGGCAGCCAAGATTCCGCTTGAAAAGGGCGAAACAGACGATGCAACCGCAATGAGCTTTGGTTTTATTCCCGGAGTTTCACGCTGGAGTCCGTTCCACGGTTCGGCTTACGCAGTTGTTGAGTCGCTCTCAAAGCTCCTTGCAATCGGTGCAAACCCGATGACGGCGCGCCTTACATTCCAGGAGTATTTTGAAAGATTAAAAGACGTTCCCTCACGCTGGGGCAAGCCTGCCGCCGCACTTTTGGGCGCAATGGAGGCACAGCTCAAGCTTGGACTTCCGTCAATCGGCGGTAAGGATAGTATGTCGGGCACATTTGAAGATATTGACGTTCCCCCCACACTCGTAAGCTTTGCAGTTGCAATGACAAAGGCTTCAAAAACAATCTCAACCGAGTTTAAGAACGCAGGCTCAAAGGTAATCTACGTTCCTGTTCCCGAAAACAAGGAAACTCTTATGCCCGACTGGGACAAGCTTATTGAAATGTATAATGCAGTTTTCGCACTCTGCGAAAGCGGCAAGGTGCTCTCGGCTTCTGTTGTTAAAGAGGGCGGTGCCTGTGCAAGCGTTTGCAAAGCTTGCTTCGGCAACGGCTACGGCTTTAAATTTGCAAAAGAGCTTACAAATGATGAGCTTTTTGCTCCGCTTTCAGGCTCGCTTGTGCTTGAGCTTGCAGACGGCGCAGAGCTTTGCGACAGCGTATTAAGCTATGAATTGGGTGTTGTAACAGATGACGGAAAAGTTACGATGGGCGAAAAGTCGGCTGAAATTTCTGAAATCCTTGAAAAGTGGACTGCTCCGCTTGAAAAGGTATTCCCAACGCAGGCAGAATGCCCTGAAATTGAAGTCAATGCAGGATTATATACAGAAAGAAATACAAAATCTCCTGTAATTAAAACAGCAAAACCAAAGGTATTTATTCCCGTATTCCCCGGCACAAACTGCGAGGTTGACACGGCAAGAGCCTTTGAAAAGGCAGGCGCCGAGGTTGAAATGCTGATTGTAAAGAACCTTACTTCAAAGGGCATTGAGGAAACAATCGACAAAATGGAGCAGATTATTAAATCATCACAGATGATTATGCTTCCCGGCGGATTCAGCGGCGGTGACGAACCTGACGGTTCGGGCAAGTTTATTGCGACAACCTTCCGCAATCCGAGAATTGCCGAGGCTGTAAACGAGCTTCTTAAAAACCGTGACGGACTTATGCTCGGTATCTGCAACGGTTTTCAGGCTCTTATAAAACTCGGACTTGTTCCCTACGGCGAAATTCGTGAGTTAAAGCCGACTGACCCGACTTTGACTTTCAACACAATCGGCAGACATATTTCACATATGGCATACACAAGGGTTACTTCGGTTAAGTCACCGTGGTTTGCAAACGTAAACGCAGGCGATGTATTCGCAGTTCCCGTGTCGCACGGTGAGGGCAGATTTATGGCTGACATTGAAACTGTTAAGGCACTTGCAGAAAACGGACAGATTGCAACTCAGTACGTTGACCTTGGCGGCAAGCCGAGTGCAGATATTGCGTACAACGTAAACGGCTCTGTATGTGCAATAGAGGGTATCACTTCTCCCGACGGACGAGTGCTCGGAAAGATGGGACACAGCGAAAGAAAGGGCGAAAACCTCTACAAAAACGTTCCGTTTACAAAAGACCAGCAGATTTTTGAAAGCGGCGTAAAGTATTTTAAGTAAGATTAATATCGCATAAAAAAGTCGGAGCATCGCTAAACAGCGGTGCTCCGATTTCTTTATAACTAAATTTATCTTTTGCCGACAAATCTTGAACTTCCGAGTCCGAGAATCAGAATGAAAATCGGGTAGAGGAAGAACAGTCCGAATGCAAAGCCTGTGCCCTTTCCGTATGAAAAAGCAATGTGACGGCAGAAGAAATACTCAATCATACAAGAGAAAAACAACACTATCAGACGAAAAATTGTCAGTACTATAAAAAACACGCCCGCAGTAATCACGTTCTGAACTAAATACATAAGTACTCCGTAAACGACTGACAAGCCGATATTCATCCAGAAATACTTTGTTTCCCACACAATATCAAACATTTTATAGTCGCTGTAAATTGGTATGATACTTTTCCAACCGGCAACATTCGCCTTTTTAAACAGTGACCATAATGAAATCACTTGAAGAATAAAAAGTACAAATTGAATTAAAAATGCGTAAAATTCAATTCCTGCTGAAATCAAAAGTGCATTTAACATAAAAAATACCTCCGTATATTATATGATGATAAACGATAATTTAGCCGAGTGCCTCGACACGCAAATCGAGCGAAAAAATCGGTTGTTTATGTAAAAACGGTTGCCCGAATTATAGATTGATATATAGGCAACGTTTAGGGACGTCAAGGATGCCGTCCCCTACGGCGATACAGGAAACATTTGGTTTTAACCGTAGGGACACGGCGTGCCGTGTCCACAGTGGCAATCAAACTTTACCGATTAAACCGTAGTTATAGATGAAAACAAACCTATCCGTAAGGGACGACTTTCCAGACGTCCCATTCACAAAAATTGCTTTGTAATTTTTGTGTGGACACGGCTGATGTGACCCTACGTGAACGTTGCTATAATTCTACCGCTAAATTCTCGTTTATCTTTATTCTCTGATTTATCAGTTTTATACAAAACAAGCCGAACCGACCTACGGTCAGTCCGACTTGTTCTTCATTGCGAATCGGAATGTTCGACAAATTATTTCTTCATATTCTTGTAGGAAGTATGCCAGATTTCCTTAGCGTACTCTACAATAGCACGGTCTGATGAGAACTTGCCTGCGTTTGCGACGTTCATCAGGCACTTTTTGCCGAATGCCTTTCTGTCTGCATAATCAGCGTTAGCCTTGATTTTTGCGTCAACATAAAGGGGAAGATCGTAGATAAGGAAGTAGTGGTCAGCCTCCTGCCACGATGTGCCCTTAAGGAGTGCGTCGTGGAGTTCTTTAAAGCTGCCCTCACCCTGAGCGCCGTCATCATCAAATGTGCCGTCAATAAGTGTATCAACAACTCTCTTGATTTCGGGGTTAGCGTCATAAAGAGCCTTGGGGTTGTAGCCCTCTGCCTTAAGCTTTTCAATATCCTCAACTCTTGCGCCGAAGATATATTCGTTTTCTTCGCCTGCGCACTCTGCAATTTCGATATTAGCACCATCATATGTGCCGAGTGTAACTGCACCGTTGAGCATAAACTTCATATTACCTGTACCGGAAGCCTCAAGACCTGCTGTTGAAGTCTGTTCTGAAATATCAGCAGCAACAACAATCTTTTCAGCATAAGATACGTTGTAGTTTGAAATGAAGTAAACCTGGAGAAGATCCTTTGTATCGGGGTCGTTGTTTACAAGGTCAGCAATCTCGTTGATGTACTTAATGATTGCCTTTGCTCTTGCATAACCGGGAGCTGCCTTTGCACCGAAGATGAATGTTGTGGGAGTCCAGTTAGTGAGCTTCTTCTCTTTTAATCTGAAGTAGATTGTCATTATGGAGAAAGCATTTAACAGCTGTCTTTTATACTCGTGAAGGCGCTTAACCTGAACATCATAAATAGAATCGGGGTTTACGTCAAAGCCGTCCATCTTCTTGATGTATTCGGCAAGCTGAACCTTCTTCTTCTTCTTGATGTTGTTAAACTTTGTGATTGTTCTAGCGTCCATACAGTCGTTGAGTTTTGAGAGAAGCGAAAGGTCTGTAAGCCACTCGTCAGAGCCAACCTTTTCTGTGATGAGAGCAGAAAGCTCAGGGTTGCAAAGACCTAACCAACGGCGCTGTGTGATACCGTTTGTCTTATTCTGGAATCTCTCGGGATATATCTGATACCATTCCTTAAGAACATCGTCCTTAAGAATCTCTGTGTGGAGCTGTGCAACACCGTTTACATAAGTAGCGGCATAAGTTGCAAGTCTTGCCATATGAACAACATTGCCGTCAATAATGCGCATTTTAGCCTTCATCTCTTCGGAAACGCCCTTAGCAGTAAGCTCTTCCTGGCATTTATTGGCAATAAGGCAGATGATGTGATAAATTTCGGGGATAACCTGAGTCATAAGGTCAGCAGGCCACTTTTCAAGAGCCTCACCTAAAACTGTATGGTTAGTATATGAGCAAGTCTTTCTTGCAATTTCAAATGCTTCGTCAAAGCTTAAGCCTTCGTTCTGAAGAAGTCTTACAAGCTCGGGAACGCATGATACAGGGTGAGTATCATTAAGCTGAATAGCGTTTTCCTTTGCAAAGAAGCTGAAATCATTGCCGTGCTTTGCCTTGTAACGGCGCATAATGTCCTGAAGTGAAGCCGAGCAGAAGAAGTACTGCTGCTTTAAGCGGAGCACCTTGCCCTCGTACTTGTTATCGTTGGGATAAAGAACCTTTGAGATGTTCTCAGCATCGTTCTTTTCCTTAACAGCCTTGTCGTACTCTGTATCGTTGAAAGCAGTAAAGTCAAAATCATTTACAGCCTCAGCCTGCCAAAGACGGAGTGTGTTGATGTTGTTTGTCTTGCAGCCGATAACAGCCATATCATAAGGAACAGCCTTAACTGTCTGATCCTTGAAAGCAACTGTTACAGCGTCGTCCTCAACACGGAGACACCAGGGATCTTCAAATTTCTGCCAGTTGTCGGCAACTTCTACCTGATAGCCGTCCTCAATAAGCTGTTTGAAAAGGCCGTATTTATAGCGGATGCCATAGCCGTCAAGCGGAACTTCCTGAGTTGCAGCACTGTCAAGATAGCAAGCTGCAAGTCTGCCAAGACCGCCGTTACCGAGGGCTGCGTCATCGATTTCCTCAAACACGTTGATGTCAACGCCCTTTTTCTTGAGCATCTTCTTAACGTCCTCAAGAATTCCGAGGCAGTAGAGGTTGTTGTACATCATTCTGCCCATAAGGAACTCAGCAGAGAAATAATAAGCTCTGCGTTCGTTGTTGTGTTTAGCCTTGCTCTTAGCCCAGTTGTCTGCAATTTCGCCCATAACAGCCTTGCCGAGAGAAAGATGAAGCTCGGAAGGATTAAGCTCTTCAACTTTTTTGCAATACATAGACTGTGCTGTAAGTTCAAGCTTTTCCATAATATTACCCATTGTTTAGTCCTCCAGTCGTCCGCTATTTACAGACATTGTTTTTAATTTATCTGCAAGCTCTTCTGTAAGAGCATCGCTTTCAAGTCGCCATGTCCAGTTTCCGCCGAGAGTTGACGGAGTATTCATTCTTGCGTCTTTACCAAGACCTAAAATATCCTGCATAGGAACAACAGCCATTCCTGCCTTACTTTCGTAGGCAGTGCGGATAAGTCCCCAGTTAAACGGCTCGTCCTCAGGCATTTTACAGTAGCTTCTTGCGTATGCAATATCTTCGGGATTAGCAGTTTCAACCCAGCCCATTAGGGTGTCGTTGTCGTGCGTACCTGTATAAACTACGCAGTTTTCTGTATATTTATGCGGAAGGTAGTCGTTTTCCTCGCCGCTGTCAAAAGCAAATTCAAGAACCTTCATTCCCGGATAGCCTGTCTGCTCCATAAGCTCGGTTACATCGGGAGTAAGAGTTCCGAGGTCCTCAGCAACAATATCGATTTTACCGAGAGCTTCTTCCATCATTTTAAAGAACTTGATTCTCGGGCCTACAACCCATTCGCCGTTTATTGCGTTCTCGGCAGGGTATGGAATTGAATAGTAGCTTGCAAAAGCTCTGAAATGGTCAATTCTTGTAATATCATACAGCTTGGAAGCCGCCTTGATACGCTCAAACCACCAATCGTAATCTGTCTGCTCAAGGTAGTCCCAGTCATACAGAGGGTTGCCCCAAAGCTGACCTGTTGCTGAGAAATAGTCGGGCGGGCAGCCTGCAACCGCAATCGGGTCACCGTCATCATAAAGCTGGAACAGCTCGGGATTTGCCCAGGTATCTGCGCTGTCCATTGCCACGTAGATAGGCATATCTCCCAAAATCTTGATACCCAAACTGTTTACATATGCACGGAAAGACTCCCACTGCTCATAAAATTTAAACTGAACAAATTTCCAGAAGTCAACGTCATTTTTAAGCTTGCGTTCGTAACGCTTAACAGCAGTTTCTTCGTGCATTTTGATTTCTTCGTCGGGCCATTCAGTCCACGAAACCATATTAAAGCTCTTTTTAACAGCCATATAGAGAGCATAATTTTTCAGCCAACCGCTGTTTTTACGCTTGAATGACGAAAAGGCTTTCTGCTCATCCTTGCTGAGCTTTTTGAAGTTATCATAAGCAATCTTTAAAACTTCAAACCTGCTGTTGTAAATTTTTTCATAATCAACCTCGGCATTGTTACTGCCCCAGTCAAAACTTTCAATCTGCTCTTTTGTAACAAGACCCTCGTCACAAAGAGTATCAAGGTCAATCAGATAGGGATTGCCTGCATAAGTTGAAAAAGACTGGTACGGTGAATCGCCGTAGCTTGTCGGACCAACGGGAAGAATCTGCCAAACAGTCTGACCTGCTTTTTTGAGGAAGTCAGCAAATTTGCGCGCTTCTTTGCCTATGGTGCCGATTCCGTAGGGGGACGGAAGCGAAGTAATTGAGAGAAGAATACCTGCGCTTCTAGCCATAAAAATCAACTCCATTCTGACGGATATTAAATTTTTAACTCTGCAAAGCTTGGCGTTGCTGCGTTTTGGGCGCAACACACCCACAACTCCACAGTATCAATATAATATTAGCACATAATAATTTTTTTTACAAGTTTTTTTTGGAATTCTTACTTTATTATAACTTTATTTTACATTTGCTCGTAAATAATGTTCAAAATTGTGAATAAAACCGCGTCAGACGTGAGTTTTCTGATGTAATTTCTTGAATTCGCCCTGTTTGAAGCAAGGCTGAAATCAAACTTTAATGCATAAGTTTTGTTTTTTGTACATACTCCGCAGTACACCAAGCCCACGGGTTTTTCGGGAGTGCCCCCTGTCGGACCTGCAATACCGGTTGTGCTGATTCCTATATCGGCGTTAGACAGCTTTTTTACACCCTCAGCCATCTGTATTGCCGTTTCTGCCGAAACTGCGCCGAGCACGCTCAGCGTTTCTTCGTTTACTCCGAGAACCTTGTGCTTTATCTCGTTTGAGTAGGAGCAGATTCCGCAGTCGAAAACCTCGCTTGAACCGCTTACACGGGTTATGCGTTCGCTTACAAGTCCGCCTGTACAGCTTTCGGCAGTCGCCACTTTAAGCCTTTTTTTTGCAAGCGTTTGGACTACGTTTTCCTGCAAGGTGTCGGCATTTAAATTATTTTTTCTCAAAAGCTGAATTATATCAGTTTCAGTCAAAGTTATCATATATATTACCTCTTTTTAAACGTCCTAAGGGACGGTTTGAAATTATATCTCGGTATCTCGGGAGTCAGACATTTTTCTAAGTCTTGCGCAAGATACAACTGACAATTATCAATGAATGGTCGCTACGCTCCGAATTTATAATAATGCATGTTTATTTTTACAGTTTGTTTATCGTGGGTAAATTGATATATAGGTAACGTTTCGGGACGTGTGGGAACCCGTCCCCTACGCAAAGGTTTGTTTGTTAATATAATAATGATATAATCGGTAAATTTTCATAGTTAAGGTGGACACGGCGCGCCGTGTCCCTACGAAAGTATATGCAACAGTTTATTTATATCCGTATGGGCAAATAACGGAAACGTTTTATTTATATCCGTATCAGTGTGGGATAATAACATAAACGTTTGTATTAAATCCGTAGGGAACAACCCCTGTGTTGTTCCTAACTGACATTCAGCTAACCCATAATAGGAACGACACAGGGATCGTTCCCTACACATTTCAAAACACTTCCGGTATATCAAAATTTGTTCAGCAAATAAACTTATCCAAACAACACGCACTATTATAAATCCGGAAATTTGCGTGTCGAGGCACTCGACCGAACACAGTTCGCCACTACTAAAAAACGTTACCTATATATCAATTTTAAATTCGGGCAACCGTTTTATCCGTACAATACGATTTTTGAACTCGATTTGCCCGCAAGGGCACCCTGCCGAGGCACTCGACCGACCATTAATTGTTAATTGTCAATTCTCCCGTTTCCGGCATTGTCGCCATATAGTTTTCGTAGTCTGTTACTTTCCACTCGTCCTTTAACTCGTCCTTTACGGGAAAAACACGCAAAAGCATTACACTTTTTTCGCTGTCAGTCTTGTTTTCCTGCGTGCTGAGCGAGAAAATAAAGCCCTGATACCACAGCGAACTGCTTGATTCAAACGTTGTGTGGTAAAAAATATCCTGCAAAACATCCAGGCTGTCTGTCGGGAACTGGCACACTGACGCCGCCATAATTGCAGATTTTTTCAATATCATATCGCTGTTGCTTGAATTTTCGTCCTGTGCAACGAAATTTGACATTGTTGTACCACAGCCAATATTCATAATTTTTCCCGTCCGGGCTTCAACCGTTGCAGTAAAGTTGGTGTCGCTTTCATCGTAGTAATAATAGCGGATTTCAACGCCGTTTGAGTCGGTTTTCACATCTCCGTTTACTTTCCACTTATCCTTGCTGATTGTGAGAATCCCGTCGGTTTGTCTGGCTGTTTCGTTGTATTTTTCTGTAAACTCGGGCAGTGTAAGCGTAAAGCGCATACCGTTAACGTTGTCGCTTTCTTCAACCGCATTTTCATTTTGTGCTGAAAAAATCTGGTCGCCCGTTGCTATTTTTTCGGGTTGCTCGACATCTATTGAATTGTTGTTGTCATCACATCCGCACATAAAAATTAATGTACAGACGATTAAAATAAGAGATATTCTTCTTAAACTTTTTATTCTTTTCATTTTTTATATTTTTAAATTTTTCACTTAGCAAGATTATCTATATATGCCTTAGGGCGGATAAAATCCGCCCTTCCTGCCTGTAACTTATTCATTTTCTTCAGTTTTTGTTTCCTGCTGTTCGGAATTATTCTGTGCAGAGTCTTCCAAATTATTCTCAGATTCGGAATTTTCTTCCTCTTCCTCGTGAGGTGCACGTGCAATTGTAACAACCTTGTCCTCACCGTTAACCTTCATAACGGTAACGCCCTTTGACGGACGTGAGCATACTCTGATTGATTCGGCGGCAATTCTTATAATTATGCCGTCCTGAGATATGATTATAATATCATCATCAAGGTCAACAACCTTGATTGCGGCAACATCGCCGTACTTTTCAACGTGGTAGTTGGTAAGACCCTTACCGCCTCTGCTTTGAACACGGTAGTCGTCGGGGCTTGAAAGTCTGCCGTAGCCTGTTTCGGAAACAGTAAGAACAAATCCGCCCTCACGCACAACGCTCATTCCGACAACGCAGTCGCCGTCCTTTAGCTTGAGAGCCTTAACACCTCTTGCCTGTCTGCCCATTTCACGAACGTCGGTTTCATTAAAGCGAATTGCAACGCCCTTCTTAGTTGCAACAATGACCTGCTGATTGCCGTCAGTCATTCTTACCCACGCAAGCTCGTCGCCCTCGTTGAGTTCAAGCGCAATAAGTCCGCCCTTGCGTGCGGTATTGTATGCGTTAAGCGCAATACGCTTGATGATACCCTGTCTTGTAACCATAATAAGATACTTGTCCTCGTCAAACTCAGGTACTCTGATCATAGAAGTTACCTTTTCGTCAGGCGAAATCGGCAGAAGATTTGCAATGTTAATTCCCTTTGACTGTCTTGAACCTTCGGGAACTTCGTAGCATTTAAGCCTGTAAACTCTGCCCTTATCGGTAAAGAACAGCACGTAATCGTGAGAATTGATTATAAACATTTCGGTTGCAACGTCCTCTTCACGGCGTGACATACCCGAAACGCCCCTGCCGCCTCTGCGCTGAATCTTGTAGGTATCAACTGCAAGGCGCTTTACGTAACCGAACTGTGTAAGCGTAAGCACACACTCTTCCTGCGGAATAAGATCCTCAATATCAACCTCGCCGCTGATTGAGCAGATTTCGGTACGTCTTGGGTCGGCATATTTATTTCTGATTGCAAGAAGCTCTTCCTTGACAATTTCAAGTTTTCTTGTTTCGCTTGCAAGAATTTCCATAAATTCCTTGATTTTTGCCTGCAATGCGGCAATTTCATCCTCAATTTTGGCACGCTCCATATTTGTGAGCTGTCCAAGACGCATCTGAACTATAGCCTGAGCCTGAACCTCGTCAAGACCGAAACGCTCCATAAGAGCAGTTCTTGCAGACTGCAAGTCCTTGCTGTGTCTGATAATTGAAATTACCTCGTCAATAAAGTCGATTGCAATTTTCAGACCTTCAAGAATATGAGCTCTGTCCTGCGCCTTTTTAAGCTCAAACTCTGTGCGGCGGCGGATAACGTCCTCCTGAAATTCTATGTAGCACTTGAGCATTTCCTTGAGCGTAAGGATTTTCGGCTCGCCGTCAACAATTGCAAGCATAATTGCGCCGAAGGTTACCTGTAGCTGAGTAAACGAGAAAAGCTGGTTAAGCACAATCTGCGGAGAAGCGTCACGCTTTACGTCAATTTCAATGTGCATACCCTGACGGTCGGAGTGGTCTTCAATATTTGAAATACCCTCCATTTTCTTTTCCTTAACAAGGTCGGCAATATGCTCAATAAGCCTTGCCTTATTAACCTGATACGGAAGCTCGGTAACAATAATTTTAAATCTGCCGTTCTTTGCCTCGACAATTTCTGTCTTTGCACGAACGGTAATTTTTCCCTTACCGGTTGCATAAGCTGCACGAATTCCGCTTCTGCCCATTATAATACCGCCTGTCGGAAAGTCGGGACCGGGCATACACTCCATTAAGTCTGCAACCTCTATGTCGGGGTTATCAATAAGAGTACAAACCGCGTCAATTGTTTCGCCGAGGTTATGCGGAGGAATGTTTGTAGCCATACCAACAGCTATACCGCTTGAACCGTTTACAAGAAGATTCGGAAAACGGCTCGGAAGCACAACAGGCTCTTTAAGACGGTCGTCGTAGTTGGGAATAAAGTCAACTGTGTTCTTGTCGATATCTGTGAGCATATCCATAGAGATTTTGCTCATTCTTGCCTCGGTATAACGGTAAGCAGCAGGCGGGTCGCCGTCTACAGAACCAAAGTTACCGTGACCGTCAACGAGCATATATCTCATTGAAAAGTCCTGAGCAAGTCTTACCATAGCGTCATAAACAGACCCATCGCCGTGGGGGTGGTATGCACCGAGAACAGAACCGACTGTATCGGCGCACTTATGGTAAGGCTTTGACGGTTCAAGACCTCTTTCATACATTGTGTAGAGAATACGTCTGTGAACAGGCTTTAAGCCGTCACGAACGTCGGGAAGCGCACGTGCTACGATTACGCTCATTGAGTAATCAAGAAAGCTCTTGCGCATTTCGTTTTGCAGGTCTACATCAATAATTTTTGCATTATTCAATTGTTCATTGTGTTCATTATCCATATTTTTACCTCTTTTATTCGAGTATAGTTATCTTCTTTGAATTTTATTCCATATAGTATTTATCAAGTTCCCATTTTATCGGGTTTGTGTCGATATATTCCCATATCCTGTCATAATCCTTTTGTGTTCGTATTATGTGGTCGTGAAATCTTGATTGCCATATTCGGTGTATATCAGAATTTTCG
>CANBJR010000028.1 GCA_947369085.1 uncultured Clostridia bacterium | reverse complement strand
TCAATCATTGAAGCTGCATTCTACGGCAACAATGTTGTACCCGTAAACACACTTAAAGAAGCATACAACCTTGCAAAGAACTCACCCGGTACAATTGTTACCGATATGCCTGTTTACAGAGGCGAAGAGTTTGGTCTTGACAAAGACGCAAAGGTTCTTCTTTTTAACGACGGCGCTATCACAGGCAGATACGCTGCTGCACGCCGTATTGCAGGCGAACCCGGCGTTGACTGCGAAGCACTTGATAAGGTAGCTATGGACGCTGTATACAGCGCTCGTTACAAGAAAATGTATCACGCAACCTGCTATGCAGGTCTTGACCCTGAATTTATGGTTAAGGTTCACCTTCTCATTCCCGAAGGTGAAGAAAATATTATGTATTCCTGGATGCTCAACTTCCAGTATATGTCAGATGAGTACGTTAAGATGTACAAGGATTCAAAACCCGTAGGCGACGGCAAAGAACCCGACATCTACATCTTCTCAGATCCTCAGTGGACTCCTGTTGAGCAACCCGGCGTAAGCTTTGACTGTCTCAGCGACCCTGCAAAGAAAACTCTCTGTTACTTCAACACAGAAACAAACTGTGCTTGTATCCTCGGTATGAGATACTTCGGTGAACACAAGAAGGGCACACTTACTATGGTATGGGCAATCGCTAACCGCAACGGCTACGCTTCATGCCACGGCGGTCAGAAAGAGTATCTCCTTGCTGACGGCAGAAGATATGTTGCTTCCGTATACGGTCTTTCGGGTTCGGGTAAGTCAACTCTTACTCACGCTAAGCACGGCGGCAAATATGAAATCAAAGTTCTCCATGACGATGCATTTATCATCAACACAGATACCTGCGCATCAATCGCAATTGAGCCGACATACTTCGACAAGACAGCCGACTATCCTACAGGCTGCCCCGACAACAAGTACCTTCTTACAGCTCAGAACTGTTCTGCTACTCTTGATGAGGACGGCAAGGTTCAGCTCGTAACAGAGGACATCAGAAACGGCAACGGCAGAGCTATTAAGTCAAAGCTCTGGTCACCCAACCGTGTTGACAAGATTGACGAACCTGTTAACGCTATCTTCTGGATTATGAAGGATCCTACAATTCCTCCCGTTGTAAAGCTTAAGGGTGCTTCTCTTGCTTCAGTAATGGGTGCAACACTCGCAACAAAGAGATCTTCTGCTGAAAGACTTGCTCCCGGCGTTGACCCCAACAAGCTCGTTGTTGTTCCCTACGCTAATCCGTTCAGAACTTATCCTCTTGCTAATGACTACTCAAAGTTCAAGAAACTCGTTGAGGAAAAGAACGTTGACTGCTACATCGTTAACACAGGCGACTTTATGGGCAAGAAAGTTCAGCCTAAGGATACACTCGGTATCCTCGAGGCTATCGTAGAGGGCAAAGCTGAATTCAAGAAGTGGGGACCGTTCTCAGACATCGAAATTATGGATTGGGAAGGTTTTGTTCCCGATATGAACGATGCAGATTACGTTTCACAGCTTAAGGCTCGTATGAATGACCGTGTAAACGAAATCAAAGCATTTGCTGTTGAAAAAGACGGCTACGACAAGCTTCCCGATGACGCTCTTGAGGCAATCCAGAAGGTTGTTAACGAACTCAACTAATCAGGTCGAGTATCGTAGTCGATAAATAAAGTATAAAGGTCGAAACTTCATTTCAGTGAAGTTCCGACCTTTTGTTTTTTTATAAAAATAGTTTGATTAGCTCAGATACCCACGAAAGATAACCGGGTACGATTGCGTCAAGTTGATTTTTTACCTCGTTAATGCTTTGCGCTGACAGTTCACCGAGGTTTTGAAAAACACTTCCCGAAGCGTGCGAATCTCCCAGAGCTATCATAGCGTTGGCATTATCGCCTATGGCAAAATATTTTCCTATTGCTAATGCACCTGCGGAAAAGTCACCAATTGCAATTGCCCCAAGTGAGATAATTCCAAAGCTGATTGCTCCTGCGGCAATCACTCCGACAGAGAAACAGCCTGCGGCAAGGATTCCGATTGCAAGCCAGCCTAATGCAATCAATCCAATCGGAAGCATCCCAAATGACAAAATCCCGATTGACAACAACCCGATAGATATAATGCCTTTGGCTTTTAATCCAATTGCTATAATTCCCGTCGCATTCATTCCGACAGCAACAACGCCCTTTGCATTCTTTCCGATATGCCACAGCGGCATACCAAAACAGATTTTTTCACTTTTTTTCTCACGCAATATTTTTCTGATACTGACATTCGGCTCATTAGAACTTTCTGTTTCGTTTGTTTCTTTCAGCAAATAATCCAATGAACAACCAAACAACTCGCTTATACGAATAAGCTTATCCGTTTCAGGATATGCATTATCGCTTTCCCATTTGCTTACCGACTGCCGCGAAACACCGAGAATATCAGCAAGCTGTTCCTGCGTGTAATTTTTTTCCTTTCGCAATTTTGACAATTTGTCACCTAATGTCATAGCGCGCCCTCCATTCTGAATCTTTTGTTCGTATTTATATTACACATCAGCGATATATTTTTCTATCATTTTGCGGTTTCTATATGTAAACTTCGGGTTGCGTTTACAGTTTTGCGTATTATTGTGCTGTGATTATATATCATATTGTTTAATACTGATATTTGATTAAAAGTCGATAAAACACCGCATATCGGTAAACTCCGTATATGCGGTGCTGAATTTTTTTAAAAATATTTAATTTACTTCAACGTGTTACTTGTCCTATTCTCTGCCGGCGCGTACAAACATTGAGCAGATTATAAACATAAATCCCAGAAGTATGTCAAGCGCAATATCAAAAACATTAATCACAAGAAATTCGTCTGAATAGAACAACTTTAAAAACAGACAAAGCAATCCGCAAACAGCAATCGGAACGGCAAGCTTGCCGCCGATTTTAAGCTTTTTCTGCCTTTCGTCCTCTGTCGTACTCTTCGTAAATGCCGTCAAGCCAAAAATACCCGTAATAAATTTCAGAACTATTGAAGCCGCAATCACAAAAGCAAGAACATAAACGTAGAGGTCAACGCCCTCCTTAGTCCATGACGGAATAATTATGTCGGCTATCATATAATAAAGCAATGAACCCGAAAAAATCAGGCTGATAAGCATTACAAGTGATACAACTCGTAAATTGTTTTTCATAATATAAAACCGCCTTTTATTTAGCCGATAAGATCTTTGATTTTTGCCTCGGCAGCAGCAGCGTCAGCCTTTCCTCTGCTGTTCTTCATAACAAAACCGACAAGTGCCTTAATTGCTTTTTCCTTGCCGTTTTTGTAGTCCTCAACAGCCTTAGCGTTGCTCTCAACTGCCTGCCTGCAAAGCTCAAGCATAGCGTTTTCGTCAAGTCCTCCCATATCGCTTTCGCTGATAAATTCAAGCGCACCCTTGCCGCTGTCGAGCATTTTTTCAAGTGTTGCCTTTGCAAGGTTGTTGCGGATTTTGCCGCTGTCAAGCAGTTTTACAAGCTCATTAAGCTGTTCGGGCGATACAGCAACATCAAAAATTTCTTTGTCAGACTCGGTTTCAACTCTGCTGAAAATCTGACCTATGATAAAGTTAGAAACAGTTTTCGGCGACTTAACACCCTTGCAAGCCTTGTCAAAATATTCACTTATATTTCTGTATTTTGTAAGAAGCTGAGCGTCCTTTTCGGGAATAGAAAGCTCGTCAACATAACGCTTGCATTTTTCTGTTGGGAGTTCAGGAAGTGAAGCTTTAATCTCCTCAACCTCGTCTTTGGTAACGTGTATTGTCACAAGGTCGGGGTCACGGAAATAGCGATAATCGTGAGCGTCCTCCTTGCTTCTCATAGAAGAAGTCGTGTTAGTTGCATCATCATAGCGCAAAGTTTCCTGCACAACCTGACCGCCGCTTTCAATCAAATCAACCTGACGTTCAAACTCGTATTCCATAGCCTTACAGATGTTGTTGATTGAGTTCATATTCTTAATCTCGGTACGAGTACCGAGCTTTTCACTGCCTGCGGGACGAACAGAGATGTTAACGTCACAGCGCATTGAGCCTTCCTGCATTTTACAGTCGGAAATGCCGATATATCTCATAACCTGCTGGAGCTTTTCAACGTACTCTCTTGCCTCGTCAATCGAACGAATATCGGGTTCGGAAACGATTTCAATAAGCGGAACTCCGCCGCGGTTGTAGTCAACATATGTGTCGCCGTGCTGATGAATAAGCTTTCCTGCATCCTCCTCAATGTGAATGTGGTGCAGTCTGATTTTCTTACCGCTTGAAAGCTCAACATATCCACCGATTGTAAGCGGAGCATAGAGCTGACTAATCTGATAAGCCTTTGAAAGGTCGGGGTAGCAGTAATTTTTTCTGTCCATCTTTGATATTTCGGCAATCTCACCGTGAGTAGCAAGACCTGCCATAATTCCGTAACGCACAACCTGACGGTTAAGCTTTGGAAGTGTACCCGGAAGTCCGATACAAACGGGGCAGCAGTGCGTGTTAGGCTCACCGCCGAACTGCGTTGTACATCCGCAGAAAATTTTCGTCTTTGTAGCAAGCTCAATATGGGTTTCAAAACCCGCAACTAATTCGTATTTCACAGCTTAACACCCCACTTTGTATCCTTAAAGTTTTCTCCGGCCGCCTGCTGATATTTATAAGCGGCATTCAGAATTTCAGCCTCTCCGAAGCTCTTGCCTATAAGCTGCATACCTATCGGCATACCCTTTGCGTTAAATCCGCAGGGAACCGAAACTCCCGGCAAGCCGGCAATATTAACGGGAACGGTGCAGATATCGGTTAGGTACGTTTCAATCGGATCGGAAACGGCACGTCCCATTTCAAAAGCAGTCATAGGAACAGTAGGCGCAAGAATAACGTCACAGTGTGTAAACGCTTCGTTAAATGCCTTAACAATTGTTCCTCTTAAATTCTGAGCTTTTTTATAGTAAGCGTCATAATAGCCTGCCGAAAGTACATATGTACCGAGCAGAATTCTGCGCTTAACCTCTTCGCCGAAGCCCTCCGAACGTGTACGGCAAATCATATCGTGAGTGCCGTTGTAATGCTCGGTTTTGTAACCGTAGCGGATGCCGTCATACCTGCCGAGGTTTGAAGAAGCCTCTGCACAGGCGATAATATAGTAAACCGGAAGAGCAAATTTAAGTGCAGGCAAGTCAAAGTAAACAATTTCTGCACCCAGTGACTTGTAAACCTCAGCCGCATTTAAAACAGCCTCTTTTACGTCATCACGCACACCGTCAAGATATTCTCTTGCAATACCGATTTTCATTCCCTTAATATCGTTATTAAGCGAGGAATATGTGTCGCCGCTGAATCCTTTTGAAGTTGAGTCTTTATCATCGTATTTTGAAATTGCGTCAAAAACAATTGATGCGTCCTCAACGCTCTTAGTAATCGGTCCAATCTGGTCAAGCGAGCTTGCATAAGCAATAAGTCCGTAACGTGAAACCGAACCGTAAGTAGGCTTTAAGCCGACAATTCCGCAGAAAGAAGCAGGCTGACGAATTGAACCGCCTGTATCGGAGCCAAGACCGTAAGCCGCAATATTTGCGCCTACTGCGCTTGCAACGCCGCCCGAGGAACCGCCTGAAACGTGCTTTGTGTTAAACGGATTTGTAGCACCGCCAAAGTACGATGTTTCGCACGAAGAACCCATTGCGAACTCGTCCATATTTGTCTTTCCGAGCATAACTGAGTTCTGCGACTGAAGAATATCCCAAACTGTTGCATTGTAAATCGGCTTATAACCTGTCAGAATTTTTGAACAACAGGTGGTTTCAACGCCCTTGGTTGAAAGGTTATCCTTTAATGTCATCGGAACCCCCTCAAGCATTCCGATTTCCTCACCTGAGGCAATTTTTTTGTCAACTTTTTCGGCAGTTTTTAACGCCTCATCGCCCGTAACATTTACATAAGCGTTAAGCTCGCCGTTTGATTTTTCTATTTCATCGAGATAGCTTTTTGTAAGCTCGGCGCAGGAGCACTGCTTTGAAACAAGCATCTCGTGGATTTTTGCAATTGTACCCATTTAAAACACCGCCTTACTCTCTGTTCCTTACAAGGAAATGATTTTCTGCCTGTTCGGGAGCATTTTTAAGAATTTCCTCACTGTTGTACGATTCAACAACCTCATCCTCACGGAACACATTTGAAAGATTGTTGATATTATCAAAAGCCTCGTCGCTTGAGGGGGCTTTGTTGATTTCGTCGGCAAAATCTATAATTTCCTGCATTGACTGCGTCAGGCTGTCAAGCTCCTCTTCGGGAACAAAAAGCTTTGAAAGTAGAGCAATGTTTTCAACGTCTTCTCTTGTTACCATAAATACCATCCTTTGTAAACAGAATCAGGGCAAGTCATATTCTCCTACAACTCGCCCTTTGAGTGTTACGGAAACACTGATTAAATCGTTTGTGCATATTGCGCAGTCAGATTTTTTGTCAGGTTAGACAAACAAACCGCAGTAATGCTGACGCATTACGAGGATTTTTTGGAAAAGCTGACGGAAAATATGCAAGCAAGATGTGCAAAAAACTTTTGTGTGATTTATTCAGTGTTTCCTAATTTATCTTAGCTTAATATGAACTTCACGCAGCTGCTGTTCGGTTACCTCACCTGGCGAGCCGAGCAATAAATCCTGCGCATTTGAGTTCATTGGGAATGCAATTACCTCTCTGATGTTTTCCTCTTCGGTGAGCAGCATAATCATTCTGTCAACACCCGGAGCCATTCCTGCGTGCGGCGGTGCGCCGTACTGGAACGCATTGTAGAGAGCCGAGAATTTAGCCTTTAAATCGTCCTCTGAATAGCCTGCCATCTCAAACGCTTTTTTCATAATTTCAATATCGTGGTTACGCACTGCACCCGACGAAAGCTCAACACCGTTGCATACAATGTCATACTGATATGCAAGAATTTCTTCGGGGTCTTTATTTAGCAAGCTGTCAAGACCGCCCTGCGGCATAGAGAACGGATTGTGAGTAAATATAATCTGATTTGTTTCCTCGTCACGCTCAAACATCGGGAAATCAACAATAAAGCACAGCTCAAAACGACTTTTGTCGATAAGGTCAAGACGATTGGCAACCTCTGTTCTGATTTGACCTGCAAGCTTGGGAGCGTCCTTTGCAGTATCTGCAATAAAGTAAATTACATCGCCAGCCTTTGAGTTATTTCTCTTTATAAGCTCCTCACGGTCACCCTCTTTAAGGAACTTGTCAATCGGACCGTCAAAAGTAAGGTCATCATTCACCTTAACGTAGCCGAGTCCTTTCATACCGATTGAAAGAGCAAACTCCTCCATTCTCTTAAACCACTTTTTGCTCTGCGAAGCGGCGTTCGGAACGTTGATTGAACGAACTGTTTTCTTTCTGAACGGAGCAAACTCTGTTTCAACAAACATATCGCTGATTTCAACAATCACAAGCGGATTGCGCAAATCCGGCTTGTCGGTGCCGTACTTAACCATACTCTCTGCGTAAGGGATACGTGCAAACGGAGGTTTTGAAACCTCTTTATTTGAAAACTTCTTGAACGTTTCGTACAAAACCTCTTCTGCAACAGCAAAAACATCTTCCTGAGTTGCAAAAGCCATTTCAAAGTCGAGCTGATAGAACTCGCCCGGTGAACGGTCGGCACGAGCGTCCTCGTCACGGAAGCAGGGAGCAATCTGGAAGTATCTGTCAAAACCCGAAACCATGAGAAGCTGTTTAAAAATCTGAGGAGCCTGCGGAAGAGCATAGAATCTGCCCTTGTGCTTACGGCTGGGGATGAGGTAATCTCTTGCGCCCTCGGGAGATGATGTTGAAAGAATCGGAGTGTTAATCTCGGTAAAGCCAAGCTCGTTCATCTTATTGCGCAGGAAAGTAACAACATTTGAACGGAACATAATGTTGTTGTGAACCTTAGCGTTTCGGAGGTCGAGGAAACGGTATTTCAAACGCACATCCTCGGAGGTGTTTGTTGAAGTGGCGACCTCAAAGGGAAGCACGTTTTTGCACTTGCCGAGAACCTTAATATCCTCGGTGTGTACTTCAACATATCCCGTAGCAATCTTTTTATTTATGGTATCCTCGTCACGCTTAACGACCTCGCCGCTTAATGTGACAGTACACTCCTTGTTTATATTTTTAAGAAGTTCATCGTTGTGGACAACAACCTGAAGCACGCCGTACTGGTCACGAATGTCAAGAAACATAACGCCGCCGTGGTCACGGATATTTTCCACCCAGCCGGCAACTCTGACCTGCTGACCGATATTGCTTTCTCTCAACTCACCGCAGGTTACGGTGCGGTATTCATTAGCTTTTATCATCAAGAACTATCCTTTCACAGATATTTTGCCTATACTATGATATTATAACACAATTTACCGTCATAATCAATATTTTATTTTGAGAATATGCACAGTAAGCCTAAAAAAATCGGCTGAAATATATCAGCCGATTTTAATATGCTTTTTTGTTGTTATTTACCTTATAAATATACTACCTTACTTCTCCCCTTATAAGGCAAGCCTGGATAAGGGTAACATCAGTAACATCAATTGTACCGTCAGCATTAAAATCGGCACATTCCATTGCTGCTTCATTCAAATCGCACAAGCCGGACAAATACTGCTGAATCATAGTTGCGTCCAATATAGTTACATATCTGTCGCCGTTTACGTCACCGAAAAGTGTGTAGCCTTTCTCACGATGATCAGGATAATTATCAATTCTAAAAAAGACACTATCAACTTTGTTAAAAATCTCCCAAAGCTGGCATGCATTTATCAATTTTAAATCATATGCTTCATTAAAAGTATAGAAACCGCCGTCTAAATACAGAATTACCCTGTCCTTATCATTCGGTATATGTTGTGCAAACCAAAGATTCGCAAATTTCATCTCTTTTGAGTAACTATCGGGATAAGAATATTCTTTATATTCATAATTCTTATTATAATGATTAATCAGCATAGCGCCGTTACTCAACGTACCATAATATCTTATGACAATATCATCGGGATTGCAGTCGGGATATTCTGATTCAAGAAGTTTCTTCATAATTTCTTCTTTTATATCATCAAAAAGTTCCATTTCCTGCTGAGGTTTTTTATCAATTTCATAAGGCAAGTTTTCAAGTGTATAAATACTTGCAAAAGCATTTACAGAAAATGTCAGAGTAAAAATCAGCATTACTGATAAGAAAGATATTAATATTTTTTTCATAAGTTCCTCCTAAATTTAATTTGCAGCAATTAAGCGCTGAATTTCCGTTACGTCAAATACATTAATTCTGCCGTCCATATTGACATCAACCAACAATATATGTTATCTTTCAATTTCATACTACCATATATAACTATAATTGTCAATATTTATTAAAAATAAAAACATTTGTTCCGAAGAGTATAAGCTTATTTTATAAATTATATCGTAAAACACAAACCCCCGACGTTTAGTCGGGGGTTTAATTTTAAAAATATTATTGCAAAGATTTAGATAAGCTCGATAATTGCCATCTCTGCGCCGTCACCACGACGAGGACCGATTTTAGTCACTCTTGTGTAACCGCCGCTTCTCTCCTTATACTTTGGAGCAATTTCTGTAAAGAGCTTACTTGTAACATCTTCCTTTGTAACAAAAGCCAAAACAAGACGTCTGTTGTGAAGTGTGTCGTTCTTTGCTGTAGTAATCATCTTCTCTGCCATAGCCTGAACTTCCTTGGCACGAGTAAGAGTTGTTTCGATTTTGCCGTTTTCGAGAAGGAATGTAACCATAGCACGGAGCATTGCAGTTCTCTGAGCTGTAGTTCTTCCTAATTTTCTTGTACCGGGCATTGTTTTCACTCCTTTACCGTTGGTTTAAAAGGGTAATTCAACTAAACGCTGTAAAAATGATATTTAGTCAGTATTTAGTATTTTATTCGTCTTCCTTCTGAAGACTGAAACCGAGAGAATTAAGCTTTTGAATAACCTCTTCAAGAGATTTTCTGCCAAGGTTTCTAACCTTCATCATATCCTCTTCGGACTTGTTAATTAAATCTTCAACCGTGTTGATTCCTGCACGCTTTAAGCAGTTGAACGAACGAACCGACAAGTCGAGGTCTTCGATTGTCATTTCAAGGATTTTCTCCTTGCCCTTGTCGTCCTTTTCAACCATAAGCTCTGCGCTTGAAGCCTTGTCGGAAAGGTTTACAAAGAGGTTTAGGTGCTCTGTAAGAACCTTTGCTGCAAGAGATACAGCTTCTTCGGCATTGATAACGCCGTTTGTCCAAACGTCAAGTGTAAGCTTGTCAAAGTCCGTAATCTGACCTACACGAGTATTGTCAACCGTATAGTTAACCTTTAACACGGGAGTATAGATTGAGTCAATCGGAAGTACTCCGATTACATTGTTACCGCTTAACTGCTTGTTGCGCTCGCCGGGAACATAACCTCTGCCCTTGTCAACGGTTATTTCCATATTGAGCTTAGCGCCTTCACCAAGTGTAGCAATGTGAAGCTCAGGATTTAAAATCTCAACCTCGTTGTCGCACTTGATGTCGTCAGCAGTTACTTCACAAGGACCCTCGGCTGAAATTTCAACAACCTTTGGGCAAGTTTCGTGAAGCTTGGGAACAAGACTTTTCAAATTGAGAACAATTTCCGTAACGTCTTCCTTTACGCCGGGAATAGTTGAAAATTCGTGAAGAACGCCGTCAATCTTAACAGATGTAACAGCACAGCCTTCAAGAGAGGAAAGCAATACTCTGCGCAGGCTGTTGCCGAGAGTGTTGCCGAAGCCACGCTCAAGCGGTTCAACAACAAATCTGCCGTATTTTCCGTCCTCGGTTAATTCTGCAGTTTCAATTCTTGGCTTTTCAATTTCAATCATTCGCGAATCCTCCTGACATTATGCGGCTGCAAAGGCAGCCAATGTATGTGTAATCTGCCTGTGAAAATCGGGATTACTTGGAGTACAACTCAACGATGAGGTGTTCTTCAACAGGATAATCAATATCCTCTCTCTGGGGAGCAGCAACTACCTTGCCGCCGAGAAGATTTTCGTCTTTCTCAAGCCACTTGGGAGTAACAGTTGAAGCTGTTTCGCCCTCTGCAATTGCTTTGAATCTTGTTGTTGAGCGGCTCTTTTCACTAACCTGGATAACATCGCCAACCTTTACAAGATATGAGGGAATGTTAACCTTTTTGCCGTTAACAGTAAAGTGAGCGTGACTAACAAGCTGTCTTGCTTCTCTTCTTGTAGCTGCAAGTCCGAGTCTGAAAACAACGTTGTCAAGTCTGCGTTCAATTAATGTAAGCAATACGGCACCTGTTTTACCTTCAGACTTTTCAGCCTTTTCATAGTAAGCTCTGAACTGCTTCTCCATAATGCCGTAAATAAATTTAACCTTCTGCTTTTCAGTAAGCTGCATGCTGTATTCGCTCTTTTTTCTTCTCATCTTACCGCCGGGGTTTCTGTTAGAAGTTTTCTTTGAGTAACCCATTACTGCGGGAGAAATGCCGAGAGCTCTGCAACGCTTTGCGATAGGCTGCATATTTTTAGCCATTGAAATATCCTCCTTTTATAATACTATACACGTCTTCTCTTTGGAGGACGGCATCCGTTGTGAGGAATCGGAGTAACGTCTTTAATCATAGTTACTTCAAGACCTGCTGTCTGCAATGCACGAATTGCAGCTTCTCTGCCCTGTCCCGGTCCTTTTACATAAACCTCGACGTATTTCATACCATGTTCCATTGCTGCCTTTGCAGCTGTTTCAGCTGCTGACTGAGCGGCAAACGGAGTTGACTTCTTAGAGCCTCTGAAACCTAGCTCGCCTGCGCTTGCCCAAGAAACAGCATTGCCCTGTGTATCGGAAATAGTAACAATTGTATTGTTAAATGTTGACTGGATATGCGCTGCGCCTTTTTCAATGTTCTTGCGCTCACGGCGACGGCGAATAACCTTCTTACCACCCTTTGGTGCTGCCATAGTCCTTTGCCCTCCTTACTTCTTCTTATTAGCCATTGTCTTGCGGGGACCCTTACGAGTACGAGCGTTAGTCTTTGAACGCTGACCTCTTACGGGAAGTCCCTTTCTGTGGCGAACGCCACGGTAACAGCCAATATCAATAAGTCTTTTAATATCATAAGCGATGTCACGGCGAAGGTCACCTTCAACGCGGCAGTTATGCTCAATATATTCTCTGAGCTTTGCAATATCTTCTTCAGTTAAATCTCTGACACGAGTGTCGGGATTAACACCTGTTGCAGCAATAATGTCGTCTGCAGTCTTACGGCCGATACCGTAGATATAAGTTAAACCGATTTCAACTCTTTTATCTCTTGGTAAGTCAACACCTGCTATACGAGCCATTCAGTTGCACCTCCATATAAATTTAAAAAATAATTCTTGTTTTTAAGGCAATTAACCCTGACGCTGTTTGTGCTTGGGGTTTTCGCAGATTACTAAAATCTTACCTTTTCTTTTGATAACTTTGCACTTATCGCACATCTTCTTTACTGAAGGTCTGACTTTCATTTATAATCATTCCTTTCTGAAAATCGTGTTCCTACCCGGCTTATTTTGAACGCCAGGTAATTCTTCCTCTGGTCAGGTCGTATGGAGACATCTCCACAGTAACCTTGTCGCCCGGCAAAATGCGAATGAAGTTCATTCTGAGTTTGCCTGAAATAACAGCTAAGATCACGTGACCGTTCTGAAGCTCAACCTTGAACTGTGCATTCGGAAGAGCCTCTCTGACAATACCTTCTATTTCAATTACATCCTGTTTAGACATACCGTTAACCTCCGTTTTTAAAATCGTTTAAAATTCTTTTTATCTGCGGATTGGTTTCAATTGAACCCTCATAAACCTTATTTGCAGGTGAAAGATGAATAAGCTTTTTCTTTTTAGGTTTCTCAATTTTTCTTGTCCTGCCGTCTGCGATATACGCATAGCTAGACTCAACACTGAGAACAACAAAAAAGTTACCCTTTTCTCTGCCTGCCTTAGCCCTCACAATACTTCCTCTGACTATGCTCATAAGTCACCTTTAATCGCACAGAGTCATAATCTTCGGGCCATCGGGAGTTATTGCGACTGTATGCTCAAAGTGAGCGGCAAGCTTACCGTCTTTTGTAACAGTAGTCCACTCGTCGTCAAGCACCTCAACCTCATAAGTTCCCTGAGTTATCATGGGTTCAATGGCAATTGTCATTCCCGGAATAAGGCGAACGCCTCGTCCCGGAGTACCGTAATTGGGTACGCTTGGGTCTTCGTGTAATTTCGCACCTACGCCGTGGCCGACAAAATCTCGTACCACCGAGTAACTGCGAGCTTCGACATACTTCTGAACAGCACTGCCTATATCACCTATACGGTTACCGGCAAGAGCCTTGTTAATTCCCTCATAAAGGCTCTCCTTTGTGGCGTCAAGCAAAGCCTGCGCTTCCGCGCTGATTTTGCCACAGGGGAAAGTGTATGCGTTGTCGCCGTGAAATCCCTCATAATATGCGCCGACATCGACGCTTACTATGTCGCCCTCGTTAAGGATCTGTTTTTTACTTGGTATGCCATGGATAACCACGTTGTTTACGGAAATGCACGCACTCGCAGGAAATCCGCCATAACCGAGAAACGAGGGAGTAGCTCCCTGTTTCTCGATATATTTACGGACAATTGTATCTATTTCATAAGTAGTTACACCGGGCTTTACAGCCTCTCCCGCAACACGGAGTGCCTCGGCAGAAATTCTGCATGCGTCTTTCATTTTTGAAATTTCCCGTGCTGTTTTAATAACTACCATACTTTACGCCTCGATTGCCTTGAGGATAAGGGCAGTAGTATCTTCTACGCTGTCCTGTCCTTCAACATTAACGAGCTTGCCCTGCTTCTTGTAATAATCAACAAGGGGCTCTGTTTCCTTATGGTAAACATCCAGACGAGCAAGTACGGTGTCGGGGTGGTCGTCCTTACGCTGAACAAGGGTGCCGCCGCAATCGTCGCATACCCCATCCTTCTTGGGCTTTAAGTTCACAAGATGATAAGGTCTGCCGCAATTTTCGCAGACACGGCGTCCGGACATACGGTTGATGATTCTTTCATCAGCAACGTCAATATTGATAACGTACTGAATCTCAACACCCATATTGTCAAGAGCCTCAGCCTGAGGAATAGTTCTTGGGAAGCCGTCAAGGATGAAACCCTTCTTGCAGTCGTCCTCGGAAAGTCTTTCTTTAACAATTCCGATAACTACCTCGTCGGGAACAAGCTTGCCTTCGTCCATAAAGGACTTAGCTTTAAGACCCATCTCAGTGCCGTTTTTCAGCGCCTCACGAATCATGTTTCCGGTTGAAATTGTGGGAATACCAAAGTGCTCGCAAAGTACAGCAGCCTGTGTGCCTTTACCTGCACCCGGAGCGCCTAACATGATAATGTTCATTTAATTATACTCCTTTTTCAGTAATTAGTCAAGAAAACCTTTGTAGTGGCGCATCATCATCTGAGATTCGAGCTGTTTTACTGTTTCAAGTGCAACACCAACGATAATGATGATTGATGTACCGCCGATAGCCATATTGCCCATACCTGTTGCTGCGCCGTAAATGTGCGGGAGCAAAGCAATAACAGCAAGGAAAAGTGCGCCTATAAGAGTGATTCTTGACAGAATGTTTCTGATATAATCAGCTGTCGGAGCACCGGGACGGATACCGGGAACAGTACCGTTGTTTGCCTTGAGGTTGTTTGCCATTTCAACAGGATTGTACTGAATTGTTGTATAGAAATAAGCGAACATTATGATAAGAATAAAATACAATACCATGTACAGCCAGCCGTTTGTGCTGAATGCTTCAAAGAAAGCACCCCAGAAACCGTCCTTAACCTGAAGGAAGAGGTTGATTGTACCGGGAATTGAAAGAATTGAGCTTGCGAAGATGATTGGGAGAACGCCGCCGAGAGCAACCTTGATAGGAAGGTGGCTTGACTGTCCGCCGTACATCTTTCTGCCTACAACACGCTTAGCGTACTGAATCGGAATTCTTCTTTCGCTGTCCTGCATAAATGTGATAATCCAGATAACAGCAACAAAAATGAGAATCCAAAGCGGAACGAGGAAGTAGAACTGTGTCTGACCCTCTGAACCAAGACCCCAGTACTGACCGAGTGTGTTAATTGTTGCGGGGAGCTGAGCAACGATACCTGCGAAAAGGAGAATAGAAATACCGTTTCCGATACCATTCTTGTTAATCTGCTCACCCAGCCACATCATAAGAGCTGTACCTGCTGTGAACACGAGTACGATTACAATTGCTGAGAACCACAAATCGAAGCCCTCGTTATAAATTGTAATGTGCTTACCGCTTTCGGTAATTGTGTTTCTGAGGTAGAAGTAGTATGCAGTACCCTGAATAAGACCAAGACCAACTGTTACGTAACGGGTAATAGTACCGATTTTACGTCTGCCTGCCTCGCCCTCTTTAGCCATTCTCTCAAGCGGAGGAATAGCAACGCAGAGAAGCTGCATAATAATCGAGCTGTTGATGTAAGGAGTGATACCCATTGCAAACAATGTTGCGTTCGCAAACGCACCACCCGAAAGTGTGTTTAGATAAGCCAGCATATTTGTGCTGGAATCAGGATTGTCTGTAATCAGCTTCATTGCTTCTGCAAGAGCCGATGTGTCCAGAAACGGAACGGGGATAACCGAACCGATTCTGAATACAATGATAATTAAAAGTGTAAATAAGATTTTTCTTCTTAAGTCAGGAATTGACCAAGCGTTTCTTATTGTTTTAAACACTTAAATCACCTCTGCCTTTCCGCCTGCAGCCTCAATAGCAGCTTTAGCTGATTCGGAAAAAGCAGAAACCTTAACAGTGAGTTTTTTCTCAAGCTTACCGTTGCCGAGAACCTTAACGGCATCAAATCCGTTCTTAACAACTCCTGCATTTACAAGAGCCTCAATATCAACTGTTGCGCCATCGTCAAACTTTCTGTTTAAAGTGCTGAGGTTAATTGCAACTACGTTTTTAGCAAAGATGTTGTTAAAACCTCTTTTCGGCAAACGGCGCTGTAATGGCATCTGACCGCCCTCAAAACCGGGACGAACACCGCCGCCTGAACGAGCCTTCTGGCCTTTATGACCCTTGCCGGCTGTTTTACCCCAGCCTGAGCCGTGGCCTCTGCCGATTCTCTTTGAGTCCTTCTTAGAGCCCTCAACCGGAGAAAGTTCATGTAACTTCATAAGTGCACCTCCTTGCTTACGCTTCAATAACCTCTACGAGGTGAATAATTTTTGCTACCTTGCCTTTTGTCGAAGCATTGTCGGGCTGTGTTGTAACGTCGCCGATTTTCTTCAGACCTAAAGCGTGGGCTGTTGCAATCTGATCCTTTTTGGAGCCGATAAGGCTCTTAACCAACTTAATTGTCATAATCTGCAACCTCCCTATTATAAAATATCCTTAACGGATTTACCGCGGATTGCTGCTACTTCGTCAGCAGTTCTGAGAGCTGCAAGACCTGCGAGTGTAGCTCTTACTACGTTGCAGGGGTTGTTTGAACGAAGAGCCTTTGTTCTGATGTCCTTGATGCCGACTGCTTCAACAACGGCACGAACAGGACCGCCTGCAATAACACCGGTACCTGGAGCAGCTGGCTTCATCAAAACTCTGCCTGCGCCGAACTCACCGATGATTTCGTGAGGAATTGTTGTTCCTCTGAGTGAAACCTTCATAAGGTTTTTCTTAGCGTCCTCAATACCCTTGCGGATAGCGTCGGGTACTTCGCCTGCTTTACCGATACCGAAACCAACTGTTCCGTTACCGTCGCCTACAACTACTAAAGCTGCAAACTTGAATATACGACCGCCCTTAACCGTCTTTGATACACGGTTAATAGTAACTACTCTTTCTTTTAATTCGCCTGTTACTTCTACTGTTTTAGCCAAAGTTATTCCTCCTCTTCCTTAGAAATTGAGGCCGCCCTCACGGGCGCCTTCGGCCAATTCCTTAACACGGCCGTGATAGATATTACCGCCTCTGTCGAATACGACATCAACGATATTTTTAGCTTTTGCACGCTCTGCAACGAGAACGCCTACAGCCTTTGCTGCCTCTTTGTTTCCGCCATTACCTTCGATGGACTTGTCAAGGCTTGAAGCCTGAGCAAGTGTAACACCGGCTACGTCGTCAATAATCTGAGCGTAGATGTTGTTTCTGGAGCGGAATACGCACAAACGGGGACAAGATGCTGTACCGCTTATTTTACTGCGGACTCTCTTATGGCGTTTTGCACGTGCCTTTTTTGTATCAGGTCTGCTTACCATTATTTTTCACTCCTTAATTATTTGCCCTTACCGGCCTTGCCTTCCTTGCGGCGGATAACTTCGTCAGCGTACTTAATACCCTTGCCCTTATATGGCTCCGGCGGACGCTTCTCTCTTACTTCGGCAGCAAACTGACCAACCTTTTGCTTATCAATGCCGACAATAATAATTTTGTTAGGATCAGGAACTTCAATCTTGATGTCGTCTGTATCCTCAACGATAACCTGGTGTGAATAACCGAGGTTCATAACGCACTTGTTGCCCTGCTTCTGAACACGGTAACCAACGCCGTTTACTTCAAGCTCTTTCTTGTAGCCTTCTGTAACACCTACAACCATATTGTGGATAAGTGTTCTTGTAAGACCGTGAAGTGAGCGATTTTCTTTAGCATCGTCCGGACGAGTAACCTCAATTACGTCGCCCTTGATTTCAACTGTCATAGCCTGATTGTATGCGAAATCGAGCGTACCCTTTGGACCTTTGACAGTAATAACGCCGTCAGCAATAGATGCTGTAACACCGGCGGGAATATTTATAGGTTTTCTTCCAATTCGAGACATTTTCGCACCTCCTCTTACCAAATGTAAGCGAGAACTTCGCCGCCAATATGCTCCTTACGTGCCTGACGGTCAGTCATAACACCCTTAGAAGTAGAAATAATGGCAATTCCGAGTCCCTTCATTACCTTTGGCATATCTTCTGCATTGCTGTAAATACGTAAACCGGGCTTTGATACACGGCGCAAACCTGTAATAACAGGAGTTTTGCCGTCAACATACTTAAGAGTAACCTTAATTACGCCCTGCTTGCCGTCTTCTATAACTGTGAAATTCTTGATGTAACCTTCATCTGCAAGAATCTGACAAATAGACTTCTTGAGGTTTGAAGCAGGAATTTCAACAGAATCGTGCTTTGCTGAGTTAGCGTTACGAATTCTTGTAAGTAAATCAGCAATTGTATCTGTAATCTGCATTACCTTTATCCTCCCTTGCTTACCAGCTTGCTTTCTTTACGCCCGGAATTTCGCCCTTGTAAGCGAGCTCACGGAAGCAAATACGACAAATACCATACTTGCGGAGGTAGGCGTGTGGTCTACCACAGATATTACATCTTGAATACTCTCTTGTAGAGAACTTCTGCTTTCTCTGCTGCTTTACTTTCATTGAAGTTTTAGCCACAACAATCCCTCCTTACTTTGAAAACGGTGCGCCCATGAGAGTTAAAAGCTCACGAGCTTCTTCGTCTGTCTGTGCTGTGGTAACGAAGCAAATGTCCATACCACGAACCTTGTCAATCTTGTCATAATCAATTTCAGGGAAAATGAGCTGCTCTTTAAGGCCCATATTGTAGTTTCCTCTGCCGTCGAAAGAGTTGGGGTTAATACCTCTGAAGTCTCTTACACGGGGAAGAGCTACGTTGAAGAGTCTGTCGAGAAACTCGTACATCCTCTCGCCTCTTAAAGTAACCTTACAGCCAATAGGCATACCTTCTCTGAGTTTGAAGTTAGCAACTGATTTTCTTGCTCTGCACACGAGAGGCTTCTGACCTGTGATGGCAGAAAGGTCTGTGCAGATAGCGTCGATTACCTTAGAATTTTCTTTAGCTTCGCCTGCGCCTACGTTGATAACAATTTTATCAAGCTTTGGAATCTGCATAGTGCTCTTGTAGGAGAACTTTGACATAAGAGCAGGTGCAACTTCTTTTGAATAATATTCTTTAAGTCTTGCCATATCTTATTTCCTCCTTACAGTGATTCCTTGCACTTAGCGCAAATTCTGCCCTTTGAGCCGTCCTCAAAAATCTTGTGAGCAACTCTTGTGGGCTTCTTGCATCTGGGGCATACAATCTGAACCTTGGAAGCATACATAGCGCCTTCAGCCTTGATAATACCGCCCTGCTCGCCCATCTTTCTGGGCTTAACGTGCTTTGAAACCATATTAACTTTTTCTACGATAACCTTGCCTTCTTTAGGGCTTACAGCCAGAACCTGACCCTTTTTGCCCTTATCCTTACCGCTGATAACGATAACGGTGTCGCCTGTTTTTACATGAACCTTATTCATTGTGACACCTCCAAATTAAAGTACTTCGGGAGCGAGAGAAAGAATCTTCATAAAGTCTTTATCACGAAGCTCTCTTGCTACCGGTCCGAAGATACGAGTACCCTTGGGGTTCTTATCTTCCTTAATGATAACAGCCGCATTTTCATCAAAGCGGATGTATGTGCCGTCTTCACGTCTTACGCCCTTTGCAGAACGAACAACTACGGCTCTTACAACGTCGCCTTTTTTAACAACACCGCCGGGTGCTGCTTTTTTAACCGAGGCAACAATAATATCGCCAATATTGGCATATCTCCTTCTGGTACCGCCGAGTACACGAATGCACATAAGTTCCTTTGCGCCGGTGTTGTCGGCAACCTTGAGGATGGTTTGCTGTTGAATCACAGTGTATTCCTCCTTTTCTCAAAGCCGCTAAACTTATTTAGCTTTCTCAATAATCTCGACGAGTCTCCATCTTTTATCCTTAGAAAGAGGACGGGTCTCCATAACCTTTACACGGTCGCCGATATTGCACTCATTGTTCTCGTCGTGTGCCTTAAAGCGAACCGTACGCTTAACAATTTTGTTATAAAGCTTATGCTTTACGCTGTCTTCAACAGCAACAACGATTGTTTTGTCCATCTTGTTGCTTACAACCTTGCCGACAACGGTTTTTCTCATATTTCTTTCACTCACTGTTAAGTCCTCCTCTCTTAAGCTTCTGTGCCGTTAAGTTCACGCTGACGAAGAATTGTAGAAACTCTTGCAATGTCCTTTTTCACGGCACCGATTCTGGATGAGTTTTCGAGCTGGTTAACAGCAAGCTGGAAACGAAGATTAAACAATTCTTCTTTGAGTTCTGTGAGCTTTGTCTGAAGCTCTTCAACTGACATTTCTCTGATTTCTGATGCTTTCATTACTGCTCACCCTCCTCTTTCTTAACAAACTTGCACTTAATGGGAAGCTTTGTAGAAGCAAGTCTGAGTGCTTCTCTTGCTGTAGCTTCGTCAACGCCTGCGAGTTCAAACATAACTCTGCCGGGCTTAACTACTGCAACCCAGTATTCGGGAGAACCTTTACCTGAACCCATTCGTGTTTCAGCAGGCTTTGCTGTAACAGGCTTGTCAGGGAAAATCTTGATCCAAACTTTACCGAATCTTTTGCAGTAACGTGTCATAGCGATACGGGCAGCCTCAATCTGGTTTGAGGTGATCCATGCAGGCTCTGTAGCCTGAAGACCGTACTCACCGTAAGTAACCTTGTTACCACGAAGAGCCTTACCTGTCATACGACCTCTGTGTACTCTTCTGTACTTAACTCTCTTAGGTAATAACATTACTTTCTGCCTCCTTCTCTGCGGGGCTTTCTTGACTTAACTTCGTTTAACACTTCGCCTTTGTAAAGCCAAACCTTAACGCCGATTTTACCGTAGGTTGTATTAGCCTCAGCAAAACCGTAGTCAATGTCAGCACGAAGTGTCTGAAGCGGAATTGTGCCCTCATGATACTGCTCTGAACGAGCAATTTCAGCACCGCCGAGACGGCCTGAACACATAACCTTAATACCTTTTGCTCCGCGGCGCATTGCGTTGCCTATAGACTGCTTCATAGCACGGCGGAAAGAAATTCTCTTTTCGAGCTGCTGAGCAATGCTCTCTGCTGCGAGCTGTGCGTCAAGCTCGGGAGCCTTTACTTCAACAATGTTGATTGCAACGGGCTTGCCTAAGAATTTTTCACACTGAGCCTTGAGCTTCTCAATTTCTGAGCCGCCCTTACCGATAACAAGACCGGGCTTTGCACAGTGAATGCTGATTCTTACTCTTTTGCCGTCACGCTCAATTTCAATCTTTGAGATACCGAAGTTGTAAAGCTGAGCCTTCAGAGTTTTACGAAGGTTGTAGTCTTCAACGAGTGTAGCGCCGAAGTCCTTTTTGTTTGCAAACCAACGGGAATCCCAATCTTTAATAACACCGACACGAAGACCGTGCGGATTAACTTTCTGACCCATAATTCAACCTCCCCTTAGTCTTCTTTTTCCTTGAGAACGAGGGTAATGTGAGAAGTTCTCTTGTTAATTCTGAACGCTCTGCCCTGTGCTCTCGGACGAATTCTTTTAAGGATGGGGCCTGCTGTAGCGTTGCACTGAGCAACGTAGAGCTTGGATACATCCATATCATGGTTGTTCTCAGCATTTGCCATAGCTGACTTGAGCAGCTTTAAAAGCGGCTCGCAAGCGGCCTTGGGAGTGTGCTTAAGAACAGCTTCCGCATATCTGACGTCTTTGCCTCTGATAAGGTCAAGAACAACGCCAACCTTGCGGGGTGAAATACGAACAAATTTAGCATTTGCCTTTGCTTCCATCTGCAATACTCTCCTTCCGCTTATTTGCTTGTTTTTGAACCGGCATGACCCTTGAAGGTTCTTGTAGGAGCAAACTCGCCGAGCTTGTGACCTACCATATCTTCTGTAACATATACCGGAACGTGCTTACGACCGTCGTGAACGGCGAATGTGTGACCAACGAATTCAGGGAAAATTGTTGAACTTCTTGACCAAGTCTTTAAAATTCTCTTTTCGCCCTTTTCGTTCATTTCAAGAACCCTTTTGAGCAGTACAGGCTGAACAAAGGGACCCTTTTTAGTACTTCTACTCATAGTTATAAGCTCCTTTCTCTGCCTTACTTACCGTTTCTTCTGCGAACGATAAGCTTATCGCTGCTCTTGTTGTTCTTACGAGTCTTATAGCCGAGTGCGGGCTTACCCCAAGGAGTAACAGGGCCCGGACGGCCAACCGGTGACTTACCCTCACCACCGCCGTGCGGGTGGTCATTCGGGTTCATAACAGAACCGCGGACTGTAGGACGCCAACCCATATTTCTCTTACGGCCGGCTTTACCGATTTTAACGTTTTCATGGTCAATGTTGCCTACCTGACCGATAGTAGCCATACAGCTTTCGGGAACATTTCTAAGCTCGCCTGACGGAAGTCTTAACAGAGCAAGTCCGTTTTCTCTCGCCATAAGCTGTGCCATGTTACCTGCCGAACGAGCAAGCTGTGCGCCTCTGCCGGGGTAAAGCTCAACATTGTGGATGAATGTACCTACAGGAATTGCTGTAAGCGGAAGTGCGTTGCCGGGCTTGATGTCGGCATTAACGCCTGCGACTACCTTATCGCCTACTTTAAGTCCCTCGGGAGCAATAATGTAAGCTTTTTCACCGTCGGTGTACTCTACAAGAGCAATGAATGCCGAACGGTTAGGATCGTACTCTAATGTTTTTACTGTGCCTTCAACGTCAAACTTCTGACGCTTGAAGTCAATGATACGGTACTTTCTGCGGTTACCGCCGCCTCTGTGACGAACGGTGATTCTGCCGTAGCTGTTGCGGCCTGACTTCTTATTTAAAGGAGCAAGCAGGCTCTTTTCGGGCTCAACCTTTGAAAGGACCGAATAATCTGTAACCGACATATTTCTTCTTGAGTTGATGGTCGGCTTATAAACTTTAATGGCCATTTGGTTTCACTCTCCTCATGATGGCTTTGCGGGAAAATGGCGTTTCCCATACATTCTGCCTGAATATTTTATATTTCAGACTTACATCATGCCTTCAAAAAATTCGATAGGCTTGCTGTCTTCTGTTAATGTTACGATTGCTTTCTTCCAGCTCTTTGTGTAGCCGCCGTTGTTTCTGCCCTGACGGCGGAATCTGCCGCGAACGCTTACGGTGTTAACCTTTGCAACCTTAACCTTGAAGATTTCTTCGCAAGCTTTTGCAATTTCAATTTTATTAGCTTTCTTAGCTACTTCAAAGGTATATACCTTATTAACTGCGCCGAGCATACTTTTTTCAGTGATAACAGGGCGAATTACGATGTCATGAGCTATCATGCATATACCTCCTCTATCTTGCTTACAGCGTCCTTAACGATAACGAGCTTGTCAGCATTCAAAATGTCGTAAACATTGAGTGTGTTGACCTGAGTTGTCTTAACGCCTGGGATGTTGTTAGCTGATTTGATAACCTTGCTGTCAACTGCAGGAAGAACGATGAGAGCCTTTTTGTCAGCTCCGATTGCGTTGAGCATAGCAACGACTGTCTTTGTCTTGTATTCATCCATTGCGATTGAATCAACAACGATGATTTCGTTTTCTTTAGCCTTTGAAGAGAAAGCCGACTTCATAGCGAGTCTTCTAACCTTCTTGTTTACAGAAAATCTGTAATTTCTTGGCTTGGGAGCAAACACGATACCGCCGTGTGTCCACTGCGGAGCACGGGTTGAACCCTGTCTTGCACGTCCTGTACCCTTCTGTCTCCATGGCTTTTTGCCGCCGCCGGAAACTTCGGATCTTGTAAGAGCGGACTGTGTGCCCTGACGCTGTGCTGCAAGGTAGCTTACTACTGCCTGATGCATAACTGCTGCGTTGGGCTCAATACCGAATACGGAATCAGCAAGTTCGATTGTACCAACGCTCTTGCCTTCCATATTTACTACTGATAAACTTGGCATTTATAATCCCCCTTCCTTAAGCCTTAACGGAATCTTTGAGTACAACGATTCCCTTATTTGGTCCGGGAACAGCACCCTTTACAGCAATGAGGTTGTTTTCAGCGTCAACCTTAACAACTGTGAGGTTCTGTACTGTTACCTGTTCTGCGCCGAGGTGACCTGCCATTCTCTTGCCCTTCCATACTCTTGAGGGTGATGAGCAGGCACCGATTGAACCGCCGTGACGAACGCAGGGACCTGTACCGTGAGTTTCTTTAAGACGGTGGAAGTTCCATCTCTTAATAACGCCTGCGGTACCCTTACCTTTGCTCTTGCCGGTTACGTCAATCTTGTCGCCGGGGGTGAACACGTCTGCTTTAACGAGATCGCCTACATTGTAAGCGTCTGTGTCGTTAAAACGGAACTCTTTAAGAGTTTTCTTGGGAGCTACGCCTGCTTTGTCAAAAAATCCCTTCATAGGCTTTGTAACCTTGTGGGGCTTTAAGTCGCCGTATCCGAGCTGAACGGATGCGTAGCCGTCGTTTTCAACTGTTTTTTTGGCTGTAACCACGCAAGGGCCTGCCTCAATAACAGTTACGGGAATAACAATTCCCTTTTCATCGAAAATCTGTGTCATACCGATTTTCTTGCCGATGATTGCTTTCTGCATGAATGTATCCTCCTTGTAGGTTATTGGTTGGTTTTCACCAACGTGACCCTGTCTGCTTGTAGGTTGGTATCAGTGATTATAACTTAATCTCAATATCAACGCCGGCAGGGAGCTCTAAGCTCATAAGAGCTTCGACTGTCTTGTTTGACGGTCTTAAGATGTCGATAAGACGCTTGTGGGTTCTCATCTCAAACTGTTCACGGCTGTCCTTGTATTTGTGAACAGCACGGAGAATTGTTACAACCTGCTTCTCAGTAGGGAGCGGAACGGGACCCGAAACTCTTGCGCCTGTGCGCTTAGCTGTAGCCACGATTCTCTCTGCTGACTGATCAACGAGCTGATGATCATAACCCTTTAATCTTATTCTAATCTTTTCCTTGACTGCCATTATCGTCGCCTCCTTGATATTCTTGTCAAGCCTTGTTCTCTTTGCTTGTTTTAACATAGCTTCGAGCCTCGGCTCTTCGTAGTTGGCGGGCGTTGCTTTCAAAAACTTTTTTTGAAACTCTGCCGGGTGTTTCTTCACCCTGCATTAAAAAACCCGTTTAACTATTCAGTTAACCGGGAACGTCCTGAAAGCTTTCGAGCACACCTATGGCAAAGCAACCCTATTGACATAGTTATACTCCAAATGATTCATAATAATCGCCCGGTTTAAAATCGGACATACTCCACGGAAAAACCGGCAAATTTGCCGCAACCTCCCGCTTCATCGCATATCTTGTGCAGTCACGCAAGATTTATTATACAATGAAAGGGGCATTATTGCAAGGTTTTGCGAAAATTAACCATTGTAGAATTTTCAAAGCTTAATAAAAATATTTTTGTATACTATATACATATTGCCAAAAGTTATATATTAAAGTATAATTTGTTATAGGGATTGACCTATATATTAATTAGTAGTTGTAAATTGTTAATTGGAGGCATATATGATACACGTTTATTACGGTGACGGCAAAGGCAAAACCACAGCGGCAGTAGGACTTGCCGCAAGAGCCGCAGGCAGCAATATGAAAGTTTTGTTCGTGCAGTTTCTCAAAACAGAATTTTCGGGCGAGCGTCACACACTGAGTCACACAGAAAATGTAACTCTCACATTCTGCCCCCTTGAGCTGAAATTCACATTTGAAATGGACGAAAAAGAAAAGTTGCAAGCGGCAAAAGTTTTTAAGGGTATTTTTGACAGCAGTGTAACAACCGCACTGACAGATCGCTACGATATGGTAATACTCGACGAGATTTTTGATGTAATAAACAACGAGATGATTTCCGAGGCGGAGGTTTTTGAATTTGTCGCAAATGCCCCTGTAAGTATGGAAATTATAATGACGGGACATAATCCGCCCGAAAGATTCATTGAAGCCGCCGATTATGTAACGGAGTTCAAAAAAATAAAACATCCCTATGACAAGGGAATAACAGGCAGAATCGGAATAGAGTTTTAACCGAATATCACAAACATATATAAAATCACCAACGGCTGACGGAAACAAAAACTCCGTCAGCCGTTAATTTCATTTATTAATTATTTCATTCTACATTGTCGGAATATGTACTGACCACCTTTTTATCAAGATACTCTTTTGGATACATCACGAAAAACAGGAATAAAGGGATGTACTCTGCCAATAAAAATATAATGTTAAGAAAAAACGAAATATATTTTACATAGGAAAACACGTTGTTAATATTTTCACTGTTATCAGCATTCATAATAAACGTAAAGAACGACATATCATATCCTAAAGTTCCTATTTCAAAAATGAAATACAAACAAAAGCTTACAGCAAATAAGATTGACAGAATAATCTTAGCGGAGTTATTTTCGGATACTAGCCTATCCTTTTTATTAAAAACTAATATTGTTATTGCAATTAATATTTTAGATGCAGCAAACAAGTAAAACAACGGTTTACTAAATATAGTTCCCAAAACCCCTAAAATATCTGCACCAAATACAACAGCTAATTGATATAATCCGTTTGTTAAATATAAAATGTTTGCAATCAAGAACAACTTAGCAAAAATATTTATTATATCTATCTTAAGTTTATTTTTACTAAGTATCGCCACTACAAGCAAAACAAACGCTGAAAGTAACATAGCCTGCGAAACAATATCAAGTGCATAATATATTGTATTAAATATTGTACCTGAAAATTGTAACAACGAATAAATTTCGTATAAAATATTTCCAACATAAACTAAAGAACAAATTATAAGAAGAACAGAAATAACAATACCTAAAATTTTAACATTCTTTTCCGCCCTGAATTTTTCAGACATATTCAGCCACCTCGCTAAAACCTCCGAAAGCAATTGCTCTCGGAGGTATTCTGTTACTATATTATTTATTTAAAACTTCTTCAATTGACTTTTTCACTCTTGCAAGTCCCTCAAGAAGCAAATCATCCTCAATTACAAGAGGAGGCATAATCTTTACGACCGAGCCCTCTCTGCCTGCACATTCGCAGATAAGCTTCTTTTCAAAGCACTTCTCAATTACTTCTTCCGTAAGTGAAGAATCAACAGCGCCGAAATCAATACCCCAGATAAGTCCTATACCTCTTAACTCAAGCCTTGAATCAAGCGGCAAAATTTCCTCTGTCACATACTTCTTTACAAGCTCACCTTTTCTTCTTGTTTCAGCCTCTACATCATTTTCAAGCAGATAATCAATTGCCGCCTTGCCTGCAACAAATGAAAGCTGATTGCCTCTGAATGTTCCGTTGTGTTCGCCGGGCTTCCAATCGTCAAGCTCGTCTGTGTGAAGAACAATTGCAAGCGGCATACCGATACCGCCGATTGACTTTGACATAACAACAATGTCGGGAACAATTCCTGCACGTTCAAACGAGAAGAATGTGCCGCTGCGGCAACAGCCGACCTGAACATCGTCAACAATCATAAGTATGTCGTTCTTTGTGCAGAACTCTCTTACGTCACGCAGGAACTCATCGTCAAAAACTCTGATTCCGCCCTCAGCCTGTACGGTTTCCATAACTACTGCGGCAGGCTTTTCAACACCCGAATGGTCGTCGTCAATAAGCGTCTGCATATATTTGATAACGTCAAGTCCCTCAAACATATAAGGAGCAGGAATGTGAGTGCAGTCAGTAAAGGTTGCGCCTGCACCGTTTCTTGCGTACATCTCGGAGGTGAGCGAAAGCGCACCGAGAGTCATACCGTGGAAACAACCCATAAACGAAAAAATATTTCTGCGCTTTGTGGTTTTTCTTGCAAGCTTAATTGCCGCCTCAATAGCGTTTGTGCCGGTAGGACCGGTAAACTGAATTCTGTACTTGTAGCCTCTCGGCTCAATAATTTTATTTTCAAGTGTTTCAATAAAATCACGCTTGGGCACGGTGTACATATCAAGAGCGTGAATAATTCCGTCAGTTGCAAGGTAATCAATTACCTTTCCCTTGATATAGTCATTGTTATGACCATAGTTTACAGCGCCTGCGCCGCAGAAAAAGTCAATATACTTTTCGCCGTTTTCGTCAGTCATAACTGCGCCCTTGGCGTCGGTAAACACCTTGGGGAAATGTCTGCAATAGGAACGAACGGAAGATTCGTATTGCTCAAAAGTATTAGTTTTCATATTAATTATACCCTCGCATTTTCTGTAATTTTAATATATCCTGCAATTGCACCCTGCATAATCGCTTCAATCTGCTCCGGTTCGTCGGGAAGCAGAACAAGCAACTGGTGCTGTGCTCTGACAACGCAGCCGTCATCGCCCAAAGGATTTTTCAGTTTTTTGCAATCATCCACACAGGAGCTTTTAATAAGACGTGAAACAATGTTCTTTACATCTCTTTCATCGCCAAAGCCTAAACCGCCTATGACAAAAACTATATTACATTCTCCGAACGCTTCTGTCAAGACATTACATAAGCTCCCCTTGTCGGCGGCAAAAGAAATATTGCCCATATCAAGGTCAAGCTCCGAAAAACTCTTTTTGAGTGCACGCTCGCAAAGCGAAGTTTTTCGTGCCGAATAAAATACTGTTTTACATTCCACCATACTCGTCTCCCCGCTACTGCGCCTGTGCGTACTCGGGTTTCAGCACCGGCTCAAAGCTCGGCGCAATATCCATATCGCAGGTAACCTTGCTGTAATCAAGCTGCCATTTTTTAAACTTGTAGTCGTAGTACTCATCACTCGGCTTTGTCGGATTAGCAGGAGCTTTTGCCGCCTTTCCGTACTCAACCTTTTGAGTTGTCAGCACCGAACCGTCATAATTGAGGAATCTTACCGTCAGGTAAACTTTCGCCTGAGTTGTAGGCTGTTGTGTAGCAGTCTGACCGTTAGCTCCGTTTGCTCCTGACGTGCTGCTGCCTGCAACCGAGCTTGTCGGCTCAATAACCTTCTGATTCTTAAAGTCATAGTCACCGTTGTACCAGTCAATTTGCCCCTTTTCATATGCGGTACAGAAATCAGTTACTCTTGGCCTTGTTCCGCCGTAAGCAGAATAGTAAACCTGCGGCCAAACTATGTTATTATTAAGCGAAGCCTTTGAAACATC
>CANBJR010000027.1 GCA_947369085.1 uncultured Clostridia bacterium | reverse complement strand
CCGATTTGAGCAATTACGGGGCGGGGCTTGCCGGGGATGTTGGTGATATAGCGGGTGCGGGCGATTACGCCGATTTGAGCAATTACGGGGCGGGGCTTGCCGGGGATGTTGGTGATATAGCGGGCAATACCGGAGCAATCAAGGATTCAATGGATATTACAGAAGAAGATTTGAAATATCTTCGTGACATTGCCGAACAGGAAGCAATAAACAGATTTACAACCGCTGAAATCACCATTGAACAGACGAACCACAACACCGTTTCCGGTAAAATGGATTTGGATGGAGTAGTTGACGGGCTGACGGGTGCAGTAAATGAAGCGGCTGACATTATAGCGGAAGGGGTGCATGAATAATGAGTAAAAGCGGATATGATTTCTACCTGAAAAAATGCTTGTTACCAATCGCCCCTGAAAAGCTGCAAGTGAAAATCAATAACGCAAATGACACACTAACCCTGATAAATGAGGGGGAAATAAACATTTTGAAAACCCCTGAATTGACGGATATTGAATTTGAGTGTAGAATCCCACAAGTGAAATATCCGTTTGCAACCTATAAATCAGGGTTCAAAGGGGCTTCTTATTTTCTTGATTACTTTGAAAGTTTGAAAGCGGATAAGAAGCCATTTCAATTTATCGTTTCCCGGACAATGCCGAATGGGAAGGTTCTGTTTTCAACCAACATGAAGGTATCATTGGAAGATTACAAAATCACCGAACAGGCGAAAAACGGTTTTGATTTGATGGTAAAAATCAAGTTGAAACAATACCGGGACTATGGCACAAAAACCGTAAATATCAAAATCGCCGCTTCCAAACCAAAAGCAAAGGTTGAAAAGCAAAGGGCGGCTGATCCCCCGGCAAAGAAAAGTTATGGTGTGGGTGATATAGTGAATTTTCACGGCGGCACACACTTTTATAGTTCCTATCCGGGGGCAAAGGGCTATTCCGCAAGGGCGGGAAAGGCGAAAATCACGATTGCAAACGGTTCAGGAAAAGCCCACCCGTGGCATTTGATACACATTGATTCCGGTTCAAATGTGTATGGGTGGGTAGATGATGGAACATTTGATTAAGGGGGGTGCGGCTTTGAATGTAGAACTTTTGATTTCCGATCCTTCCGGCACAAAGGCATATATCCCGGTTGTGGAAGGAGGTATTGAATGGAGTACAGAAAGAAGAAGCACCCCCGGCAAGCTGACCTTCAAACTTGTGAAAGATTCCGTTATCAATTTTCAGGAAGGGGCGGCGGTTCGCCTGAAAGTGGATGGGAAACCCGTTTTCTTTGGGTTTGTGTTCACGAAAAAGCGGGATAAAGATCAGATTATAGAAGTAACAGCTTACGATCAATTAAGGTATTTGAACAACAAAGATACCTATGTTTATGAGAACAAAACCGCTTCGCAGTTTATTCAGATGATTGCAGCGGATTTTTCTTTGAACACCGGAACTTTGGAAGATACCGGGTTTGTGATTGCTTCACGGGTGGAAGATAACACTTCCCTATTTGATATGATAGAAAATGCCCTTGATTTGACATTGCAGAACAGCAAGGAAATGTTTGTTTTGTATGATGATTTCGGCAAGCTGACATTGAAAAGCCTTTCTTCAATGTATGTTGGCGAACCGGGGGCATACCTGATGATTGATGAAGAAACCGGGGAAAATTTTGAATACACTTCCAGCATTGACAACGACACCTACAACAAAGTGAAGTTGACCTATGACAATGAGGAAACCGGAAAGCGGGAAGTTTACATTGCACAGGATTCAAGCCACATGAACGCATGGGGTGTATTGCAGTATTTTGACACGCTGCAAAAGGGCGAAAACGGGCAAGCAAAAGCGGATGCCCTGTTGAAGCTATACAACAGCAAAACAAGAAACCTGAAAATCGTGAACGCTTTGGGCGATACACGGGTAAGAGCCGGAAGCATGGTTGTAATAAACCTTGCTTTGGGCGATATGAATTTGAAAAACTTCATGCTGGTTGAAAAGGTGAAGCACACTTTCAAGTTGGATGAACATTTCATGGATTTAACACTTCGAGGGGGTGAATTTATTGCCTGATGCAGTTGAATTATTAAAAACCATAAAACGGGCGGCGTTAGATGCGGTTGACGCTTCAAAACCTGTTCAAGTTTGTTTTGGAAAGGTAACAAGCACTTCCCCCTTGAAAATCCTTGTGGAACAGAAATTGCCATTGGGTGAAGGGCAGCTTGTTCTTTGCCGGAATGTTACGGATCATAAAACCTATATAACCGGGGGAAACATTCAGAATTATTACTATGTAGGAACACCGCCGAATGTTTCAACACTTCCGGTTAGCCCTTCCCATGTTCACGCTATGGGTAAAATTCAAGTCACCGTTCATAATGGGTTGGTTGTCGGTGATGAAGTTATCCTTTTAAGGCAGCAGGGCGGGCAAAAATATATTGTGGTGGATAGAATCGGATGATACCTTCAACCACAGCCTTTCTTGAACAGGATTTCGAGATTGAGGAACAACCAACCCATACCTACAAAATGAACCTTGCAAGCGAACTTGTACGGGGCTATACAGACTATCAGGAAGCAATGAAACAGGCAATATATAAAATCCTGAACACAGAGCGTTACCAATATGTGATGTATTCGTGGAACTATGGGATTGAATTGCTTGATTTATATGGCGAACCCGTTTCCTATGTTTGCCCTGAACTTGAACGCCGGATCACGGAAGCCCTGACTTGGGATGATAGAATCAAAAGCGTTGATAATTTTGAATTTAACATTTCAAAAAAGGGTGAAATCCTTGTAACTTTTACCGCACACACCGTTTTCGGTGATGTGGTTGCTGAAAAGGTGGTGAACTTTTAATGTATGATGTAACCTATAATGAAATTCTTGAACGGATGCTTTCACGGGTATCTGATAAATTCGACAAGCGGGAAGGTTCGGTTATCTTTGACACCCATTCCCCCACAGCCCTTGAATTGGAAATTCTTTATGTTGAACTGAACACCCTGATTGCGGAAGCATACGGTGATAGTGCTTCAAGGGAATTTCTTATCAGGCGTTGCAAAGAAAGAGGAATTACCCCTTATGAAGCAACCTATGCTGTTTTGAAGGGCGAGTTCACCCCGGCAAACATTGATGTTACCGGACAGCGGTTCAATATCGGTTCAATGAATTTCATTGTAACTGAAAAAATTGCAGATGGGGAATATCAAGTAAAATGCGAAACCCCCGGAATTGTAGGAAATCAGCAGATGGGAACAATGATTCCCATTGATTACATTGAAGGGCTTGAAACGGCTGAACTTACAGAAATTCTTATTCCAGGTGAGGATGAAGAAGAAACGGAAGATTTGCGAACCCGTTATTTTGGCAGCTTCAATGAAAAATCCTTTGGGGGCAATGTTCGTGATTACCTTGAAAAAACAAACGCTATTCCGGGCGTTGGCAGCACGAAAGTAACAAGGGTTTGGAACAATGACCTTCGCCCCGCTGAAATGATACCTTCCGCAGCAGTTCAAGCGTGGTTCAACACAATTAAATCAACATTGACCGGGGAAGTTGCCGCATGGCTTGAAACCGTATATGATGCAGCCCTGAACCGGAAGCTGACAACCGGGGGAACGGTGCTTTTAACAATCCTGAATTCTGATTTTGGGGTTGCTTCCGATACCCTGATTAAAACGGTGCAGCAAACTATTGATCCTGACGAATACGCCGGGGAAGGTTACGGGGTTGCACCTATCGGGCATATTGTGAAGGTTGAAAGTGCAGAAACAAAAACTGTAACCGTCAAAACAAACATTGTCTTTGATGTGGGCTATGGCTGGTCGAACCTTCAAAGTTCAATCAATGATGTAATTTCAAACTATTTGCTTGAACTTCGTAAATCGTGGGCTGACAATCCCTATTTGGTGGTTCGTATCAGTCAAATTGAAACCCGTCTTTTGAGTATCAAGGGCATTGTGGATATTGGCAACACCAAAATAAACGGGGCTTCTGATAACCTGACTTTGGGGAAATTTGAAGTTCCGGTGTTTGGGGGTGCGAGTGCATGACAAGAGAAGTTGACCTTGTTTCCTACCTACCCCCATTTTTAGCAGAGTTTAAGGAAATTGCCGTTACTTTAGAAGCGGAAAACCCTGAATTTGTGCTTGTGTGGAACGCCGCTGAAAGGGTTCTTTACAATGAATTCATTGAAACGGCTGACGAATACGGTATTTCAAGGTTTGAAAAAATCTTGAACATTTTACCGTCAAAAGAAGATACCCTTGAAAGCCGCCGTGCGAGAGTTCAAGCCCGGTGGTTTAATACTATCCCCTACACAATGAAATCCTTTCTTGCAAAGCTGATTGCCTTGTGTGGGGATTCTGATTTCACGGTTACAAAGGAATATGAGAAATACAAGGTTGAAATCCTGACAAACCTTGAACTGTTCGGACAGGTTGAAGAATTGGAACGCATAATTGACAGCATGATCCCGTGCAATATGATTGTGATTTCCTTAAATGAAATTCCTTGTGGTGCAGCGGGCTTTGCTTTCATTGCCGGGGGTGTGTGTTCAGTAGAACACTTTTTTATAACTAATGACGAACAGACAAAGCACACAATCAGCAACGGGGCAATTTTCGGCGGCGGTACAGTACACACAGCCCATTATTTTGTAACCAATGACAGCAAAGAAAGTATTGCTGTTAGCGGTTCGGCGTTACATGGCGGCGGGGCGGTCAATTCCGTTTCCGTTGTTATAACCAATGATTTCAATGAACAGTTCAACATAAGCGGCGAAAATTCAGTTGGTTCAGGCGTGGTTGCTTCTGAATTCATTGAAATAAAACAATAAGAAAGGATTGAATGATTATGGCAGAATTTTCAAAGTTGGTTATCACCAACAAAGGGCAAGCGTTACTTGCAAAGATGATCGCCGGGGAAGGAAGCGTTGAATTTACCAAAGTATCAGCTTCCAGCACGGCATACACGGATGCACAGCTTGAAGGGCTGATTTCCCTTTCCAATGTGAAGCAAACAAGCCTGATTTCCAAAATAACCCGCACAAATGGGGTTGCAATCAAGGTTGAAGCCGCCTTCACCAATACCGAACTGACAGCGGGGTATTACATGAAGGCGTTGGGCTTGTATGCGGTTGATCCTGATGATGGGGAAATTCTCTATGCGGTAACAAGGGAAACTTCCGGGAATTGTTATATGCCCGCATATAACGGGATCACTGTTTCCGGTGCGTATGTGCAGCTTGTAACCACAGTTGGAAACGCTGAAAATGTTTCCCTTGAAGTGGATCAGGCGGCGGTTGCTACAATCGGGGATATTCAGGATTTGCAGAAACAGATTGCAGACCTTGAAGCCTTCATTGGGTATTCTGATGAAGATATTTTCGGCGTGGAAGTGGACTTTGTAAACAAGAAATTTACCCGCCTTTCCGGTGCGGTAAATCGTACACCGGGGGCAGCGTTTGATTCAATCAATGCCTTTGGCGGGCGTAAACGCTGCAATGTTGCGGATGATGGCACAGTAACCGCCTATTATGGCGATTCGGGCTATACCACAACGGGAAAGAACGCAGCCGGAACGCCTGTTCAGGTGATGGTTGAACAGCCTAAATTTTATTACAAGGTTGTTCCTATGGTGCTTGAAAAAGGCGTGAAGGGAATGAAAATCCGCAAAGCCCGCTACTATGTTTCGGACACCCTGAAACCCGGCTTCAAGGTTCACCCGGCTTTTGTGGAAAACGGGAATGTGAACCCTTACATTTACCTTGCAGCCTTTGAAGGTTCGCTGTTTGACAGTTCCGCAAACGCCTATATTTTGGATAATGCACAGGTGGCAGACTTCGCAGCGGATAAACTTTCCAGCATTGCCGGAACAAAGCCCGCTGGCGGCGATACACAGAATTTGACAAGGGCGAACACCCGCTTGCTTGCGAGAAAGAGGGGTTCAGGTTGGGAACAGGCGTATGCAGCCACAGCAGCCGCTTCACAGCTTTTAATGCTGATTGAATATGCTTCTTTCAATATGCAAACCGCTATTGGAAGGGGAAACACAGATCAGGGTTCAAGTGCGGCGAATATTCAGTACACCGGGGCAACCGTTTCTTTGGGTAACGCTTCCGGTGCTGTTACCAATGCAAACGGTATTCAGATTATTTCCTACCGTGGGGAAGAAAACTTTTGGGGTAACATTTGGACTTGGGTTGACGGTATGAACGAGGAAAACCCCGATCCATTTGAAAGCGGGCAAGCCGGAACACTTCATGTTGCGGATCATGGCTTTGCTGACAATTCCAAAGCAAGCCCTTATAAGAACACGGGTATTCATCCGATTCAGGGCAGCGGCTATGTTTCCGCTTTTGGGTACAGTGAAGAATTTGATTGGCTGTTCATTGCGGTTGAATATAGCGGTAGTGATGCCCTTCCGGTTGGTGACTACGCTTGGAACAACAATCCCGGCTGGAGGGTTGCTAAGTTAGGCGGCTGTTGTCATTACGGTTCTAAGGCGGGTGCTTTCTATTGGGGTCTGTATGGTGCTGCTTCGTTTCGTAGTTGGAGTGTCGGCGGGCGGTTGGTGTATGTACCTTCCAAAAAAGAAGCGGCGTAACCATTGAACAAGGTTTGAAAAATTGAATATATGCGGTAGTTCAGGGAGTTTTGTTGTTTACAATCCAATGACAGAATAGCAGAACAAAATAGAAACCATGAAAAAGGTTACTAAATTAGGCAGCTATTGTAATAACAGTTCTAATGCAGGTACTTTCTATTGGAATCTGAATAATGCTACTTCTAATCGTAATTGGAATATCAGCAGGCAGTTAGTAAATGCACGATTCAGCCGGGGAAAATTCCCCGGCTGTTTCAATATAAATCTGTATTCCTGAAAGACCGTGCCACAGGCAGAACAGACAGCCCCCGAAAGGGGGAAGTTAAAAATAAAATTTGGTCGTGTTGGTAGGCTTTGAAAATTAACTTTCAAAGATTGAAGATTCGGCTGATGTGCATACAAAAGGAACATTCAACAATGAAGCGATACGGGAATCTATATGAACAGATTTATTCTATGGATAACCTACGCAAAGCACACCAAAACGCAAGGAAGGGTAAAGGATGGTATCAGGAAGTAAGGGAAGTTGATGCAGATGTTGAAACCTATTTGAAAAGGCTTCAAGAAATGCTTATCAATCACACCTACCAAACTTCACCCTATGAAAAGTTTATCAAGCATGACAGCGGAAAAGAACGGGAAATTTTCAAATTGCCATACTTCCCGGATCGAATTTGTCAATGGGCAATTCTACAAGTGATTGAACCGTATTTATTGCGGTACATGACAAAGAACACCTATTCAGCGATACCGGAAAGAGGAATTCACGCCGCATTGCATGATGTTCAAGAAGCAATGTGGAAGGATGTTCCGAATTGTCAATATTGCTTGAAGCTGGATGTAAGGCATTATTACCCTTCCATAAATCACGGTATTTTGAAAGCAAAGTTTAGAAGGCTTTTCAAAGATGCTGAATTGCTTTGGTTGTTGGATGAAATCATAGATAGCATTTGCACCGCTAAAATTGAAGATATGCGTGATATTTGGTTACTGGATGAAGATATAGACACCGAAACCGGAATACCAATCGGGAATTACCTTTCCCAATATTGCGGAAACTTCTATCTTTCAGGGTTCGATCATTGGATCAAGGAAGAAAAGCGGGTAAAGCATTACTTCCGCTATATGGATGATATTGTGATTTTCGGCAGCAGCAAGGAAGAACTTCACGCCCTGAAAAGGGAAATGGATGTGTATTTCATGCGGGAATTGCGGTTGACTATCAAAGGGAATTGGCAAGTGTTCCCTTCCTATGTGCGGGGTGTTGATTTTGTCGGTTATCGAACCTTCCTGAATTATACATTGCTTCGCAAAAGCACTTGCACCAATTTCAAGAAGAAAATGGTGTATATCAGGAAGAAAACAGAAAGCGGGCAGTTGATGAACTATTCGGAATGGTGTTCAGTAAATTCCTATAAAGGATGGTTGAACCATTGCGACAGTTACCGCTTGCAAAAGAAGTATATTACACCAATTCAAGAGGATGCAGACCGATATTATCGGGAAGTTATCAAAACTAAAAAATTTAGAAAGGCGGCGTAAAACATGGTTGACTATGGCAAAGTAAGAAGCACCGTCAAACCTGAACCAATCGTGATTGATGAATTCAGCGTTTGGCAGCACACCAACATTCAGGCTGTTTCTGAAAATGTCGGTGAAGAAAATGAATTCGTGGGCTTTGAATACAACATGATTCAGTTCACCAAAGATGAATTCATTTTGCAGCAAGCAGCCCACAATGCAGAGTTGGGCGAACTTGTAAATACGATTTTGGGGGTGACGAACAATGAATAAAATTTTCCTTGCACAGCAGATGAACCGCTTTGTTCAAATGTCGGTTCAATCGGCAAACCTGACGGATGAAAAGGCAATGGAAGTTGCTGATCTTTACCCTGAGTGGGCGGCAATGAAAGCCTACCCGGAAAATGAGATTGTGAAGTATGGCGTGAACGCTGACGGGGAAACGCAGCTTTACAAGGTTATTCAGGCACACACTTCACAAGCGGACTGGACACCGGACACGGCGGCTTCCCTTTATAAGAAAATCGGCTTCACAGATGAAGGCGTTTCTATTTGGACACAGCCGCTTGGGGCAACAGATGCCTATATGAAGGGTGATGTTGTTTCCTTTGAAAATCAGCTTTGGAAATCCACCGTTGACAACAATGTGTGGCAACCGGGCGTGTACGGTTGGGAAGTAGAAGCCTAACAAACTATCAATGATAGGTAAAAAACCCTTATATAAGGCTTATATAAAGCCCTATGTAGGGGTTTTTGCTTATAAATCTAAAACAGAAAGGAAGATAAGGTTATGAAAGAAGGAATTTGTACGGGAATCGGCGTTGTCGGCGGCTTCATTGCTTCCCTGTTTGGGGGGTGGGATGCAGCTTTGATTACACTGATGATTTTCATGGGTATTGATTACCTGACCGGGCTTATTGTTGCCGGGGTGTTCCATGCAAGCGAGAAAACAGCGGATGGAACGCTTGAAAGCCGTGCCGGATGGAAGGGGCTTTGCCGTAAGGGTGTAACCCTTCTTGTGGTGCTGGTAGCTTGCCGCCTTGATTTGGTAATGGGTTCAAATTTTATTCGTGATGCAGTTGTGATTGCCTTCATTGCGAATGAAACAATTTCCATTATCGAAAATGCGGGGCTGATGGGTGTGCCTATCCCTTCGGTTATCGTCAAGGCGATTGAAGTTTTGAAGAAAAAGGCAGAGAGTGAGGACAAAGAAAATGAGTAATTCCCCTTTGGTGGTTTACACCAAACTTTCACCGAACCACAGCGGGCAGAGAACACACGGTATTGACCGGATCACCCCCCATTGTGTAGTAGGGCAGCTTTCTTGTGAAAGAATTTGTGATTGCTTCCCGGCTGGAAGGGGGGCAAGCTGCAATTATGGGATTGGCACGGATGGGCGAATTTCCCTTTGTGTTGAAGAAAAAAACCGTTCGTGGTGTTCTTCCAGCAATGCCAACGATCAGCGGGCGGTTACAATCGAATGTTCTTCCGATAAAACCGCCCCTTATGCAATGACGGATGCGGTATATGCCGCCCTGATTGACCTTTGCACCGATATTTGCAAGCGTAACGGGAAGAAAAAATTGCTTTGGTTCGGGGATAAGGACAAAACCCTTTCCTATGAGCCGAAAGCGGATGAAATGATTATCACCGTTCACCGCTGGTTTGCAAATAAGAGTTGCCCCGGCGATTGGCTTTATAATCGTTTGGGTGATCTTGCGGCAAAGGTTACTTCCCGTTTGGGCGGCGAAACCCCGCAACCTTCCCCTTCCGGTACTCTTTACCGGGTACAGACCGGGGCATATAAGAACAAAGCAAACGCCGATTTACAGCTTGCAAAGGTAAAGGCGGCGGGCTTTGATACTTATATGGTGAAGGCTGGCGGCTTGTATAAAATTCAGGTTGGGGCATACAGTAAGAAGGAAAATGCTGACAATATGGCGGCAAAGCTGAAAGCAGCCGGATTTGATACCTATATCACTACTGAAAAGGGTGAAGCTGTTTCTTCCAGCGGAACAGCAGCGGCTTCCCTTTCGGTTGGTGATAAGGTGAAGCTGGATGCAAATGCCCCGGTATATGGTGGAACTTCAAAATTCGCTTCGTGGGTTTATTCTTCCACCCTTTATTTGCGGGAACTGAACGGCAATAGGGCGGTTATCTCCACGCAGAAAACCGGGGCAGTAACGGGGGCAGTTGACAAGAAGTATTTGAAGAAAATCTGATACTAATTTGTTACTAATTACCCCGTTTTTAGCCCGCTTCACATAGCATTATATATTGAACAACCCTGAAAATATCGGGGTTTTCAGGCATTGAAAAACGGGCTAAATTATGGTATAATAATTTAGTAAAATCAATTATCATACTTGATGATTTAATTTCATAATAGCAGGAGGCTAAAATGACAAAAATACTTATTGTTGAGGACGAAGAGCATATTTCAAAGCTGATTGCAATGGCTCTTTCGCCTCTCGGATATATATGCGAAACGGCAGAGGACGGCGAAAAGGGCGCGGATATGATTGAGCAGAACAGGTACGATTTGATTCTTCTTGACGTAATGCTTCCCGGGATTGACGGCTTTGAACTTATTGAATACATTGAAAATTACAATACTCCCGTAATTTTTATCACAGCCAAAAACAGCGTTGCCGATAAGGTAAAGGGGTTAAAGCTCGGTGCAGACGATTATATAACAAAGCCGTTTGACGTTGCGGAATTGCAGGCAAGGGTTGAAACGGTGCTGCGCAGATACAACAAGGCTTCGCAGATTATTAAATCGGGCGGCATAACCATTGACACAAACTCGAGAATTGTAAGAAAAAACGGCGAGATTGTTGAACTTACCCTAAAGGAATACGAGCTTTTGCTGTTGTTTGTAAAGAATAAAAATATTGCGCTGTACCGTGAAACCATTTATGAGCAGGTGTGGCACGAACCGTTTATGGGCGATACAAGAACAGTTGATTTGCATATTCAAAGGCTTAGAAAAAAACTCAGAATTAAGGACTGTATTCAGTCGGTGTACAAGGTCGGTTACAGATATATTGAGGGGGAAAAGATTTGAAATTTGCGTGGAAGATATTTTTTGTTTCATTTATAATGATAATCGTTTCCTTTGGTATCGGCGGTTTTTTGCTGATAAATGCGGTTTTTACAAGCAGTCTTGAGGAAAAGACAAGCACGCTTAACGATAACAACAGCTACATAACGCTTTCGTTGTATGCAACCTGCTCAAATGCCGACACGATGGGTTACGGAAAAAATTCTTTCGACTATATTATAAACAACTTTTTGCAGCAGGTTTCGGGAAGCTCTGCCGATACAGAGGTTAAAATCGGAAATGCAACCCAACTTACCGAGTTTGACGACATCACGTTTATTACAGCGATTGATAAGGATATGCGTTCTCACCGAATTGCTCAGAGCAAGGGCAGACACTATTTTCAGGCGGTAAGTCATATTTCAATTTCTAATCGTGATTTGTACGTTGAAACGCTTACCGATATAAGCGAGATATATTTTAACCGTGACAGTTACTGCGGAATTTTCCGAATTATTCTTTTGATTGTGGCTATGGTTTCATCGCTTGTGCTTGTGCTTTTTTCAAAATTTCTGACAAGACCGCTTGTTAAGCTTTCGGATGCGGCAAAAGAAATTGCAGGAGGAAATTTTTCAAAGCGTGTTGAAATGTCAAGCACAGGAGAGGTAAGAGAACTTTCAGAGAACTTTAATACGATGGCGGAAAATATTGAAAGCTACACGGACAAGCTGAAAAAAGCGGCACAGGACAGAGATGATTTTGTCGCAAACTTTACCCACGAATTAAAAACTCCGCTGACCTCCGTTATAGGTTATGCAGATATGCTCAGAACCTATGAGCTTGACGCAGACAAACGCAGAGAATGTGCCGATTACATTTACAGAGAGGGCAAAAGGCTTGAAAAGCTGTCGGCAAATCTGCTTGAAATTATCGTAATGGAAAACAGCGACATAAAATGTGTGAATTTAAATACAGAGCATTTAATAAAAGAGTTAAGGGGAAGCGTTGCATTTCTGCTGAAAAAGTACGGCTTGAAGTTACATGTAAAATATGAAAAAGCATACATATTTGCAGAGCCGTCACTGCTGAAAACACTCCTCTACAACCTCATTGACAATGCATGCAAAGCATCGCAAAAAGGACAGGGGATCACCCTTTTCGGTAAGATTGACGGCGACAGATACAGATTTTCGGTGGCTGACTGCGGCAGGGGAATCCCGAAAGCTGAATTAGAAAAAATTATTCAGCCGTTTTATATGATTGATAAGTCACGCTCAAGAAAAATGGGCGGTGCAGGGCTTGGACTTGCTTTGTGCAATGAGATTGCACGTCTGCATAATTCAAAGCTGACAATTGAAAGTAAGGAAAGCGTCGGTACAACGGTGCAGTTTGATGTTGCAGTTTCGTCAATCGAAAGGGAGGGAGAAAGCTATGAAAACGAAAGTTAAATATATATTATGTACATTGCTTTCGGTTATTGTTACCTTTTCAATTGTCGCATTGCCCTACTTCTATTACAGTGTAAATGATTCAAAGAAAAGCAAAGCAAATCCTGAAAAGCTTGCAATCAATAAGGATACTGAAAGCACGAATTCAATTAAACAGCTTAATGATTTGATATTTTCGGGAAATGCAATATGGATTGGCGACAGGGAGGAAATATCGGATTTTACTCTGCTTCAACTTGTTTACGGTGCTTTATATCCGCTTAAGAAATCGCTTAAGGAGTCTGATTACGCAGTTTCTGCAATTGATTTGCTTATGAATGACGTAGAAAAAAAGCCTGCTTTTTTTGAAACGGTGATAGTCAGCGGTGCAGTTGACGGAGTACCTGTTTCGGCTAGACTTATGTATGTTGAATTTTACGGCAGTGATTTTACAGAAGCTAAAATTTTGTTTGACCGCAAAACCGACAAGGTGTATCAGTTTAATATTCTTGTAAACGGCGACATACCGAATTATGATTATGAGAATGACGAAAATCCTTTTTATGATGCAAACGGCGATTATACTGTGCTTTATGAAGATGTTGTAAGAGGACTAAGCAAATATTACGATTTGAGTTTGGACGATGACAGCGTATCTCCATATATTGGTATTAAACCCGACTACTTTAATTTAAATGTTTTTGGTGTGGATTATTACAATATGCGTAATATACAAAGCGGTGTTGTCGAAAATTATACAGACGAGTAAAGTCGTTTTGGCACACAAATCGGTAAGTTTACAAAAAGTATACAACTTTGAATGAAGTGTGAAACAAGCCTCCCGTATAATTGAGTTATACAATTTACGGGAGGCTTATTTTATGGATATAAATGAATACGAGAATTTTTGTTCGAAAAATATAAACGGAAGCTTTACTCAGTCATCACGCTGGACAAGGGTTAAGGATAACTGGAGCAGCGAGCACATCATTGCAAATGATAGAAACGGAAATACAGTAGGCACAATGCTGATTTTGGTTAAAAAAATTCCGTTTCTTAAGACCTCAATGCTTTATGCTCCGAGAGGTCCTGTGTGCGACTTTCACGACAGAAATGCATTAAATCTTATTTTTGAGCAGGTAAAGCTGATTGCTAAAAAGCACAGAGCGTATACGCTTAAAATTGACCCGCTGATTGATGAGAACGACTTTGAAGCTATTGAAAACTTTAAATCGCTTGGTTTTGTATATCACGGCGAAAAGGTCGGTTATGAGAATACGCAGTGCAGAGAAAATTACAGAATAGAGCTAAAGGGCAGGACTGCGCAGGAGATTTTTGAGTCATTCAAGCCGAAATGCAGATATAACATAAGACTTGCCGAAAGAAAGGGTGTTCAATGTAAGTTCTGCGGTAAGGAAGCTCTTGGAGATTTTGACAGCCTTATGAAACAAACGTCTGCCCGTGACGGATTTGATATGAGGACAAAGGAGTATTTTGCAAAAATACTTGACGCGTTCGGGGAGAGTGCAGGTCTTTGTATGTGCTATTACGATGAAATACCGCTGTCGGGTGCGCTGTTTATTGACTACGCCGATACCGTGAGCTATGTTTACGGCTGTTCGTCGGACAATTTGCGCAAACTTATGCCTAACTACCTTATGCAGTGGAATATGATAAGGTATGCCGCCGAGCGAGGCAGGCGGATATATGATTTTTGCGGTGTGCCGTATTGGTATGATGAAATACACCGCAATTACGGAGTGTACAGATTCAAGCAGGGATTTAACGGAGAGGTTAAGACATGGGCAGGCGAGTTTGACTACACGTTTAAATCAGCCACGAATTTTTGTGCCGAAGTTGTGATGAAAGCAAGAAAGCTGTTGATGTAGTTACCTGCTCCTCACTCGGATTATTTTGCGAAGAAATTCACCTGCGTTAAACGGAATCAAAGGATAAAGATAGCTTTTGCCCGACAGCGTTCTGTTAAAACAGATTAAAAGAAGATTAATTACAAACGCCGCAATAAAGCCCCATATATTAAATATATATGTCAGGCAAAGTAACAGCACCCTACAAAATTTCAGGCTGTAGCCAAGCTCGTAGTTAGGCTGTGTGTAGTTTGCAACCGTTACGATCGCCATATAAAGTATAGCTTCCATACACACCCAACCTGATTCTACGGCAAATTCGCTTAAAGCAATTGCGCCGATTATGCTAAGCGGTATTGTTAGCGAATTTGGTGTGTTGAGGGCGGCAAGGCGCAGACCGTCGATGCCGATTTCCATTAATATTAACTGCCAGAAAATAGGAACGTTTTGAGGTTCGTCAATAAGGATAAACTTAAAAATATCGGGGCATTGCTGAGGATTTTGCAGTGCAAGAAGCCACAGCGGTGTGATGAAAACCGATAAAATTGTAATGAAATAGCGTGAAAGTTTGAGATATGTTCCGACAACGGGTGAAAAATAGTAGTCGTCAGCCTCTTCGAGCACATCAAAAATAGAGGTCGGCATAAGCAATGCGGAAGGGGCGTTGTCAACCAAAATCACAATGTTGCCCTCAAGTATGGCTGACGCGGCGGTGTCGGGACGTTCTGTGTATTTTACCTTTGGAAACGGATTGTACCACACACGCTTGTAAAGAGCCTCAATCAGGCTTTGCTGGTTCATTGTGAGCGACGGTGTTTTTATTGAATTGAGCCTTTTGGTAAGCTCCTTGAGGAATTTTTTATCTGCTTTTGATTCCATATAGAGAACAGCCACATCGGTTTGTGAACGGCTTCCTATTTTAAAGGATTGAACGGTTAAGTCGGTGTCACGGATTCTTCGGCGTATAAGTGCAGTGTTTAAAATAAGTGTTTCAACAAAACCATCGTGACTTCCTCTAAGCACCTTATCATTGTCGGGCTCGCCCGTTTCACGCTGAGGATAGGTTCGTGTGTCAAGCAGTATTGCTTTGTCAAGACCCTCGACAATCAGAGCCGAAATTCCGCTTAATACATCTGTGCAGATTTTATTTATATCTGCGGAAACCTCCACCTCAACATACGGAACGGCACTTTTTGAAAAGTGTTCCGCTGATGAGAAATTTTCTTCTTTGAGATTTTTATAAAAATATTCAAGAATTTTTTCGGCTATGTCGTCCTTTATAAATCCGTCAACAAAAAACATTGCGGCGTTTCTGCCGCCGATAAACAAATCACGCTCTACGAGGTCAAAGCTTTTGTCACTTCGCAGGGCATTTTTTATTTCTGTAAGGTTGTTTTTGTAGCTTGAAGTAAGCATTTTTACCTCCGATTTTAAAAAAAATTTAAAATATTCAAAATTATTTTTGGAAAATTGCATTAAAATATGCAATTTTTTTATTTTTTACAGGGGTAATTGAGAGGCGAATACAATTAACGATGAACAATTAACAAATAACAATTGTCGGTTAATGTTGCTCTCTCAAAATAACGGAGGTGACAAAAATAGAGAAAAAACTTACAAGCCGTGAAAGAGAATTTTGCAGCTGTTTTTTAAATACAGGCAGTTCCTCGCTTGCGGCAGAGCGTGCAGGCTGGTCAAAAAATCCTGAGCAGGCAGGCGAAAAACTGCTTTGCCGAAAGGAGATTGCAGACGAGATTGAAGCACTTGCAAGACAGCGCGAAAAGTCGCTTGCAAATATGGCTTCTGTGGGATATCAACGGTTGGCTTTCGGAAACATAGCTGACGCAGTTTCACTGCTTTATATGGAAAATCCGTCACGTGCCGACCTTAGCACAATGGACTTGTTTCTTGTGTCGGAAATAAAAAGACCAAAGGACGGTTCAATGGAAATTAAGTTTTTTGACAGGCTGAAAGCGCTTGAAAAGCTTGAAAGCAAGCAGGAGGAAGAAAGCAGTGTGCAAAGCCTTTTTGACGCAATAGACGAGGGCGCTAAATCCGTTGGAAGTGATAAGGCTGAAACTTAAATCTTTTTCACAAAAACAGCTTAAGGTGCTTTCGTGGTGGAGCAAAAGCTCACAATACCGCAACTTTGACGCAATAATCTGCGACGGTGCGGTGCGAAGCGGAAAGACATTTTGTATGATTCTTTCGTTTGTAATATGGAGCTTTTATTTCAGCGGTAACTCGGATTTTGCTCTTTGCGGAAAGACAATTCGTTCTCTGCGCCGAAATATGGTTACTCCGGTAATCCCTCTTCTCAGCTCGCTCGGCTTTGCTTGTGACGAGAAAATTTCCGGTAATATTCTGAATGTCAGCTACAAAGGCAGAAAAAACAGATTTTACCTTTTTGGGGGCAAGGATGAATCATCCGCCTCGCTTATTCAGGGAATGACGCTTTCGGGCGTTATGTTTGACGAGGTTGCTTTAATGCCTCGCTCGTTTGTTGAGCAGGCAATAGCGAGGTGCTCGGTAACAGGTTCAAAGTTCTGGTTTAACTGCAACCCCGAATATCCCGAACACTGGTTTTATACAGAGTGGATTAAAAAGACAAAAGAAAAAAACGCTTTGTATCTGCACTTTACTATGGAGGATAATCCTTCGCTTTCACAGGAAGTGAAGCAGAGGTACGAAAATCTTTATTCGGGAGTTTTTTATGAGAGATTTGTTAAGGGCAGATGGGTAGCGGTACACGGAGCGGTCTATCCCTTTATGGCTGACGAGGAAATGTATTGCAATGTGCCTGAGGGCGAATTTGAAAAATATGCGATTTCGTGCGACTACGGTACGGTTAATCCCGCGTCATTCGGCTTATGGGGCAGACGAAACGGAGTGTGGTACAGGATTGACGAGTACTATTTCAATTCACGCACCGAGGGATTTCAGAAAACCGATGAGGAGCATTACAACGGGCTTTGCGCACTTGCAGAAAACAGGAAAATTTCGCAGGTAGTTGTTGACCCTTCGGCGGCAAGCTTTATTGAGGTTATACGACGTCACGGAAGGTTCAGGGTGACGCCTGCACAAAACAACGTTGTGAACGGAATACGCAGGGTGTCACAGGCATTAAAGGACGGCAGTGTTAAAATTTGCAGAAACTGTAATGCGACAAAGCGTGAGTTTTCACTTTATCGCTGGGACAGTCGAAAACCAAGCGACTTGCCCGTAAAAGAAAACGACCACGCTATGGACGACATAAGATATTTTGTCACAACGGTGATTGACGGCGGCAGAAGTATGTTTGTTATTGCCGCCGAAAGACAGGAGGAATAGAAAGCTTTGAAGTTTGGCAGAAAAAATCGCAGAGAAAATCGACTTGGTTCATTGCCGGTACATACTGTTCCTAAGGACAGGCAGACAGGCTTTGAGCTGTTTCAAAAGTATGAAACAGGATGCAGGGCAGAGCGTGAGCTGTATTCATCACTGCGTGAGGCTGTGCCGATTATTGACGCTGCTTTGTGGAAAATAGTGAGGCTAATAGGCAGATTTCAGATTAAGACCGAAAGCAAGGCGTGTCAGAAAACAGCCGATGATTTTATAAAGAACGTAAAAATTAACGGTTCGTCAGCAGGCATTAACAACTTTATATACACTTATCTTGATTCGCTTTTAACATATGGCGAAGCTGTGGGAGAAATGATACCGTACGCTGACGGCAGCGGAATTTGTGCTCTTTACAATGCAAGCCTTGATGACGTTGAAATCAGGGCGGATAAATCGCCACTTGACTTAGTGGTGTGTTGTAACAGCACGGACGAGCTTGCACCCGTTAAGAACAAACAGCTTGTGCTTGCTACACTGCTCAATCCAAAGGCAGGAACGGTTCACGGAACGTCAATTATGAGCGGTCTGCCGTTTGTAAGCTCAATTTTGCTCAGAATTTTTAAATCGATTAAGACTAACTGGGAGAGAGTGGGAGACGTTCGATTTGCCGTTACATACAATCCGGATTCAAACGTAACATTCAGCGAGGAAAATGCAAAGCAGATTGCCGACGAGTGGAAAAAGGCAATGCGAAGCGACAGCGTGTGCGACTTTGTGTCTGTGGGCGATGTCAGCGTAAAGGTAATCGGTGCTGAAAGTCAGATGCCCGACTGCGAAATTCCCGTGAGAAATATTTTAGAGCAAATACTTGCAAAGCTCGGAATACCGCCGTTTTTGCTCGGACTTTCGTGGTCGAGCACAGAACGAATGAGCGAACAGCAGGCAGATATTCTTACAAGCGAGCTTGAGTATTACAGGGCAATTGTGGAGCCTGTAATTTCAAAGATAGTTACAATGCATTTAAGACTTTGCGGGTTTAACTGCGGATTTGAAATTGAGTGGGACGATATTAATCTTCAGGATACACTTGAGCTTTCGCAGGCAAGGTATAACAATGCACGTGCACTACAGCTTGAAGCAGGTAATGAAACGGAGGTAATTGATGAGTAAAAAAGGACTGAAAAAAGAAGCTGTCATCGGAGCTGTTCAGGACAGTGAGCAGGTTTTAGTAACCGATGAGGAGTTTGAGCTTATTAACAGGTACACTCGCAGACAACTTTCAAAGGAAGAGGTTTATGTGTTTTCCGTTGTGCTTTGCGACAACGATATTGACCGCGACGGCGAACGTTTTACTGTTGAATCGCTGTTTGCGCTTGAAAAGCTCTTTGTCGGCAAGACGGGAATTTTTGATCATAATCCTACGGCAAAAAATCAGACGGCAAGAATTTTTGCCTGTGAAGTTGAAGCCGTTGACGGAAGAAAAACGGCAACGGGAGATGAGTATTTCAGACTTAAGGCAAGGGCATATCTGCCCGTAAGCGAAAAAAACAGCGAGATTATTCTTGCACTTGACAGCGGAATTATAAAGGAGGTCAGCGTAGGGTGTGCGGTTGAAGAAGTTTTGTGCAGCATTTGCGGAGAAAAATCAGACATTTGCCCTCATAAAAAGGGCGAAATTTACGGCTCAAAAGTATGCTGCGGCGAGCTTATCAACCCGTATGACGCCTACGAATGGAGCTTTGTAGCCGTACCGTCACAAAAGGCGGCAGGGGTTACGAAGTCGGCTTATAAAAAAGGAGAAAAAACAGATATGGAAAGTATTTTAAAGAAGCTTGAAACAGGCAGTACAAGCCTTTCGGGAGAGGAAAGCAGAAAGCTTTTATCCTACATAGGCACGCTTAAACAGTCGGCAAAGGACGGCGTTTATTATCGTGACAGCCTTACAGGCGATGTGTTAAGACTGTCGGCGTCCGTGCAGCCCGATATTTCAAGAGAAACAATGGAAAGCGTTGCAAAGACAATGACAGTTGCACAGCTCAAGGAGTTTAAAACTGCCTTTGAGAAAAAGAAAAACGAAATGCTGACTGCTGTTCCTCAGCTTTACAGCGAAAAAAATAAAAATCGTACCGTTTCAAACGGTCAGTTCAGAATTTAACGGAGGTAAATAATATGAATGTAAACTTTAACGGCTACGGCGAAAACGTGGCAACCTTTATTGCAGACAGTGCGCTTACAGAAGCAGGCGTTCCCGTAAAAATCAGCGCAGACGGCAAAGTGGCAAAATGTGCCTCGGGCGATTTGTTCTGCGGAATCTGCTTGGGAGTTCGTGACGGCTACGCAACCGTTCAGCTTTCGGGCTATGCAAAAGTAAAGACAGCTGCAAAGCTTGCACTCGGCTATACAAAAGTTGCCGCAGGTGCAAGCGGCAAGATAGCCGCAAGCGACAGCGGCAGAGCATTGCTTGTGGTTGAGTCAACAACAACCGAAGCAGGAATTATTCTTTAATTTATGAGGAGGAAAAATTATGGCAAATTTTGAAAATATTACAATTGAAAAAGGTATGTATCAGGGCAAAGGAAGTCTTACCGACGTGCTTGAAAAGCTTGACCCGTCTGAAAATTACGAGGGCACTTCGCTTGAAGGACTCGACGCGTTTTCACGTCAGTTAAAACGCTTTGACATTAAGGTGAGCGGAAAGGGAAGCGACTGTGTTGAAAAGTTCTTCCAGACGTCAAATTCAGCCGCCCTTTTCCCCGAGTACGTCAGCAGAGCAGTAAGACAGGGCATGGAGCGGGCTGACATTCTCCCGAACCTTGTTGCAACGGTTACGGATATTGATGGTATGGACTACCGCAGCATTGTATCTGCACCGACAGAAGACGATAAAACTCTGAAAATTGTCGGCGAGGGTGCGCAGATTCCGCAGACTGTTGTCAAGACAAGAGAAAACCTTGTTAAGCTTCACAAGAGAGGCAGAATGCTTGTTGCTTCTTACGAGGCGTTAAGATTTCAGCGACTCGATTTGTTTACGGTAACACTTAACCAGATTGGCGCATATATTGCAAGGGCGCAGCTTAAAGACGCAATTGACGTTCTTTTAAACGGTGACGGCAATTCAAATTCAGCCGAAGTTATCAGCGCAGGCACAAGCGGAAGTGTTGCATACAGCGACATTTTAAAGTTGTGGTCATCGCTTTCACCGTATGAGCTTAACACAATCCTTGCACCTACTGCCGAAATGCAGAAAATTCTCGCTCTTTCACAGATGCAGGATTCAAACGCAGGACTTGACTTTCAGGGTACGGGCAAGATGATTACGCCGTTGGGCGCAACGCTTCTTCACGCTCCCGAAATGACAGATGGCAAAATCATAGGCCTTGACAAGAACTGTGCGCTTGAAATGGTGCAGGCAGGCGGAGTTATGACCGACTATGATAAGCTTATTGACCGCCAGCTTGAGCGTGCGGCAATTACCTGTACGGCAGGTTTTTCAAAAATTTTTACCGAAGCATCAAAGGCTCTTTCCTGTTAAGTGAGGTGATTGTTTGAACATTGCAAATGTAACTTCACGTTTTGCTCTGCTTTCGGGGCTTGACAACAGCGAAATCTACAAATGGAGAACGCTTATTGAAGACGCCTGCGATTATGTGAAAGCCATTACGGTAAAGGATAATTTAGACGAGAGCGAAACAAGAAAACTTGAAATGCTTAGCGCTGTTTATGCGCTTAAGCTCTACAGCCTGTGCAATGATGAAAACATAACCTCGTTTACTGCGGGCGACGTACAAATTACGTCGCCCAAAAGCGGTGAAAATAAAGGCGAGAGGCTGTGGAAAGAATATTCGGAAAAGTACAGCGAACTTATTGATACAAAAGAATTTTTGTTTGGCAGGGTGATTTAATGAGTATAATTGCATCTGTCGGAGAAACAATAAAGAGATACGGTTGCAGTGTAAAGTTTGTAACCGGTGAAAGGACAGTAAATACAAAGGCTTTTATTGAACCTCTCCGCTACAAAAACAAGGTGTATGTAGGCGGTCAGTATCACTATCTAGGATTTAAGAGAAGCGAAAAGTATCTTTACATCGGTTCGCCCGAATTTAAACTTACGGAAAACTCAACCGTAATAGAAATGTACGGTCAAAAATATATTGTAAAGAGATGCGAAACATATTATACAAACGACCGCCCTGTTTATGTCTGGGCAATATTACTGCCTTACGGCACAGCACTGGAGGATGATTATGAATCAGATTGAACAACAAGTTGACCGAATTATTGCCGCACTTAAATTAAACGAAGAGCTAAAATCGGTGAGATTTGTAAGGGAGTACGGTTCGCACAATGTTGAAAATCCGATAAGCGGTTTGCTTGCCGTTGTGTCTGTTACCGATACCTCGCTTTCAAAAAGCTATATCGGAGGCTATCTTTCTTCAACAATAAAAGGGGACAGCTATGCGGCTAAGGTCGAAATCAGAGTTTACGCTCCTGCAACCGAGAACGGCAGTGGTTTGTCGGAAATTGTAAGCGAACTGCTTACAGGGCTTAAAAAGGCAGACAGGCAAAAGATTATTGTTGAGTCGGACGCATCTCCGATTGCTTTTGACGCAGATATGAACGCAATTTATCGCACTGTGCATTTTGAAATTGAATTTTGTCTGTGCGAGGAGGGACAGCGTGGCTGATTTTGCATTTGAAAAGGGTGACGATATTACAATCAGGCTTGACGGCAAAATTGTAGGCGGAGTTAAAAAGGCAAGGTGTAACGTTGAAAATAATTTTTACGAAATTACACAGTTTCTTACCGACGTCCCCGTAAATAGAATAAATCGAAAAGCATACAAAATTGAGCTTGTAATGAACAATACAGGCAAGCTTGAATTTTTGCAGCAGCAGAGCTTTGAAAAGCTTGAGATTTTTAACACAAAAAAGATTGTTACTTATTCGGATTGCTTTGTGTCAGACGTTACTGCAAATATAAGCGCAAAGAACGCTGTTGAATACACCGTGAAAATCACCGCACGCGAAAGGAGAGAAATATGACGGAAATTAATCAGGTCTTGCTTAGTACTGCCGAAAAATACACGCAGGGCGTTGACGTTGAAAATGTGAGCGAACTGCTTGAACAGGAAAGCAGAAGATACAGCACAAGGCTTGTTGAGGAAGAGGAGGCAAGGCTGCGATGAAGCTTGTACCTATGAGATTTAAGGGAGTGCAGTGGCACCATAACCCGAAAGAGATTGTTTTTGAATGTGACAAAAGCGTTAAGGAGCTTAACTCGCCGAACGGCACCTCGTACATACAGAATATGGGAAGAAAAAATATGATAATAAGCGGAACAGGCGAACTGTACGGAACAGACTGTCTTGAACAGTTTGACAGACTTCTTTCACTTTTCAGACAGGGCGGACAAGGTGTGCTTGCAATACCGAAAATTACTCCTGTTTATGCAGTGTTTGAAAGCCTTAAAATCAAGGGCGAGCCAAAACCCGACGTGCTTGAATACAGCTTTGTATTCAGAGAGGTTATGGAGAAAAAACAGCAGGATAAAACAGAAGTTTATACGGCCGAAGAGGGAGAATGTCTGTGGGATATTTCATATAAATTTGAAGTGCCGATTGATACTCTTGTAAGGCTTAATCCGAGCGTAAAACGACCCGATATTTCTCTTGACGGAAGGGTGGTAAAGCTTTGTTGAAATTTTTAGTTACATATATTGACAAAACTGAAAAGTACCTTGAAGATGTGCTGACGGTTATTTTTAACGCTGATGTTGAGGTGCCTGCCGACGATTTGACAATAACAATTCCGTATGATGAGAAAATAAGCGAAAACGCTGATTTTATTACGGCTTTTCTTGATGAAAAAACGGTGTTTAAAGGTCAGATTGACGAGATTATCGGAATTAAAAGTACTGACGGAGCAATTACGAAAATTACGGCGAGAAGTCCGTCGGCATTTTTACTTGACAATGAGGCAGAACCTCTAACCTATATTAATCCATCTGCCGATTTTATTTTTAACAGGCATTTAAAGCCGTTTGGACTGACGGAATATTACGCAGATGACGTTCCGTTTTTCGGTACTCTTAAAATTGACAAGGGTATGACGCACTGGCAGGTGCTCAAAAATTTTTGCATTAACCGCTATGGCACTGTGCCGAGAATTACAGGAAACGGCAAGGTTTATTTTAACGGCAGTGAAAACGGTGAAACGATATTTTTCGGAAAAAGCGGAATTGATTACACGGCAATAAGAGAAAGCAAAAGACGGTTTAAGCTGATTACCGAGGTCAAGTTAAAGCTTACCGAGTCGGGAACATACGGCGGAAGCATAAAAAATGAAAATCCCGAATGTAAAGGCATTAAGCGTGTGCGCTATGTAAACGCAACTTCGGACAAAACCACGATTCAGACCGCCGACAATATTATCAGCAAAAGCAACAGCGACAGCTATTCAATTGCACTTGAATGCGTTGGCTGTCTTATTGAAAGCATTGGCAGATCTGCCGTTTTGAATGATGATATGTTTGGGAAAATTGAAAATCTTACCGTCAGAAAAATAAGATATACTGTCGGAAGTGACGGTGAAAAAACAACGGTTACGCTTGGAAAGGAGAGATTTTGATGTGGCTGATGAACTACATAACAAAAAATTCCCTTGCTTCACCAAATGCGGTTAAGGGAAACGTAAATAAAAATGATAAGGACGGCACTGCGGTTGTATCCTCGGGCGAGCACAAAAGGCTTAAATCCTGTTTTCCGTACGGTATTATAAGCGTTCCGCCTACGGGAGAACATGCAGTAGTGCTTCCGCTTGATGATGGAGAAGTGAATCTCGGAGTGATTGCAGAAAGTTCAAACCTAAACGAGGGCGAGCTTATGCTTTACTCAAAGGGCGGAGCTTCAATTGTTCTGAAAAATGACGGCAGGGTGCTTGTAAACGGACAGGAGCTGTCGTTATGACAGACGTAAAAATCAAAAACGGTGACGCTATTGTTGACAGCACAGGCAGATATGAAATGATCTGCGACAAGGACGCGCTTTTTCAGCGTGCTGAAATTTGTATCGGAGCAAGGCTCGGAGGCTTTATTTATGACCGTCATACGGGCTCGGATATACGAAGTATAGACGCAGAAAGCAGCCTTGCAAAGGAAAACGCAGAGCTTGTAATTAACGAGGCTCTTGCACAACTTGAAAACACCAAAGCCGTAGTTACAGAGTACGGCGATGTTGTTAAGCTTACAATTACAATAGGCGAAGAAAGCCGAAACACGGAGGTGCATTTATACGGAAACATATAACGAAATTTATCAGAGAATGAAAAACAAATATTGTCAGGAGAGCGAAACTGAGATTGACGAAAAAAGCGACGTTGCAATAAGACTTAAAGTACTTGCGGGTGAAATCTATAACGCTCAGGTAAACTTTGAATGGCTCAAAAATCAGATGTTTGCAGATACCGCAAGCGGAGAATACCTTGACTACATCGCAAAACAGCGTGGACTTAAGCGCAAAAAAGCATTAAAGGCGCAGGGCGAAATATTATTTAGCATTTCGCAGGCGGTTGACCACAATATTATTATTCCCATCGGAACGGTTGTGGCTACCGACGACAGCTCTCCGATAAGATTCTGCACAACCGAGGAGGGCGAAATTTCCGCAGGAAACACGCTTGTGAGTCTTTATGCAGAGGCGGTTAATCCGGGAAAATCGGGAAATGTCAAAAAGAACAGGGTAACGGTAGGCGTAAGTGTACCGACTGAAATTGAAACAGTAAGAAATCCCGTCGATTTTTCGGGTGGTGAGGACGAAGAAACCGACAATGAACTTCGTGAGCGCATAAGAAGTACGTATATAAATCAGCCTAACGGAACAAACAAGGCATATTACGAAAGTCTTGCTTTGACTGTTGAGGGAATTGCAAAAGCGTCGGCAGTTGCTAGGGAAAGGGGTGCCGGTACGGTAAACCTGTACGTTTGTTCAAGCAATGGAAACGCTGACAGTAGTGCAATTGAAAGGCTTCAGGCGATTGTGAATAAGGAACGTGAGCTTAACGTTGACGTCAAGGTGTACAACGCTGTTGCAGTAAGCTATAACATTACTGTTACGGTTACAGCAAAAAACGGCTACTCGGAGTCAGAGGTTGAAGAAGTCTGCAAAACAGCATTTGAAAAATATATCAACTCAATACCGATTGGCGGTAAATTCTATCTTTCGGAGTTGGGCAAGGCTCTTTTGGAAACCGAATGTATTGAAAATTACGAATACGATACGGGTATGCAGAACAAAACGCTTGCCGCTTCACAGCGCTTTAAAGCAGGCACTGAGGACATCAGGGTGGTATGATGAGCAGTTACAATTCAATGAAGGACAAGCTAAATGCAGTCGGAATTTACAGCATTGATGAAAATTCAAATATATCAAAGGAGCTTGTTGCTTGTGCCGAAGGGCTTGACGGGCTTTTTGATAATCTTAACGCTATGACAAAGGAATACTATATTGAAACAGCAGAAGATTACGGAATTTTGCGCAGAGAAAAATTCCTCGGCAAGGAAAAAACGGAGTATTCAACTGTAAAACGAAGAGAAATGCTTGAATTACAGGAACAGAATATGGGCGAAAAATGTACTATAGATGCTTTTTCCGATATACTTAAAAGCTGTGGACTGACGCAGTTTTCGTTTACGGAATCACCGTCGACGTTTAAACTTTCAATCAACATAAACGATACGCTTACAAATGAGCAGAAAAAGATTGTGACAGAAAGGATAAACCTTGAATTTCCTTTGCATCTGAATATAGAAATTAACTTTTCATAATAAATTTTGCAAATAAAAACCGCAGAGTGCCATTATTTAAGCACTCTGCGGTTTGATTTATTTGTGTGATTCTGTTATTCAGCTGCAAAAGTTCCGCTGTATTCGTATTTGTCATTGTCACCCGTAAAACTCAAGTAAAGTTCGATTGACTCAGTGTTGTTCGGTACGGAATAATCAAAAGAAATCTCTTTCTTTTGATTCGGGTCAAGACCGATATAATCGCTATTGTATTCATCTGTACTTGTGTTACTCGAAAGCCAATCAAGCGAAGTGTCGCTGTCGGTATCAGTGGCATCACAATACACATATGTCAGCGCGATATATTTATCAGTTGTGTTTTCGATTTCAAATACATAGCTTGTTCGACTTTTGCCTGCTTTGCTTTTATCTGATTTATCGTCCTTTTCAACCCTTTTAAGCGTAACCTTGCAGTCGGGAAGCTCCTTTGCTTCACCGATTTTATGAGTTGTGCTGTCATCTATATATTCCGAAGGATAGTTGTCGTCATAATAATTACTGTCATCGTAATTATCGTATAACTCATCATTATTAAAAAAATCGGTAATGATTGACTTGTTATATGTGCAGGCAGAATAAACGCTGATAACTGCTCCTGCAACAATGACAAAAACAATAAGGGCGGTTAAGACAACAGGCAAAGTTTTACTTTTCTTTTTCGGTTCGTCGGTATATTTGGGCACATTTGGGTAAGCGGGAGGAACAGGCATTCCGCCCTGCGGAATATTCGGATAACCGCCTTGAAAGTCATTTTGAGATGAATTTGTATTGTTGTTTACGGGCGCATTTGGCTGATTGCACGGGTCAGCGTTATTGAAGTTAGTATTAAAGTTTGCATTGTTCGGATAATTTGAATTTTCACCCTGAAAATTATTAGCGCCGTTGTGTGCGCTTTCATACGGATTAGGGCTTGTATAAAGGGGCTGTTCGGGCAGCTTTGTGCCGCAGATTGCACAGTATTTGTCTTCGCAGTTATAACCGCAGTTTGGACATTTCATCAAATCACTCCTCATTGTGTTAATATGAGTATTACATTTCAACTATATAATAGAACAATTTACTGCAAAAGTCAACATATATTATTTGAGATATACGCAACACTTATAAACCTTGATGAGAATATTTGCGTTGTATAAAATTATTGGTATTAAATTTTATTGTCACTATAGCATAATTTCTGCAATTTGCATTTGTGAAAAGGCAACAAATATAGTGGCTTGTCACAATAGATTTAGAATAAGGTGTGAATTTTAAAAAGGCAATAAAATATCTGTTGAATTTGACAAAAAGCTGTTGTATAATCATATAGGTGTAAGATTGTTAAAAAATCCACAAAGATTAAAATACAGAGAAAGGATGAGTGCGATGAGAGGACTTTATTCGTCAAAAACAAAAATACGCCACCAGATATTCACCGAGGTTGCACGCTTTGCATACGAGGGCGGCGACTATTCAAAGTTTGAAAATCTGCCATATAAAATTATCCCCGGTGAGATTTCTACATATCGTGAAAGTATCTTTCTTGAAAGAGCAATTGTAGGAGAAAGACTGCGTCTTGCAATGGGGCTTCCTCTGCTTCCGGTTCAGAAACAGGCTCCTATTTCAACAGGTGTTGAGGACAGTATGGTTGACGAAAAGTTCTATGCTCCTCCGCTTATTAATATAATAAAGTTTGCCTGCCACAGCTGTCCTGAAAAGCGTGTGTTCGTCAGCGACGGCTGTCAGGGCTGCCTTGAACACCCCTGCACCGAGGTTTGCCCAAAGGGCGCAATTTCAATTCAGGGTGGCAAGTCGGTAATTGACGATGAAAAATGTATCAAGTGCGGAAAGTGCAAAAGCGCCTGCCCGTATAATGCAATCATCAAGCAGGAACGTCCCTGTGCCGCCGCCTGCGGAATGAAAGCTATCCACAGTGATGAGCACGGCAGAGCCGAAATTGACTACGACAAGTGCGTTTCCTGCGGTATGTGCCTTGTAAGCTGTCCTTTCAGTGCTATTGTTGATAAAAGCCAGATTTTCCAGACTATCAAGGCAATTCAGGGCGACGCTCCCGTTTATGCGGCTGTTGCTCCTGCTGTTGCAGGTCAGTTTAACGGACTTCCGTCAAGCAAAATCCGCAACGCTTTTAAAGCTCTCGGCTTTGCAGACGTTGTTGAGGTTGCAGTAGGCGCTGACCTTTGTACCGTTGAAGAGGCAAAGGACTTTATGGAAGAAGTTCCTGCAAAACAGCCGTTTATGGCTACTTCGTGCTGTCCTGCGTGGAGTATGATGGCTAAAAAGAACTTCCCCACCATAGCTTCAAATATTTCAATGGCGCTTACTCCCATGGTGCTTACAGGCAGACTTACAAAGAAGCAGAATCCCGGTTGCAAGGTAGTGTTTATCGGACCGTGCGCCGCTAAAAAGCTTGAGGCAAGCCGCAGAAGTATTAGAAGTGATATTGACTTTGTACTCACCTTTGAAGAGGTTGCAGGTATGTTCTCAGCCAAAGAGGTTGACTTTGCATCTCTGCCCGAGGACGAAGAAAAGCTTTCGTTCTCAAGTGCCGACGGCAGAGGCTTTGCAGTAAGCGGCGGTGTTGCAAAGGCAGTTGTAAACGCTATTTCACAGCTTGACCCTGAGCGTGAGGTAAAGATTGCCAACGCACAGGGACTTGACGAGTGCGCAAAGCTTTTGAGAATGGCAAAGGCAGGAAAGTACGATGGCTATCTGCTTGAGGGTATGGCTTGTCCGGGCGGATGCGTTGCAGGTGCAGGTACAATTAACGTTCCCGATAAATCGGCAATGGAAGTACTCAAAAGCAAGAAGGAAACTAAATTTGAGGGTTCTGTTGAAACACCGTTTATCGAGGCGCTTTCAACTCTTGAAAATATGTATAATGAGTTTGATTATAAAAACGACAACACATAATAATAAAGATAAAATAACAACACGGCTGTTTCACTAAAATGCGAAACAGCCGTAATTTTTTTATTATAATGTTGGGTGTATTTATTCAACGGTAAAATATGCCTCTTTCATAAATGAAAATCTGTTTTTGTCATAACGCGGAAAGGTTTCCGTTTTACCGTCATTATTTACTTCCATATACTCCAACGGGTCGCAAACACTTACCTTAACGGCAATTTTATACTTTCCGGGAGTGAAATATTTTGTTTTCCTCGCTTCGTTTATGTCGTTTCCGTTGTCATTCGAGGAAGGATATGCACAAAACGAACTGTTGTAGGTGTTTTCACCCTTTTTCGGTGAAATACTTTCCTGATTAAATATGTAACCGTAACTGAATGTTACATCTTCCCAATTATTGCCGTTCTGTTTGTAAAAGTGGTGCTCGCCTTCCTGAAAAATATACAGGTCACCTGTGTTGTTAGTAAGGGTTGTGTCAACGCTGTTTTCCTCTTTGTTATATTCTGCCGTAAGGTCGATATTGTATTTAGAGCCGTCCTCTAAAAAGGTTTCGTATTCATTAGCTGTTGACGTTTTGGCTACAGTAGTATCTTCAACTTTTGACGTAGTGTTTTCAATATTTGAATTGCTTGCACCGCACCCGCACAAAAAAGCAGACAATAAAACAATGCAGAGAAAAGAAGAAATGAATCGCTTAATAATTAATTTCATAAAGTACACATCCCTTAAATTTATTTATATTTCATTTTAATATATTAAAAGAGATATTTGTGTTAATTTTAACATATTGTCAATAAAAGTCAATATAGTTTGTAATATATTTTAGCATTTAAAGAATAAAATGATATTTTATAGTTTTTATTCGGTTGTTGTATAATAGAAAAAATATCTATATAGTTGACTGCGATAAAAACGACAGGAGCTGCAATTGCAATTCCTGTCGCTTCTTGCTTTTTATTCTTTTTCACAATCTCCGCTGCATTTTCCCGAATACGGACAGCCGCTGCATTTTGTACAACATTTTTTCTTTTTTCTGAAGATTGAATATATGCAAAGCCCCACAAGGAGCACTGCAATTATGCCGATTATGATGTCGGCAATCGGAATCCCGAAAATCATTTACATCATTCCTATGTTTATAATGAGCGTGCCAATCTGGTAAACGAGTGCAGAAGCAAGCCACGCAACGAACAACTGATACATAATCGTTACAGCCGTCCACTTTGCACTTCCCATTTCCTTGCGTATTGCCGAAAGAGCGGCAACGCAGGGGGTGTAGAGCAGAACGAAAACGAGAAACGAGAAAGCCGAAAGCGGAGAAAATGCGCTTGCAAGGCTTGCTCCCGGATAGAGCACGGCAAGAGTTGAGGCAACGCTTTCCTTAGCGGCAATGCCCGTAACAAGCGATACCGAAGCTCTCCAGTCGCCAAAACCGCAGATTGAAAATACGGGGGCGATGAACTTTCCGATTGATGCAAGCATACTTTCGTCGGGCGAAACCATTTGCATAGAGAAATTAAAGCTTTGCAAGAACCATATAAGAATTGACGCTCCTAAAAGCACCGTTCCTGCTCTTACAAGGAAGTCCTTCAGTCTGTCCCAGACGTGAAGCCAAAGGCTCTTGGGAGAGGGCATACGGTATGGAGGAAGCTCCATAACAAACGGTGCGTTTTTGCCCTTTAAAATTGTGTTTTTAAACAGCAGAGCCGTCAGCACCGCAACGACCATTCCGAGAATGTAGATTCCGAAAATTACAAGAGGACCGCAGTCGGGGAAGAAATACGAAATAAACAGCAGATAGACGGGCATTTTTGCCGAGCAGGACATAAACGGAGTTATGAGAATTGTAAGCCGTTTGTCCTTTTGATTTTCAAGTGTTCTTGTTGCCAGTACGGCGGGAACGGTACAGCCGAATCCCATAAGCATTGGCACAAATGCTCTGCCCGAAAGACCTATGTATCGTAAAAGTTTATCCATAATAAACGCCGCCCGCGACATATATCCGCTGTCCTCAAGCAGTGACAGCAAGGTAAACAACAGCATAATCTGCGGTAAAAACGAAATTACCGAACCGACGCCTGCGATTATTCCGTCAATCACAAGGCTTTGCGCCCACTGCGAAGCGTTCACAGAAACGAGAAGCGATTCAAGTCCTCCGCCAAGCACATCGGTTATAAGATAAGTTGCACCGTCACGCAGAAGTGTTCCCGGTGTGCCGAATGTGACAGCAAACACCATAAGCATAACAAGCAGAAAGAACGGCAGTGCAAAAAATCTGTTTGTGACAACCTTGTCGATTTTGTCCGATACGCTTAAATAATCGGCAGGACGTTTTCTTGTGACTGCCTTTTGCGTAATCGAGCAGATGTATTTATAGCGCTCATCGGCAATAATCATCTCTCTGTCAACGTTTTTTGAGGTGTGAATTTCATCGACGTGAAGGTTGATGTGTTCCCTTTGCTTTTCAGTAAAATCAT
>CANBJR010000026.1 GCA_947369085.1 uncultured Clostridia bacterium | reverse complement strand
CTGGGAAAACTCCATCGGCAGAAGCAAGTCAAGCGATGTTGTCGTTGACGACCCTGCCGTTTCAAGAAATCACTGTGTGCTTTTAAGGCGAAAGGACGGTTGGTTTATTACCGACACCGGCTCAAAAAGCGGTACTTACGTAAACGGCAAGAGAATCCGAGGAAGAAAACAGGTACTTATTGACGACGTAATCGGCGTTGGCAACTCAGAATTTGAATTTAAGCGGGGTGCTGAGTATGACGAGCAACTTAAATCAAGCTGGTTTTTCTCAAAGGTAAGCAATAAACCCGCCATTAAATCGTGGAAACTTATGTTGCTTGTAACGATTTTCCATTTCTTTATGTGCGTTGAAGCAATGTTTTGGAACGACGCAACAAATCAATATGCGCCTTTAGTGCTTTTCGGTGCTCTGGCGGCGGTTGAGTGGGGATTTTTCTTCATTTCAACAATTGTATTAAAGCGAATTAACTTTGAGCTTGAAGCCCTTGCGCTGTTTCTTACGGGAATTGGTGTAATGCTGCTTGTAAGGCAGAACGAACGCTCCGCCTATACTCAGCTTATTGCGGCGGCAATAGGAATGGTGCTGTTCTGCGTAATCATCAAAATTATTGAGGACCCCGATAAGGTGAACAAGCTCAGATTTCCTATGATGATTGCTGCGGTTCTGCTGCTTTTGTCGAGTATAGTGCTCGGCAAGATAACTTACGGTGCGGCTAACTGGATTGTAATCGGTCCTGTTTCAATTCAGCCGTCCGAGCTTGTAAAGATAATCTATATTTTTATTGGTGCAAGTGCGCTTGATAAATTGCAGACCAACAAAAACCTTATCGAGTTTATTATATTTTCAGCCGTATGCGTAGGCTTGCTTGCGTTTATGGGCGATTTCGGAACGGCGCTTATCTTCTTTATGACGTTTTTGCTTATCGCGTTTATGCGCTCGGGCGACTTCAAAACGATAATTCTCGCCGTTGCGGCGGCTGTTTTTGGAGTAACGTTCATTTTGCAGTTCAAGCCATACATTGCCGATAGATTTAAGGCGTGGGGACATGTTTGGGAATACGCAACAGAGTCGGGCGGCTATCAGCAGACTCACGTGCTTACCTTCTTAGCAAGCGGCGGACTTTTCGGCGTTGGTATCGGCAACGGCTTTTTAAAGCAGGTCGGAGCGTCGGAGAGCGACCTTGTTTTCGGCATTGTGGCTGAGGAAATGGGCGTTATCGTTGCAATTACAATTGCAATTGCCGTTGGTGCGCTTGTAATTTATGCACGTGCCATCACTACCCGAAGCAGAAGCACATTCTATTCGATTTCAGCGTGCTGTGCGGCAGGCTTGCTTGTTGTTCAGCTTTCACTTAATATTTTCGGCGCAACCGATATTCTTCCGCTTACGGGCGTTACGCTTCCGTTTATAAGCGCAGGCGGTTCAAGCATTATGGCTTGCTGGGGACTGATTGCATTCATCAAAGCGGCAGACGAGAGGACATACGCTGTAAAAAGGTAGTTTTAATAGTGTGGAGTTTGGAGTGTGAAGTTAATGGTCGGTCGAGTGCCTCGACTGGCAAATTTCCGAACTTGTAATAATGCGTGTTGTTTGGAGATGTTTGTTTGCTGATTTTATATTGATAATATCGGCAACGTTTCTGATAATCGGACTTGCAAGAGAATTATATGAACCTGACGTAGGGACACGGCGTGCCGTGTCCGCAGAAAAGCACAACACTTTTTCAAAGCCGATATATCAGTCAATATCAACAATAGTCGGAGCGTATAAATCAACTGTAACAATGCGGATAAACCTAACGGGAGGACACGGCGTGCCGTGTCCCTACGAAAAGTTTGATATACACCGAATATGGCAATCAAGATTTCACGACCACATAATCAGAACATAAAATGATTATGACAGAATATGGGAGTATATCGACACAAACCCGATAAAATGGGAACTTGATAAATATTATACAGAATAAATTTTTGTGCAAAGATAAAAAGGGAGGCGTTTATTTGAAAAGAGTATTACGGCGAAGTACATTAATTTTTATACTTACTCTTGCATTCATAGGCGGAATGGGTTACCTTACGTTTCAGCTTATTATGAACGCTGACGACTGGGTTGACCAGCCGTATAACGCCCACATTGCAGGCGGCGGAGGTCTTGCACAGGCAGGCGCAATTTATGACAGAAACGGCGAGGTGCTTGCACAGACTGTTGACGGCGAGCGTGTTTATAATGAAAATCCAAGCGTGAGAAAATCGCTCCTTCACGTTGTTGGCGACAACAGCCTGAATATTTCAACAGCGGCTCAGAGTATGTACCGCTCTCAGCTTTCGGGTTACAATATTTTATGGGGACTTAATATGCCTCAGTCGCTGAGAAGTTCAAACGATTTAAAGCTTACTGTTGACGCAAAAACCTGTGCGGCGGCTTATGATGTGCTTTCAAGCTACGACAAAAAGGGCGCCTGCGTAGTATATAATTATAAAACAGGCGAGGTAATCTGTTCGGTCAGCACAAAGGGCTATGACCCGCAGGCTCCTCCCGAAATTACAGAAGAAAACGAAAGCGAGTACGAGGGTGTTTATCTCGACAACGTGCTTTCTTCGTCATACACTCCCGGTTCGATTTTTAAAATCGTTACAGCCGCAGCAGCAATCGAGAACATTCCCGATATTTATGAAAGAACATGGGATTGCAGCGGCAGTGAGGAAATCGGCGGCAGTGACATAACCTGCGTTGAACCTCACGGCACAATCAACTTTAAAGAGGCTATGGCACATTCGTGCAACGTAGTTTTTGCAGAGCTTGCAGTTGAGCTTGGCGCAGACGTTATGAATGAAACGGCTGAAAAAATCGGCATAAATATGTCGTTCGAGGTTGACGGCATAAAAACCGCAAAAGGTCATTACGACGTTTCAAAGGCTAACACCAACCAGCTTGCATGGTCGGGCGTGGGTCAGTACAACGACGAGGTCAACCCTATGCAGATGGCTGTAATCTGCGGTGCAATTGCAAACGGAGGAAAGGCTACAAATCCTACTCTTGTAGAGGACGGGGCGGCTTCGATTCTTTCGGCTATCGGCATCAATAAAAGCGGTAACGGCAGGGAAATGTTCAGCAAGGATACAGCCGCACAGCTTGATGAAATAATGAGATATACAATTACCGACTACTACGGTGACGATTTGTTCGGCGGTCTGACAGTTTGTGCCAAAACAGGTACAGGCGAGGTCGGTGACGATAAAGAGCCGAACGGTTGGATGGTAGGCTACTCAAAGGACGAAGACTGTCCGCTTGCGTTTGCCTGTGTTGTTGAGGATTCGGGATTCGGCTTTACCTATGCAGGACCCGTAGTTCAGGCGGCTATGATTCAGGCGGCGCAATCCCTCGGAGCATCCGCAGTTTCAGGGTAATGCAAATAAAACGTGTAGCTATCGTAGGGACACGGCGCGCCGTGTCCACAGTGGCATTCTGACTTTACCGATTAAACTGCGGTTATAGAGGAAAACAAACCTATCCGTAGGGGACGGCTTCCCAGACGTCCCATTCATATAATTAATTATTTATCTTTGTTGTAACAATCAACAATGTAGGGAACGGTCTTGACCGTTCCGCAAAATTCAGATCGACATATATATTAATCGGAACGGTCAAGACCGTTCCCTACATATACACAGAAAGGAACAGAATAATGAATTTTTTGAAAGCTATGTTTGGCAACTACAGCAAGCGAGAGGTCAAGCGTGTACAGCCAATTTGCGATAAGGTGCTTGCTCTTGAGGACAAGTATGCCGCAATGAGCGAAAGCGAACTGAAAAGCCAGACTGCAATATTAAAGGAGCGCCTTGCAAACGGCGAAACTACAGACGATATTCTTCCGGACGCATTTGCTGTTTGCCGTGAAGCAGGCTTGCGTGTGCTCGGTATGAAGCACTATCCCGTTCAGGTTATCGGCGGTATTGTTCTTCATCAGGGACGTATTGCCGAGATGAAAACAGGTGAAGGTAAAACCCTTGTTGCTACACTTCCTGCATACCTCAACGGCCTGACGGGCAACGGTGTTCATATCGTTACCGTCAACGACTACCTTGCCCGCCGTGACTCCGAGTGGATGGGCAAGCTTTACAGATATCTCGGTCTTACCGTAGGCCTTATCACTCACGAAATTAGCAACGAGCAGAGAAAAGAGGCTTATAACGCCGACATTACATACGGCACAAACAATGAGCTTGGATTTGATTACCTGCGTGACAATATGGTTGTTTACAAGGAGCAAAAGGTTCAGCGTGAACACGCATTTGCAATTGTCGACGAGGTCGACTCAATCCTCATAGACGAGGCGAGAACTCCGCTTATCATTTCGGGTAAGGGCGACAAGTCAACCGACCTTTATGAAAGGGCAGATGCTTTTGCAAAAACTCTTAAAATTCAGCGCTTTGCCGAGCTTGACTCCAAGGAAGATATGGAGGAGTATTATCAGGAGCACGGCATAGACTACGTTGTTGACGAAAAGCAAAAAACTGCTACGCTTACCCAGAGCGGTGTTAAGAAGGCAGAGGAGTTTTTCGGCATTGAAAACCTTACCGACCCCGAAAACCTTACTATTCAGCACCATGTAAATCAGGCTGTTAAGGCTAACGGAGTTATGAAGCTTGACGTTGACTACGTTGTAAAAGACGGCGAGGTTATCATCGTTGACGAGTTTACAGGCCGCCTTATGTACGGCAGACGTTTCAACGAGGGACTTCATCAGGCAATTGAGGCAAAAGAGGGAGTAAAGGTACAGAGCGAAAGCAAAACTCTTGCTACCATCACATTCCAGAACTACTTCAGACTTTACAAGAAGCTTTCGGGTATGACAGGTACTGCGCAGACCGAATCAGAGGAATTTCAGGAAATCTACAAGCTTGACGTTGTTGAAATTCCGACAAACAAGCCTGTTATCCGCGAGGATTTGCCAGACTCGGTTTATAAAACGGAAAGAGGAAAGTTTAACGCAGTTATCGACAGAATTTGCGAGGCTCACGAAAAGGGTCAACCGGTGCTTGTCGGTACAATTTCAATTGAAAAGTCCGAGCTTCTTTCAAAAATGCTCAAAAAGCGCGGAGTAAAACACAATGTCTTAAACGCAAAACAGCACGAAAAGGAAGCTGAAATTGTTGCTCAGGCAGGTAAGCTCGGCGCAGTAACAATCGCAACCAATATGGCTGGCCGTGGTACGGATATTATCCTCGGCGGTAACGCTGAATATATGGCTAAGGCTTCAATGCGCAAGCAGGGCTTCCCCGAGGAACTTATTGAGGAAGCAACAGGCTATGCCGAAACCGAAGATGAGGAAATCATCAATGCAAGAAAGACGTTCAGGGAGCTTAACGATAAGTATAAAGAGGAAATTAAGGACGAGGCAGAACAGGTAAGAGAAGCAGGCGGTCTTATGATTATCGGTACGGAGCGCCACGAATCACGCCGTATTGACAACCAGCTCCGAGGCCGTTCGGGACGTCAGGGCGACCCCGGTGTAAGCCGTTTCTTCCTGTCAACCGAAGACGATCTTATGCGTTTGTTCGGCGGTGACAGAATGAAGCTTATGATGGAGCGTATGAACGTTGACGAGAATATGCCCATCGAAAACAAAATGCTTTCAAGCATTATTGAGGGTTCCCAGGAAAAGGTTGAGCTTCGTAACTTCGGAATACGTAAAGACGTTTTGCAGTATGATGACGTTCTTAACCGTCAGCGTGAGATTATTTACGGCCAGCGTGATCAGGTGCTTAACGGCGAGGATCTGCACGATACCGTTATTAAGATGTTAGAGGATACAATCGACACATCAATCAAGCACTACCTGCCCGACGGACCTAAGGAAAACTGGAACTACCAGAGCCTTGTTGACTACTACAAGGGTTGGATAATTAATGACGCTGAAAAGTACGATTTGAGCCTTGACGACCTTGAAGATATGGAGTCAGACGAAATAAAGCAGATGATTGTTGATGACGCAACTGCTCTAATGAAGGAAAACGAGGAGCTTCTTCCTGCCGAAACAATACGTGAGATGGAGCGTGTGTATCTTCTCAAGAGCGTTGACACCTACTGGATGGACCATATTGACAATATGGAACAGCTCAAGGCAGGCATCAGACTGCGTTCCTACGGTCAGCACGACCCTGTTGTTGAGTACCGTATTGAAGGCTTTGATATGTTTGACGAGATGATTGAAAACATCCGCGAGGACACAGTAAAGCTTATGCTTATAATGCCCAAGCGTGTTTATGAGGTTCAGAAACGGCAGGAGGCAATTGAGGCGGCAAGAAAGGCTGCCGAAAAGCAGGCCGCTGCTGCTCATCAGGTAATGCTCAACAACGGTGAGGAAAAGCCCAGGCCAAATGCGGTTGAGGTTGCTTTAAAGCGTGAGCAGGTGGCTAAGCCTACTCAAACCTCGTCTGACGGAACAGACACTGCCAATAAGACTGTAAGAAAAGGCAAGAAAATCGGCAGAAACGACCCGTGTCCCTGCGGCAGCGGCAAAAAGTATAAGAAGTGCTGCGGCAGAGATGAATAAAAAATAAATTTGCAGTTATTTAAAATACTGTCCCTTAAAACGGGACGGTATTTTTTTGATCAAGAGCATATGAAACACCTGAGCAAGATAATATCATAATAATAATGGTGAAAATACACAATATATTTCCTGATATGAAAATATATTATGTAATATAATAAGTGGAATTTGCGATTTTGTAAATAATAAGGGCAAAATTGACTTAAAATGTCGCAAAAAATTAGTGTTTTCAAAAAAATCACCAATGAAAAGATGAGAAAATGCCATAACCGAATTATGTTAATTGTGCCTAAAAAAACAATGTACGATTTGTTCACATTGCGACTTTAATAAGACAATAAAATATTATATAATAAATAATACTCAATAGAGATGATATATAAATGATATATTGTATTTTAGATTTAAAATATTGCACTGCGTTGTAGGCGGTTATGAAATTAAAATACAATAGTTTTGAAATAATATCTTATATTTGTATTTATTAAAGTTAAAGGAGAGACACACAAATGAGAGCTATTTTTATAGCAGTAGCGTATGGAGAGGGAGTGACAGCAGGTGTATAGATCGATTAGAAAAACCGGAAGATTTTTAAGAAAGAGCCTTTCACTTGTAATCGCTTTTTCAATGATGATTTCCGTATGCATGATAAGCGGATTTTCAATCGGCGTTTCGGCGGCTTCTTCAGCCGGTCAGAAGTTTGACATTAACCTGTCGCAGAACAGCACATGGAGAAACCTGACAACCCTTAACGTTCGTTTCGCAAATGCAAGCGGTACTATTCTGTCAACACATGTTGGAGCTACCAAGAGTAACGGAGTTTTCCAGGTAACAGCTCCCGCAGGTGCAACGCAGATTGAAATATCATCTGCACCGTTTTCACTGTCGAGCACAAGTGCTGTTGCAAGCGGTTACCGCAGAATAGTGCTTAAAAACCCCGTAAACGGCAAAACTTACGCAGATCCGCACGTTCATTATTACGGCGGTGATTCTTCTCACGGCGCTACAACATGGCCGGGAACGAAGATGACGTCGCTCGGTGGCGGTTATTATTACTGCGATATTCACAGCAGTTATACAACTCTTAATTTCAACGATAACGGAAACACATCAACTCAGACGGCTGACCTTTCAATTGAAAAGAGCTACAGTGATAATGTTTCTTACTACAACGGCAGCAGCTGGACAAACCCGTTTGTGAAAACGATTGATATTTCTTCGGCTTCTTCCAACAGCGAGGTTGAATTTTATCTTCAGAGTGACGGCACTTTCAAAGAAAGTAAATATCTTTCAACCATTGCGGACCAGAGTGCAAATCCTAATGTAACCTTTGCAACTGTATTTGTAATCAATCAGAACTGGAACAGCCTTAATTCTGTTTACGCAACATACGATTATGACGACCCCTACAAAGCAACTGTAAAGCTTGATAAGGATACATACAACGGCGTAACCGTGTTCAAGGGCAAAATCCCCAAGGACGCATTGCTCAGATTCCACCCGCAGGCTTCCACCACAACAGGTGCGTCTGAGGCTACACGATATGTGTCATATGGAGATACAACAGGCTATTCCGATAACACTTCAACCTACAAGATTACAAGTTCATCTGAATTCTGGGGCAAGTTTTCTGAGATTAACAATGTTAATTACGATGCAACCGTTACCGACAGATTTTCAAATTCGTCAAATATAATCGGTGTTGACGCTACATATTACGATTATATTTCAGACAATGAAAGAACATACGGTTATCTACATAACGTGGAAAACTCCTATAACGACGGAAACGCAATGTGGTTCCCGTTCACTAATTTCAATAAATATATAAGCTCAATTGCAGCTAATAATTCTGCTTGGTCTTATCCTTTATATTTCGGTAACTTCTTTAAAGATGGCAACCAGTACGGCTACAGCGGCGAAATAAGCGGACTTACACGTTACTATGACAGCGATTACAGATATGCAATCAACAACTCAAACGGCTTGAGCGATATGCACCAGTCTATTCAGGGACTTGCATATCCAAAGCTTGACAGTGACGGAGATATTCAGGTTGCAAACGGCTTAAAAATGCCGTACTTTGATACTGATACACTTTCCGCTGCAAAATACAACGGAAACAGAGTTGCAAAGGTTTTCAAATCATCATTCCCGTTCAAGTCTTCTACTAATTCATCGGGTGTAACTACCTACTCGTTTAATTCAAAGAACGCAGCCGACAACGTATACTTTACATGGGACGGAACAACTCCCAAATATGTAAATTACGGTGCGGGCACAGGATACGGCGTATCGGATGCTGCGCAGGTTTTTGGTAATGACAGCAACGGCTACGGTATATTCCCGTTCAATAACAACAGCGCTCAGAAGTCACAGACTATTTCAGAAAACTCGGGTTCGTTGCCGAGTGTTCCGTCAAATCAGTTCCACATTCAGAGCAGTGCAAGCAATTATTATATATATTTGTTTGAAGGCTCATCTGCAAGCAAGACAATTACACTTTCAAACAAAACCACAGTAAACGGCGTCAGCTACTTTGTTGTAAACGATACAGAAGTTGCAGGTTACAGCAAATGTATATTTAAGCCGAACTCGGACAACTGGACCGGTCAGACCGGCAACCTTACAATCAGCTCACTTATGGGCGGAGTATGGAAAACCGACGGCACGGCATATACAGCTGGAACTTCAAGGACATATACAAGAGGCGGAAACGATAATCTTGATTTCGGTTTCGGCGTTCGTCTTGACATTGACTTCCGAGTTCCCGAAAACGGCACAGTTAACGGACTTGCAAGCGGATCTCCCGTAACATTTGACTACTCAGGAGACGACGACCTTTGGGTATACATCGGTACAGACCCCACAGGCGCAAACGCTGAGCTTGTGCTTGACCTCGGCGGTGACCACAAGGAAGCAACGGGTAATATCAACTTCAAAAATATGACGGCTACTGCAAACAATGTTTATGCAAATTATTCATCGTCAACTTCATCAACAGGAGTGACGGTACCGTCAGATGAAATCTGGGTTAAGACAGACAGTTACACAGATTTCTGTATCTATGCTTGGAACGACAGCTCTAACGGATATGTTAAGCCTTATGTAACATCCGACGGCTTCTATAAATTCAGAAGCTCACAGTTCGGAAGCTATACAGGCGGTATATTCTGCAAATGGCAAAATGTCAGCGACGGCAAGCTTTCCGGTGACCTTACACTTTCCTCTTTATACGGAAAAGCATGGAACGGCAACGGCTCATCATACACAGGCGGCTCGTCAGGCAATACAAATCTCGGTGCTGTTACAAAAAAATTTAACAACGGCGCACAGCTCGACCCGAATACTACATATCATATGGTAGTGTTCTATATGGAGCGCGGTCTTGCAGAGTCCAACTTCAGCGTAGGCTTTACAATGACCCCTGCAAACAACGACCTCAAGGTAAGCAAGGCACTTGACACAGCAGACGTTGTTGCTGAAATTGCAGATGACCTCAAGAAAAACGAAAATTACACCTTCTCCATCAAAGATAACAACGGAGCAGGCGATTCTTCGGGTAAGGCATATACAGTCAACGACGGTGAAGCGCAGTACCTGCAAAATTCAAGCTTCAAGCTTCAGGATAGCGACACAGCAGACTTTAACAATACGTTTAAAACCGAAAGCAAGATGGTTGTCAGCGAGTCTATTGATAATTCTGCATTAAGCTACGATACTTCGTGGGAGCTTGTTGACAACAAGCTGGGCGGAACAATCGACCATAGCACTTCGCAGGGCAACAACAGAACATCTTCGTTTAATCTTGTTGACCCTAACGACAGCAGTTCTTTTGCTCAACTTCAGCTTAACTATACCAATACAATTAAAACAAGTCCTCTTTCACTTAAAAAGTTAGTGCAGAATGAGGATGGCACAGATTACGCAACAGATAAGCAGTTTGTATTCCAGCTTCTTCTTGACCTTGACGGAAGCGGCTCAACATATGCTCCAAAGGCTTATCCGGTGGAATACACCATAAGCGGTGACAGCACTGTTTACCGTGCATCCGAAGACGGTAGGTTTACCATTAAGAAAGACCAAACCGTTACACTTCTCGGAATTCCCATAGGTGCTACCTATACACTTAAAGAGAGTGCCTCTGCCGGCTTTGCTAAGGTTAACGATATTAGCGGAACGATCTTAACAAATGCGGCACAAAACTCTGTTACGGCAGTAAATGTTACAAAACCCGTCAACACTGTGGTTTCTGTAAACAAAACGCTTGATAACGCAAACTACAGCGGAAGCGTATTTACCTATACAATCACAGGTCTTGGCGCAATGACTACAAAGTATGATGATCCTGCAAATCCAGGTGAAAAGCTTATGTCATTCTCAACAGCGGGTAGAAGTCAGACTAAAGCAGCTCCCGTAAACGGCGTTGTAACATTTGACAGCGCAGATGTTCTCAACTTTGTTGAGCCGGGCTATTACCGCTTTAAAATCACAGAAGATTTTGCTTCTTCAATAAGCGCTGCTGACAGAAATGACTACATAATGGACGCTTACACAGTACTTGTTGAAATTCAGGTGGATTCAGACGGAAATGTTCAGCCGACCAAGTATTGTAAGATTGCAAATTACAGGTTTAACAATATAACTTCCGATAGCGGTTATGAACAGTTCTTTAACAATTATAATTTTGTAACAACGCCCCGTACGTTTGCTAACCAAACTCAGCACGGTTCGGCTACAGTTGCGAAAAAGGCGCAGGATGATACAAAGATTGTAGGCACTGTCTTTGGTTTGATTAAGGTTGCAGGCGATGTAAATGACATAAGCGCTGAAAATCTTGATTCAATTATTAAGGCTAATAAGAATATTGCTAAAGCCGCTACACAAAATGACGGAACCGCTAAATTCGAAAATCTCGTAATCTTCGAAAACGGCGATGAGCAGTATACAACAAACGGCACATGGGTTAAAGGTTCAGATTACACAACCGGAAGCACATTACATCAGAAGTATTGCTTGTTTGAGTATTCGCCGTCAAGTGGCTACAACCCAACATATGTAAAACAGTTCTTTACGCTTCCCAAGGACGGAAATTACAGCGTCACTCTTGATGATGTTGTTGACGGACTTATTTTATCACCGAATGCAAGCGGCAGCGGAATGAGTATGTTTATGTTTGTCGGACTTGCAATTATCGGTACAGGAACTTTGGCTGTTATGGGCTATGTGCTCTATGACAAAAAGAGCCGCAAAAAACGCAGAGCAAGATATACTGCTCGCCACTAAATCAGATTAGCTAATTTGCTTATCATAAATTACATATATTTATATTTATAAAAGGAGAATGAAAATGAAAACAACAAAGAAAATTTTTGCTGCTTTTCTCGCTGTAATGATGATCGCTCTTATGATCCCGTTCTCAGCAAGCGCAGCAGAAACAAACACACTTACTCTCAACGGTAAGGCAGGATACACCTTTACACTCTACAAGGTCGCAACTGTAAACACAACAACAGGTGAATACACGGACATTACAACCGGTCTTGAATCCGTTCTTACAACAAAGGCTACTGACGGCGTTGATACAGCAGCTCTTCTTACTGCTTGTAACGGTCTTACACTTACAGGCGGCACAGATTATGCTTTTGCAGCAGATGCAACCGGTGCTGCTTTGACAAATAAAATTAATAACCTTGCTGACGGTGTTTACTACTTAAAGGTTAAGAGTGCTCCCCAAGGTGTAAACGTAACTTCTGTAACAAACAGCGTATTTGCACTTCCTTATTACACAGGCACAGCTTGGGTTAATGAAGTAACAGTAAATGCAGCTGGAAAAATTGCAGACGGCACACCTACTGTTACAAAGAAGTTTACTAACCTTCCAAATGGTACAGATTCAGCTTATGAGTTCATCGGCAGTGATGTAAGCTTTACACTCACAGGTTCTGTAGTAGGTTCAACAACTGAAAAAGCAAAGTCTTATCAGTTTGTTGATACAATGTGCGCAGGTCTTACATACAAGGCTCTTACTTCTGTAAATCTTGTAAAGGCTGACGGCACTAAGAAAGATATTACTACCAGCGTAACTTACGCAAAGACAGGTGCAACAGACAACAGCTTTACACTTAAAATTGATTCCACAGTACTTGCAGATAACGATTTCTACAACTATGCAAGCGTTGAAGCTGTTTACACAGCTACAGTAAATGATAACGCAGTTATCGGCGGCGCAGGCAACCCCAACAAAGTTGATCTCAAATACATAAACAGCTATGATCAGGAATCAACAATCGAAGGTAACGAAGTTAAGGTGTTTACTTTTGACCTCTCAGTAGTTAAGGTTGACGCTAACAACACAGCTACAAAGCTCGGAGGTGCAGGCTTCACACTTTATACAGATTCTACTTGTAACACAGTTGCAACAAACGGTACAGAAGTTTTCACATCAAATGACGATGCTAATAAAGGTATAGCTACATTTAAGGGTCTTAAGCCCGGTACATATTACCTCAAGGAGACAACAGCTCCTGCAGGCTACAACCTCAACGCAACTGTATACACAATCGCTATTTCAGCTGACGGATCAGTTACTTCAAACGGTGCAGGTGTTAATGGACCGGTACAAGTAGGCGATACACCCCTTCTTACACCTAACACAGGTGGTATGGGCACAATGATATTCACAATCGGCGGTGCAGCTCTCATCGCTTGTGCAGGCGTTCTCTTCCTTATCGTAAGAAAGAAAAAGACTGCTAAATAATTATACACTATTTCAATTACTTGCAAAAATATATGTAATTTCGGCGGACGCATTAAGCGTCCGCCTTTTTTTAAACTTTTTTAAACGTTACATTGGTCGGAGCATAGCGACCCTCAATTGTTAATTGATAATTGTTAATTGTATGTTTGCACTTTCGAATCTCGTTACAGCAAAAGGTCACCTCTTACGAGATGACCTTTTTGGAGCTGATAACTACGTTTTGCAATGACAAGGTGCAGAGCTCGTTTGTTGTGGCGTGTGCAATTCTGACGTTCATCAACGCGACGGGCTAAAAACAGTCCGCAGGACTGTTTTGTTAACGCCCTTTCGAATCCCGTAATCAAAAAAGGACTTCCCATAGGAAAGTCCTTTATGGAGCTGATAACGGGATTCGAACCCGTGACCTCGTCCTTACCAAGGACGCACTCTGCCTACTGAGCTATATCAGCATATTCATTTTATTTGTCCGAGCCTACAGACAGCTACTTTTAATATCATACCACATATATCCATTAATTTCAAATGTTTTTTGAAAAAAGTTAAAAAAATTTCTGAATTTTTTGAACTCAGATTTTATTTTAATTTATGTAGTATATATTAACAAAATGAACAATTTGATTGTACACTATTTTGATTGATTTGCGATGTGTTATATGGTATAATAATATTGTAAAATATCACAAATATTTCATTTGGAGTTGATTTTTCATGAAAAAATTCATCTCAATAATATTGTCAGTCACTTTTGCATTTGCGGCGTGTTTTCCTGTTGCTGCAAGCGAACATTCGCAATATGATACTCAATACGGCGACTTTTGGATAAGTTATCCAAATGATTATTCTGTAAAGATTACTGACTATACAGGCGATGATACCGATGTTGTTATTCCTGATGAAATCGATGGTTATCCGGTTACTGTAATCGGCAAAAGAGCTTTCTGGAAAAACGAGAATATTCGCTCGTTAAAATTGCCTTCTGCAATTGAAAAATTAGAGTCTGAAGCTTTTAATAAATGTACTAATCTGACAGAAATCATAATTCCCAAATCGCTTATAAAGAGTGATTCTCCTTTCAATGGTTCAGGTATAATCACGGCTACGATTGAGGATGGTACAACCAAAATTCCCGCTAATCTTTTTTGGGGATGTAAAAAGTTAGAAAACGTTAGCATCCCCAATACAGTTACGGAGATTGACGACGGCGCATTTACTGATTGTGATTCACTCAGGCAAATAAAACTGCCCGATAATCTTGATACTCTTTTCGGTGCTTTTTCAAGCTGCGATAATCTTGAATCTGTAACTATTCCTAAATCTCTGAAAAAAGTTGTCGATTCTCCTTTTGCTTGGTCAGGGGTGAAAAAAGTTGTTTTTGAAGACGGGATGACTACAATTCCTGATGAAATATTCTATTGTGCGGATGAGCTGATTGAGGTTTCAATTCCTGAAACCGTAACAATGCTTGGCAGTCACTCCTTTGCTCATTGCTATGCCCTTGAACAAATAACTTTACCGAAAAATCTGAAAGAAATAGGTTACGCTTGTTTCAGTAATTGTTCTTCGCTTAAATCAATTGTGCTTCCAAATACTCTTGAAAGCATCGATGGCTTAGCGTTTGATTGGTGTAAATCTTTGAGAGAGCTTACTGTTCCCGCATCGGTAACAAGCATGGGTGACGGAATTTTTATCAATATAGGCGAAGACTTCGTGATGTCGTGTTATGTAGGTTCTGTGGCATATAACTATGCGCTTAAAAATAATATTAAGATTAGCAGAATAAAAGAATATGTATTGGGTGACATAAACCTTGATGGAACTGTAAACGTCAGCGACGCAACGCTTTTGCAAAAGTATATTGCAGATATTGAAACGCTGGCTGATGAACAGACTGCAGTAAGCGATGTCAATGGTGACGGCACAATAAATGTATATGATGTTACTGGAATTCAAAAAATCGCAGTTGCTTAATAAAATAATTAAAAAACACTTGATTAATGAGAAAAACAGTGCTATAATACTAATGTTAAATATCTTAAAGTAAAGGAGTGAGCAGCGGCTCGCTCCTTTGTGTTTAGTAACTTATACCATATTATATCGCTGAGGAGGAGTTATATGGCGAAAAGCAAGGGCGGGGTTACCGTTTCAAAGGTCTGGGAGCTTTGCGAGCCTATCGTAAAGGATTTCGGGCTTTCGCTTTGGGATGTCCGCTATGTAAAAGAGGGCGCAGACTGGTATCTGCGTATCTTCATTGACAAAGAAGGCGGTGTTGATATTACGGACTGCGAAAATGTTTCGCGTGCAGTCAACACTCCGCTTGACGAGCTTGATCCCATTGAAAATGCATACTGCCTTGAGGTTTGTTCGCCCGGAATTGAGCGTGAGCTTGTTCGTGACGAGCATTTTATGCAGTTTATCGGCGCCGATATTATGGTAAAAATGCGCCGTCCGCTTGAGGGAATCGGCAAGGAGTTTGGCGGCGTTTTAAAGGGCTATGACAACGGAATGGTTACTATTTCCGACCACGGCAACGAAAACGAGGTTACAATAAGCAAAAAAGACGCTGCGTGGATTAAGCTTGATGATTTTGACATATAAGTTGATAATAATTTTAGAAAAGGATGATTGGAAAAATGACTAACAAGGATTTATTTGAAGCATTGAGAATGTTTGAAAAAGAAAAAGATATTCCTATGGATTATATGCTTCAGCAGATTCAAAAGGCTATTGTTATCGCCTGCAAAAACTACTACGGCGGCAACGATAACGTAGTGTTCAATATTGTTCCCGAAAAGAACGCCTTTGACGTAAAGCTTGTTAAAACGGTTGTTGACGAGGTTATGGATCCCGATTTTGAAATCACAAGAGATGACGCTGAAAAAATCAACAAAAGAAAGATTTACAGCATTGGCGACGAGGCGCAGATTCCGCTTGACCCCAAAAAACTCGGCAGAATTGCAGTTTCGGCGGCAAGAAATGTAATCCGCCAGGGAATCCGTGCAGGAGAAAAGGGTCAGACCCTTATTGAGTTCCAGAGCAAGCTCGGCGAAATTGTTACCGCAAAGGTTGAGAGAATCGACCCCAAAAGCGGTATTGCAACAATCAAAATCGGCAAGGCAGAGGCTATGCTCCCGACCGGCGAGCAGATTGGCTGTGAAGAACTTAAAGAGGGTGACCTCATCAAGGTTTACATCGCAGACGTTAAGGACAACGAAAGAGGTCCCCACGCCATTATTTCAAGAACTCACCCCGGTTTTGTCAAGCGTATGTTTGAACAGCAGGTTCCTGAAATTTTTGACGGAATTGTTGAAATTAAGTCTATCTCCCGTGAGGCAGGCTCACGTACAAAAATGGCTGTTTTAAGCAACAATCCCGATGTTGACGCAATCGGTGCTTGTATCGGCGCAAAAGGCGCACGAGTAAACAGCATTGTTGAAGAGCTCGGCGGCGAGAAAATTGACATTATCGAATACAGCGACGAGCCTGAAAAGTACATTTCTGCGGCGCTTTCACCTGCGTCTGTATGCAAGGTTGAAATCGTTGATGAGGAAACAAAGAGTTGTAAGGCAACAGTACCCGACGGTCAGCTTTCACTTGCAATCGGTAACAAGGGTCAGAATGCAAGACTTGCTGCAAGACTTACAGGCTGGAGAATTGACATTCGTCCCGAAAGCGGATTCTACGGCGAGGATGAAGAGGAAGAAACTGTAACCGACGAAACAGAAGAGGCAATCGAAGAAACAACTGAGGAATAATTTGACTTGTTTTGGAGTGCAGAGTGCCGGATAACGGTCAGGTCACTCCGGATTTGTAATAAAGCGTTGTTTGAAAAGTTATTTGCTCGAGGTAAAAAATGAAGAAAGTTCCTTTAAGAAAATGCACAGGGTGCTCAGAGATGAAAGAAAAGCGCGAGCTTATCCGAATTGTAAAAGCGCCCGAAAAGAAAGATGAAGACGGCAGAGTAATTTCGGGCGGAGAAATCTCGCTTGATCTTACGGGCAGAAAACCCGGCAGGGGCGCATATGTTTGCAAAAATACCGACTGTTTTGAAAAAGCACGAAAGGCACGAAGATTTGAACGCTCGCTAAGCTGTAAAATTCCCGAAGAGGTTTACGAGCAGATGAGCGCAGAGCTTCAAAAAGCCGCCGAAGATTTAAGAGGTGAGTAAAATGAACGACAGAATTTTATCGCTTCTCGGTCTTTGCAGACGAGCGGGAAAGCTTGTAATCGGCGCAGACCCGACAATAGATTCGATTAACAAGGGCAAGTCAAAAATAGTGATATTTGCAGACGACTTTTCAAAAAACAGCATTAAACCCGTGCTTTCAGCGGCACATTCAAGCAATATCAAGGCACTTTGCATAAACAGGAGCAAGGACGAAATAAGCCTTGCACTCGGCAAGCTGTGCGGCGTTGTTTCGGTGGATGACAAAGGCTTCGCCGAAAAGCTTTTACAGCTTATTGAAAACGAAAACGAACAGGGAGGAGAATTATATGATAAAATATAAGGTTAAAGATGTAGCGAATGATTTGGGGGTTCCCAATAAAAAGATTACCGAGATTCTTGAAAAACACTGCGGCGTAACTAAAAAGACCATGACTTCTCTTGAGGAAAGCGAGCTTGACGTAATTTTTGACGTTATCACAAAGGAAAACAGTGTGCCGAATTTTGACGCTTACTTTGCAAAACGTAACGAGAAACTCGAAGAAACACCCGAAAAGCAGACTGAATCTCCCAAGGAGGAGAAAAAAGCTGACAAGAAAAGCGAAAATAAAGTAAAGCCGAAAGCAAATAAAAAGCAGGATAAGGCAGATAATAAAAATAAGCCCGATAAAAAGGAAACTGCTCCTAAGGAGAATGTGATTAAAACCGAGGAGGAAACAACTGCCCGCAAGCGCAGGGTTATTGATACCCGTGCCACAAACGTAGACGTTGAGCGTTACAACTCAAAGTATGACGATATGGCAAGCGACAGCTCAAAAATGAGAAGCACGGACAATACGGTTAAAAAGCAGAAGTTTTCAAACCGTTCACAAAAGCAAAAGGGCAGACGTCAGGGCAAAAGAGAAACCGAGGCTGAACGTTTAAAGCGTATTGCACTTGAGCGTAAGCAAAAACCGATTACCGTTGAAATTCCTGATGAAATCGTTGTTTCCGAGCTTGCCTCAAGGCTCAAGGCTACTGTAGCCGAGGTAGTTAAAAAGGCGTTTCTTATGGGCACAATGGTAACTGCTACAGATACAATTGACTTTGATACAGCATCCCTTATCGCAATGGAGTTCCACGCAAAGGTTGAAAAAGAGGTTGTTGTTACTATTGAAGAGAGAATTATTGACGACAGCGAGGATGATGATGCAAATCTCGTTGGCAGAGCACCCGTAGTTGTAGTTATGGGTCACGTTGACCACGGCAAAACATCAATTCTCGATGCTGTCAGACACGCAAACGTAACCGCAGGCGAAGCAGGCGGAATTACACAGCACATCGGTGCGTACAGAGTTATGATTGACGGCAAGCCGATTACCTTCCTTGACACACCCGGACACGAAGCGTTTACAACAATGCGCGCAAGAGGTGCGCAGGTAACTGACATTGCAATTCTTGTTGTTGCGGCTGATGACGGAATTATGCCGCAGACTGTTGAGGCTATTCACCACGCAAAGGCGGCAGGCGTTTCTGTAATTGTTGCAATCAACAAGATGGATAAGCCGGGTGCAAATCCCGAGGCTGTTAAACAGCAGCTTACAGAGCACGAACTTATTCCCGAGGAATGGGGCGGTGACACACCGTGTATTCCTGTTTCTGCAAAGACTAAGGAAGGTCTTAACGATTTGCTTGAAATGGTGCTTCTTGTTGCCGAGATGAAGGAGCTTAAGGCTAATCCCGACAGAGCGGCAAAGGGTACTGTAATCGAGGCTCGTCTTGACAAGGGCAGAGGTCCTGTTGCGACAGTGCTTGTTCAGAACGGTACGCTCTACAAGGGCGACACAATCATAGCAGGTACCTGTGTGGGCAGAGTGAGAGTTATGACAAATGATAAGGGTGAGAGAGTTCAGTCGGCAGGACCGTCTGTTCCTGTTGAGATTACGGGACTTGACGAAGTGCCTGTTGGCGGTGATGTTTTCGACGCAGTAAGCGACGAACGTCTTGCAAGAACTCTTGTTGACCAGAGAAAGGCTGCAAAGAAAGAGGAAATCTTTAATGCGCAGACCAAGGTTACTCTTGATAACCTCTTTGACCAGATGAAGCTCGGTGAAGTCAAGGAGCTTCAGATTATTGTAAAAGCAGATGTTCAGGGCTCGGTTGAGGCTGTTAAGCAGTCGCTTGAAAAGCTCTCGAACGATGAAGTAAGAGTAAACATAATCCACGGCGCAGTAGGCGCAATTAATGAGTCAGACGTAATGCTTGCAGAGGCGTCAAACGCAATTATCGTAGGCTTTAACGTTCGTCCCGATTCCGTAGCCGCAGAAAATGCAGAGCGTTCGGGAATTGATATGCGACTCTACAGCATTATTTACGACTGCATTAACGAAATTGAAACAGCTATGAAGGGTATGCTTGCTCCCAAAACAAGAGAAGTTGTACTTGGTATGGCTGAGTGCCGTAACGTTATCAAGATTAAGTCGGTAGGCACAATTGCAGGATCATATGTCAAGAGCGGTAAAATCCAGCGCGGCGGTGGAGTAAGAGTTATCCGTGACGGCATTGTAATTGCCGAGGATACTATCGGCTCGCTCCAGAGATTTAAGGACGCCGTAAAAGAGGTTAACGAGGGCTACGAGTGCGGTATCGGACTTGAAAAGTTTAACGACCTCAAAGAGGGCGATATGTTCGAGGTTTATACAATCGAGGAGTACAGAGATTAACAGTCTTTAAGACAAATTGGTTCGTGCAGGAAACGTTCAACATAGTTTCCTGTGCGGAGTAAACCAATTGAAATGTTAGCAGGTGATAAAATGGCAAGTCACAGAATTGAAAGAACAACAGAAGATATTAAGCGTGAGCTTACAGCAATTTTCCGAGAGCTTAAGGATCCTCGTGTTACGCAGGCTTTCTTGTCAATTGTAAGGGTTGAGGTAACAAACGACCTTTCCTACTGCACGGTACAGATAAGCGCAATAGAGGGACTTGACAGAGCAAAAGAAGCAGTAAAGGGGCTAAAATCAGCGTCGGGATTTATTCGCAGAGAGCTTGGCCACAGGCTCAAACTCCGCCACGTTCCGGAATTGATTTTTAACGCCACGGACAGTATTGAGTACAGCGCTCACATAAGCCGTATTTTAAACGACCTTGACGTTGAACAGAGTGAGGAAGAAAATGATGAATCTGTATGAGATAGCCCGCTTCCTTGAGGCTCATGATAACTACGAAATCCTTACCCATGCATATCCCGACGGCGACACGCTCGGCAGCGGTTTTGCACTCTGTATGGCTCTTCAGCAAATCGGAAAGAATGCAAGGGTAATCACAACAAACGTTCCGTCAAAGTTTTTGTATCTTCTAAACGGTGTTAAACAGCAGATTTTTGAGGCTGAAACAATAGTCAGCACAGACGTTGCCGCCGACAGCCTTTTAGGGTCGAATATGGGCAAGTACATCGGCAATGTTGATATTTGCATTGACCATCACGGCTCAAACGCATTTACGGCAAAGGCTAAATTTGTGGATAAATTTGCAGCGGCAAATTGTGAAATAATCTACAGGCTGTTGCAGGAAATGAACGTGAAAATCACAAGGGAAATTGCAAACTGCCTTTACACGGGTATTTCTACCGATACAGGCTGTTTCAGATATACCAATACTACGGCACAAACAATGCGTGTTGCGGCAAGCCTTATGGATTTTGGCTGTGACACCGCTTACATAAACAAGGCGATGTTTGAAACCAAGTCGAAAGAAAAAATTCAGCTTGAACACGCTGTTTACAACACAATAGGGTATTGCGCAGACGGCAAGTGCGCCATAATTTACACAACGCTTGAAATGATGGAAAATTTAAACGTCGGCGATGACGAAATGGAGGGGCTTGCCTCTATTCCTCGCCAGATTGAAGGCGTTTTAATCGGCATTACAATGCGTGAAAAGGACGGCGGATTTTTCAAAATTTCCGTCCGCACAAACGGCAATATCAATGCTTCCGATTTTTGTTCGCAGTTCGGCGGCGGCGGACATCCTGCGGCGGCAGGCTGTACAATTGAGGGCGACCTCAAAACAGTGCGCCAAAAGCTTATAAAAGCGGCGGAAGAATTTATATGAACGGCGTATTATTAATAGACAAACCGCAGGACTTTACGTCATTTGACGTTATTGCCGTGATAAGAAGGCTTGCGGGTCAGAAAAAAATCGGTCATACAGGAACGCTCGACCCCAACGCAACAGGCGTTCTTGTTGTGCTTATGGGCAATGCGACAAAGGCTCAGGACTTGATTGTAAATCACGATAAAACCTATATTGCGCAGTTTAAGCTCGGAGTTACAACCGATACGCTCGACATCTGGGGCAAGGTGACAGGCGAAAAAAAGTCCTCAATGACGAGTGAGGACATTCAAAATATAATTCCCGAGTTTACGGGCGAAATAAGCCAGCTACCGCCTATGTTCTCTGCTGTTCAGACGAACGGCAGACGGTTGTATGACCTTGCAAGACAGGGAATAGAGGTTGAGCGTGACAGCAGACGTGTTACAGTCTACAGCCTTGAAATGCTGGAATTTGACGAAAATACACAGAGCGGAAAGCTAAGAGTTGCCTGCTCAAAGGGAACGTACATACGCACGCTGATTGACGACATCGGTAAAAAGCTCGGCGTCGGCGCAGTTATGACGGGGTTAAGAAGAACGTCAGCCTGCGGTTTTGACATTGCCGACTGCATAACGCTTGACAATGCAAGGGAGCTTGCTGAAAGCTGTGCGCTTGAAAAAAGGCTTTTAACTGTTGAAAGCCTTTTTGAATGCTTCGGCGAATTAAGCATAACTTCGGCTCAGGCAAGGCGGTTTTCAAACGGCGGTGCGCTCGACATTGACAGAACATTTCTTAAACAGCTTGATGTAAAAGACGGCGATATTTTCAGGGTTAAGGACAGGGAAAATAATTTTCTCGGACTTGGCATTGTTGATATCGAAAGCCGTCTGCTAAAAATTTATAAGCTGTTTTAGCAAAAACTCAAAGAAATAATAACGATTGTTACAAAAAAACGGGGCGGATTTTTCGCCCCGTTTAACTTTAATTAACTTTTCCTGTATTTGGGAGGCTCTGTTTCGTACACGTTGTTTCCCTCGCTGTCAATTGCGACAATGCACGGAAAATCCTCAACGGTGTATCTTCGCACGGCTTCGGTTCCCAAATCCTCATAGCAGAGAATTTCCTCCGTCTTTATGCTTTTTGCGATAAGCGCCGCCGCTCCGCCGATTGCGGCAAAGTAAACGCAGTTGTTTTTAACAATTGAGTCAATAACCTCTTTGCTTCGTGCGCCTTTGCCTATCATTCCCTTTAAGCCGAGGTCAAGCAATGACGGTGCATATTTATCCATTCTGTAGCTTGAGGTGGGGCCTGCCGGACCTACTGCGTAGCCTTCCTTTGCAGGTGCAGGACCTACATAGTAAATCAGCTCGCCCTTAACGTCAATTGGCAAATTCTTGCCCTGCTCAATCAGGTCAAAAAGCCTTTTGTGGGCGGCGTCTCTGCCTGTAAGTATTGTTCCCGTAAGCAGAACGCTGTCGCCAGCTTTTAAATTTTTAATATCTTCATCCGTAATCGGAAGTGTAATTTTTTTAGTCATTTCAGTCCTCCGTCAGATTGTTGTGCTTGCGTGCCTTGCGGCGTGACAGCATATGTTTACCGCAACGGGCATTCCAGCAATGTGTGTGGGCGAGGTTTCAATGTTTACGCCGATTGCGGTTGTGTTTCCGCCCAAGCCGGCAGGGCCAAAGCCCATTTTGTTTATTTCGGTCAGAAGCTCGTTTTCAAGTTCGGCATAACGTTCGTCATCGTTTTGTGTGTCAATCGGGCGGAATGTAGCCTTTTTTGCAAGCTGAGCCGCGCGCTCAAACGTGCCGCCGATTCCCACTCCGACAACAATCGGCGGACAGGGGTTAGGGCCTGCCTTGAAAACCGTGTCAAGAATAAACTGCTTTACCCCCTCAACGCCGTAGGACGGAGTAAGCATTTTTATTGCTGACATATTTTCACTGCCAAATCCCTTTCCGCCTGCGGTAATTTTAATTGTGTTGCCGCTGACAATCTTTGTATGAATAATTGCCGGAGTGTTGTCACGGGTGTTTACTCTGTCAAAAACAGGGTCGCTTACAACGCTTTTGCGCAGACAGCCGTCAGAGTAAGCCTTGCGGACACCCTCGTTTACGGCTTCGTCAAAGCTGCCGTCCTCAATAACAACCTTGTCGCCATACTCGACAAACAGCACAGCCATTCCCGTGTCCTGACAAAGCGGAATTTCCTCTTTTGCTGCGATTTTATCGTTTTCAATAATCTGCGACAAAACGCTCTTTCCGACGGGTGATTGCTCGTTTTTGCAGGCTGTTTCAAGTGCGGTCATAATATCATTGCCGATAAAGTAGTTGCAGTCCATAAACAGCTTTTTAACTGCGGATGTAACCTCTTCGGCTTTTATACGTCTTATCTCCATATGTCAAATCCTCTCTGCAAGCTTTATTGTTTAAAATTTAACAATATAATTATATAACTTTTTTTACACTATTTCAATATCGATATTTATGTGGTATAATAACCTCACGCCGTTACCAAAATCAGAGATTTTGACGGCTGAGAGAACATTGAAACATAAATAATTATTGCCTGCGGCAATTTGGAACTATGTTCCTTTATTGTGCTTCGCGCAATATTTATGTTGTAATCAAAATAGTTTTATTAATTTTTCCTTAAAATACATTTTTTTATCACATTCGCGCGATAGAATTTATAATGAAAAATAGTTTGGATTAAAGGAGAGGACAAAATGAGCAGATTACTTGTAGTTGATGACGAATTCAGAATAAGGCAGATTATCCGCAAATATGCGGAGTTTGAGGGATACACTGTTGAAGAAGCAGTTGACGGTATGCAGGCAATTGAAATTTGCCGAAAAGAGAAGTTTGACCTCATCATTATGGATGTTATGATGCCCGAGCTTGACGGATTTTCTGCGTGCAGGGAAATCAGAAAGTTTCGTTCAACTCCGATAATTATGCTTTCCGCAAGGGGCGAGGAATACGATAAAATTCATGGCTTTGAGCTTGGAAGCGACGATTATGTTGTAAAGCCTTTTTCGCCCAAAGAGCTTATGATGCGCGTCAACGCTGTTATCAAGCGTTCAAACGGCGGTGAAAACGGCGGACAGGTTAAAAAGGACGTGTTTACCTACGAGGGCTTGTCGGTTGACTTTTCTGCACGAATCGTCACCATAGACGGCAAAAGAATTGAGATGACTCCAAAGGAGTATGAGCTGTTCTTCTATATGGTCAAGAACAAAGGCCTTGCCCTCACCCGTGAAAAACTTATCAGCGAGGTGTGGGGTTATGACTTCTTCGGTGATGAACGAACCCTTGACACCCACATCAAGCTTTTGCGCAAAAGCCTTGGAGAATACAGCAAATGTATTGTAACTCTGAGAGGAGTGGGCTACAGATTTGAAACGAATTAGCAGAAAAAACATACCGCTTAATTTTAAGCTTCTGTGCTACTTTTTGTTGTATGGCTTGATAATCTTAGTCATTTTATGGGTGTTTCAGTCGTTCTTTCTTGAGTCCTTTTACACAACGAGCAAATCTATGCAGGTTGAAAAAAACGCCTCAATAATTTCAAAATCGATTCAGCAAAACAAAAACGTTCAGGGCACAATTGAAAATGTAGCAAGCGACAATTCTCTTTCGGTTTATGTGTATGACTCATCGTCGGCACTGTTTGAGCTGATGTACGACTGCGAGTATGACAACCCTGCAACTGCGCTTGATTTTGAATATCACGAGGTGTATTCGTATTACAAGAGCGCTGTCGAAAACAGTGGTAAGTATATGTGCGTGACGAATAAGCGTGAAAAAAGTAGGGCAGAGCAGAGGTTTGACATAATTATCAACGGATTTTCCTCTCCTGATACAATAGGAGCGGAGCGCCATTATTCAGGCAACGGCTCAAGCGACGTGCAGAATATGGTGTATGCCGACATAATCGAGCTTAGGGATTCAAGCGAGTGCTTTCTTATTGTAACTTCGTCAATCACTCCGCTCAGCAACACTGTTGAAATCATCAAAGAACAGATGTTTATCGTGTCGATTGTGTTTATTATACTTGCAGTTATACTTTCAATTTACGTTACACGAAAGATAGCCCGTCCGATTTCAAAGACTAACAGTGCGGCTAAAAAGCTTGCGAAGAAGGACTATGACGTTGAATTTGACGCAACCGGTTATCTTGAGGTTGAAGAGCTTAATGATACTCTTAACTACGCAAAAACAGAGCTTGCCGCAACCGAAAAGCTTCAAAAGGAGCTGATTGCGAACATTTCTCACGACCTAAGAACTCCGCTGACTATGATTACCGGCTACGGTGAAGTAATGCGTGATTTGCCGGGCGAGAATACGCCTGAGAACATTCAGATTATCATTGACGAGGCTACTCGTCTTTCAAGCCTTGTAAATGATTTGCTTGACCTTTCAAAGCTACAGTCGGGCACAATTCAGCCGGAGAAAACACGTTTTTGCCTTACCGACAGCGTTAAGGATATTTTTGAAAGGTATTCAAAGCTAAAGGAGCAGGACGGCTACAACATCACGTTTGAAAGCAACGAAAACGTGTGGGTATTTGCCGACGAGCTGAAAATTTCGCAGGTTATTTATAACCTTGTCAACAACGCAATCAATCATGCAGGCGACGACAAAACGGTTGTAGTTACGCAGAGCGTTATAGACAAAAAGGTAAAGATTGAAGTAACCGACAACGGCGAGGGTATTCCTGCCGACAAGCTCGAGTATATCTGGGACAGATACTACAAGGTTGATAAACAGCACAAAAGAGGTGTAATCGGAACAGGACTGGGACTTTCGATTGTAAAGTCTATTCTTGACTCGCACGGCGCACATTACGGAGTGCGCAGTACGCTTGGCAAGGGAAGCACGTTCTGGTTTGAGCTTGACGCTGTTTCGGTTAAGAAAAAGCCAAAGGACAAATGACAATTAATGGTCAGTCGAGTGCTTCGGCAGGCAAATTTCCAGATTTATAATAGTGCGTATTGTTTGGATAAGTTTATTTGCTGAACAAATTTTGATATACCGGAAGTGTTTTGAAATGTGTAGGGAACGATCCCTGTGTCGTTCCTATTATGGGTTAGCTGAATGTCAGTTAGGAACAACACAGGGGTTGTTCCCTACGGATTTAGTACAGACGTTTGTGTTATTATCCCACACAGATACGGATATAAATAAACTGTTGCATTTACTTTCGTAGGGACACGGCGCGCCGTGTCCGCAGTTGGTTAACCGATTTTTCCGATTAAACCGTATTTATAGAGGAAAACAAACCTCTCCGTAGGGGACGGGTTCCAACACGTCCCATTCACAAAATTGCATTGCAATTTTGCACGGACACGGCTGATGTGTCCCTACGCCAACATTGATGTAAAATTCAAATATTTTTGTTATTCGTTTTGGCGAACACAGTTCGCCGCTATAGTATTTAAAAATTGTTATTTGATAATTTTAAATTGATATATTGGTTATGTTTAATCTCTGCGGCAAAGACGCATATAAATAAATTTTGGATTAAACTTTTGATTTATAACAAGTTATCTACTCGACCGCAACTCCACACTTCAATATATGCCGTAAAGTTGTATCTTGCGTTAGAATTAGAAAAATGTATAGTTACCGCGATACCGCGTTATAATTCAAAACCGACCCTTAGGGCGTTAAAAAAACCGTCCCATAGGACGTTTAAAAAGGACGGGTTGAAAATGGGAGCAACTGTGTTTGTTGACAGCGTTGTTAATTATGCTGTCGTAATACTTATTGTGTATTTTTTTACAAAAAAACTGTTTGATTTAAAGAGCGCAAAGCTTTACTTTGCCGTTACAGGCACAATTTTGCTTTTGACAGTGTTATCGTTTTTTTTGCTTAAAGGCGGACTGCAACACGGAGTGGTTGTGAATTTGGAGTTTTGGGGGCTTGTGTTTACACCGCTTCTGCTAAAAGGCCCGAAGAAGTTTTATATATTCAGCACGGCAATTACAATAAGCTCGGTTGTATCGTTTGTTTCATTTTTCATTTTGCTGATTATTTCTTTTTCCGGAAAGGATATTACGCAAAACACGTTGCTTGATTTTACAGGAATGATAACTGCGCTGATTGTGTGCATTATTTTTTCTGTTTTGTGTACGGTGCTGCAAAAACAAACGAAATTTTTCATTGAAAATACTTCAAAACCTGTTTTGTTGCTGCTCAATCTTTTTCTTATTATCGGCGGTAATTTTAACTATGTGGCTTCTCTGCTTGATTCCGAGGTAAGATATGCCGTGGCGGTAAAACTGCTTGCAATGCTTATATCACTGATTTTGACAATTGCGTTTCCTGTTCTGATTTACAATCAGGTAAAGAAGAATCTGTACAGATATGAAACAAGCGTTTTTGAACAACAGCTTAATATTCAGCGCGAATACGGAAAAACTATTGCGCAGTCAGGCGCAATGCTAAGACAGTTCCGGCACGATTACAATAATATGTCAATGTTGATAAAGCCGTTGCTTGAGCAGGGGCGGACAGGTGATGCGTTAGAGCTTGTCAAAAAATGCGACAGTATGATTGTCGGCTCGTACAACATTCTCTATAATACGGGGAGCGACACGGCAGACGCAGTGCTTACCGAAAGGCAGAAACAGCTTGCAGACAGCGTTAAAATAAAATTTTCGGGAAGCCTTGCAAAGCTTCCCGAGGATAATTTTGATATATGCGTGCTTTTGAACAACACGATTGATATTGCTGTTTTTGGCTTAAACGGAATTGAGCCGAAAAGGGAAAGGCAGATTGAAATTTCGGCTGACTGCAAGCAGGGCGTTTTGTTGTATGCAATCAGCTTTCCGTGCAAAGACGGTGAAAATTTTGCCGAACCGAACGATAAGGACAGTATTCTGAAAATTAATATTTTGCGAAAGCTTACTGAGAAAAACAACGGAATGATAGACGTCTGCAACGATAACGGAGTTGCTGTAATTACAGTGCAGTATATTTTTTAACCCTTTATACAGTCGTATATGGATAACTCAATTAAGTTGAAAAACTAATCAAAATTAAAAGGTCGGACACCGTTTTGCGATGTTCGACCTTAATTTTAATATTGATTTTGCTCTGCAAATTACCAGCGAGCGTTTACGTCTGCCTTAAAGCTTGTTTGCTTTTTCTTCTTTGCACAGTATTTTGCGTATCTGTTTGACTTTCTGTCACGAAGCATAAATACGGCTGCAAGTGCGCCGAGAATTACGGCGACAAGAACAAACCATAGCCAAACGCTTGCGGTTCGTTTAACCTCTGCGGTTGCGGCGGAGGGGATTACAGAGGATGACTTTGAAAGAGCCTTTTTTGTTACCTTGTTTGTCTTTTTAACAACGTCGGTAGCTGTGTCGGTGTAGTTCTGATTCTGCTCGTTTACAACAATCAGCTCAGAGGGGCTTGTTGTAAGGGGCATTTGTACGGGACCCGATTCAGCCGCATTTGTTGCAGTCTGTTCGTCTGTGCTTTCTTGTGTAGGATTGGGATTTACAACAGCGTCAGCACTGAAAAGCAATTTATATGTTTCTTCGTCAATAACACCTGTCGCATCAAGTCCGTTTGCAAGCTGGAAATTCATTACTGTCTGTACAGTGTAATCTCCGTAATATCCTGTGGGGTCAACGTCAAAGTATTTTAACTCTGCAAGTTTGCCCTGAATTGCCTTTACGTCGTCGTTTTCGTCACCGCTTTTAAACTCTATTGCTGACTTTTCTTCTTTGCTTTCTTTTTCATCTTCCTGCTTTTCCTCAGCGGGAGCGGTTGTTTCTTCAACCTTAGGAGCGTGCGGTGCGTCGTCAGAGTAGAGAACCTCACGGTCGGAGCCTGCTATACCGTCAACGGTAAGCCCGGCTGCCTCCTGAAATGCTCTGTAAGCCTTTTCTGTAGCGTCGCCGAAGTTTCCGTCAACAGCACCTGTATAGTAGCCAAGCTCTGCAAGGCGGTTTTGAATCTTCTCTACCTCTTCACCCGTTGAGCCGTTTCTCCACGAAGTGGGCTTGCTCTGTGAGGAAGAACTTGAAGATGAGGACGAATTATTCGATGAACCGCTTGATGATGCGCCTGATGTATTTGAGGGGGTTTTGCTTGAACGACCCTTTGAGTCAAAGTAGTATGTAGTGCCGTCAATTGTTCTTGAAGTATCGGTGATGTACTCGCCGTTTTCATAGTAGTAGTAATCTCCGCTGAACTTTTCCCAGCCGTTTGTGGGATAGCTTACAGCCGCAAGCTTAAACCAGTATGTCCAGCCGCTGTATGAGCCGTAAACGCTTTCGTAACACATATCGTATGCGTCGCCTCTTGCGTCAACCTCCATACCGTCGCCTACATAAACGCCGACATGACCCGGTCGCCAAAGTCCAAGACCGTGAACATTTGGTATACCGCTGCTTACCGAACCTCTTTGAGTTGCAGTGTTAAGCTGTGGGTCACCGCAGCGCTCGCCGCCGCAGTATGAATAAATAAGACCTGAACAGTCAACAGCACCGGGACTGGAGCCTCCGTAAACATAAGACCAGCCGTCATAGTATGCGTTAAGTGCCCATTCGGCAAGTCCTGCGCCGGTGCCGCTTGCACCTGCCGAAAAAGCGCTTCCGAATACGCATACGCTTGACAGCGTAAGAATACTCAGAATAATTGCAGTAAGTTTTTTAATTCTCTGCATTTTAAAAACCTCCGATTGTTTTATAATAGGTATCAATTAGTAACTTTTTACCCGAGAAAATTACAATCTCGGTAACATTTAATAACAAATTTGTAACTATTATAACACCGTTGTTTAAAAAAATCAACCCCCAAACCCGAATTTTCTTTTTAGTTCGCCGTTACACTAAAAAATGCTACCTTTATATCAAAATTTGTTCAGCAAATAAACTTATCCAAACAATACGCACTATTATAAATCTGGAAATTTGCCGGTCGAGGCACTCGACCGACCCTTAACTTCACACTCCATACTTCACACTAATATAAAACATTACTTTTTTATCAATTTAAAATTCAGGCACTGTTGTAACAAAAGAATAATGCAGGAACAGCCGTAACTGCTTCCTGCATTATATAAATACCTGTACTAAAAATTAATAACACCAAGATGTTCAAGTAAAATCTTAACGCCCATAACAATAAGCACGATTCCGCCGATAAGTTCAGCTTTTGACTTAAATCTTACTCCGAACACATTGCCGATTTTGACGCCTACAGCCGAAAAAACAAACGTTATAATGCCGATTAGGCTTACAGCAGAGAAAATCTCAACATTAAGGCAGGCGAGTGTAACGCCTACAGCAAGCGCATCAATGCTTGTGGCTACGGCAAGCGGAATCATCGACTTTGGGGTAAACGAATCGTTCAGTTCTTCGGGACTGCCAAATGACTCCTTAATCATATTTGCACCGATAATTCCGAGCAAAGCAAATGCTATCCAGTGGTCAACGCTTGTAATTAACGATTCAAACTGTTTGCCGAGTAAATATCCGATAAGCGGCATACCTGCCTGAAATCCGCCAAAGTACAGTCCACAGATTATGCCGTGACGTGCTTTAAGACTTCTCACCGACAGTCCTTTGCATATTGAAACTGCAAAAGCATCCATTGAAAGTCCGACTGCAAGAATAAAAAGCTCAATAATTCCCATAAAAAATTCCTCCATTGCATTAATAAGCAACAGAGGATAAAAAAAGACCTATCTGTTGCCTTAAACAGATAAGTCTTGTCATTTAAAATTAAACCATGGGCACGCCCAAGTATGTTGGCTTAATCACGCATTTTGCGCCGACTACTCCCTTAATCTTTCGAAATTATATCATACTATTAGAATTATGTCAACAGAAAATGCACTGAACAAGCACCATATAGAATATAACTCCGCCGAAAACGCTTATCAGTGTGTTGCGTTTCCAGATGTGAAGTGCGGCAACGAGCGCAGCGGCTAAAAGCTCGGGTAAGCAATATGGATAGCTGAAAACAGAAACGCTTTTGAAGCAGTACACAACGAGCATACCAATTAAAGCGTACGGAAGCACAGTTCCGAGGTATGTAATAACCTTCGGGCGTTTTCGACCCTCGGGAAATGCTAAAAACGGCAAAAAGCGCGTCAAAGCTGTAAATACAGCCATAACTGCGATAATCAGCAGTGAGTGGACGGTGTTATTGTCCATTTTCGCTCACCTCCGATTTTGTTTTTTCGCTGTCGAGATTACTTTTTTCAAATCTTTTTCTGAAAATTACAAGTTCAACGGCAATTAAAGCCATTGACGGAATTATAAAATACTGAGCGCCGAAAACAAACAGGCACACAAGCGTTGTTACTGCGCCTAAAATTGCAGGCAGGTGCTCCTTTGTACTTAACCATTGCTCAACGAAGATTACAACAAACAGTGCAGTCATTGCAAAGTCAATTCCGGTGCTGTTAAACGGAATAAACGTTCCGAGAAGCGCGCCGATTGTACATCCCGAAATCCAGTAGAGCTGGTCGAGAATTGAAAGAAAAAGGTAGTATTTTTTCTCGTCAATTCCCTCGGGAATTTTTGCCGTGCAAACGAGCGAATAGGTTTCGTCCGTAAGTGCAAAAATCATATAAGGCTTTGCCTTGCCCGTACCTTTGTATTTATCGAGTAGTGAAAAGCCGTAAAAAAAG